>CAZYZD010000024.1:0-26612 GCA_964651755.1 uncultured Sulfurospirillum sp. | reverse complement strand
TATCTGCACTCCATTGATGAGAGTGACGATCACTAAACCATAAAAAAAGTCGTTTAGTTTGTATATGTGTACACATTTGCAAAAGAGTGTTAAGAAGTTTTGGTTTTAGTATAGTTGCTGATTCAAAATATTTATCTGCGATTAAAAAATCTGTCTCATCTTTTACAAGACTTAAAAGTTCAAAAAGTGCCAACTCAACGCTTGAAAGTTTTAATTCCCAATCCCAATGTCCAAATGGTATAGTTGTAAAACTATCATCGGGAAGTTTTACAAAACCTTTTTGTGCAAAGGAGATAAACTTTATATCTGGATATATCTCATTTATCCAAGATGGCAACTTTTCATCACCAAACAGTGAAATAACCTTTTGCTTATTTCCAAGAGAGAGATAATGTGTATATCCTTGAAGATCCAATGCACTTTTACCACCAATATGATGAGCATAACCAAGCTCACAAAGAGAGTAAAATAGATGTTGCCATTTTAACGGTGGTCCTGGACGGCGATATATACCACGGGCAACACTTTCAAGCTTACCTGAACGCAAATAATAGTCTATACTACTTCGTTCATATCCTTTTTTGTAAAGCCATTTACGATTAACAACCTGACCATCTGGAACTATCTGCTCTAAACGAAGAGTTTTTGGTTTATTGTCTTTATACTTTTGCATAGTAATAGTATGCAATAATCTTACTTAGTAAACTCTTTAAGTAATCATTTAAGTTTACAATACATATGTTTTTGCATAGATTTAGTATGTAAAATATACATTTTTTTAAACCTGTTTAAATATGCCACTTTATAACAAACTTGAAAACTATATCTTTCCCACTCTCTCAACTCTTACTTTTTCCCCTTTAAACTGTCCCAAAAAAAAACATTGCCAAGCCAAAAGTCAGGCACATATTGTGAATCAGTCAGCATAAGAGCTATCTGAAACCTCTGCCGGTGTTTTGTTTGAAAGTCTGCTATGTGGTCTTTTTTTGGGGTGCAGGTCAGTGTTGGCTAGTATAATTTAAATATTTCCCAAATACCGCTGACTTCTCTCCTCTAAAAATATCAGCATCTCTGTAACGAATTTTTTCTCTTCTGCATTGGAGGCTATTTCCATGAAGTTGTTTTCTGTCACTGCTTTTTGGAGTTTTTTTGCCAGGGTGGCGAGTTCTTTAAATGCCAGCCGCTTGTTGATATTGCAGGTTTTGCACATCGCTTCTATATCTTCTTTTCCAATCTCCGTGCTGAAGTTGTCTCCGTAGCCCATCGATAGTTGCTGTTCAAATTCAGGATACATCGCGATGCAGACCATATCGTAAAACGGGGTGAGGCGGTAGCCGGATTTACCGGCGAAAAAAGAGATGTTTTTACCGTGGGCGTCGCTGTTGGAGATGAGGAGGTTGAAAAATGCCCATTGCAGTATCTGGAGTTTGGTTTTGATGGGATTCTGGCACTGTTCGCTGAAAGCGAAGAGTTTTTGCAGGCTTACCCCTTCGCGGATCTCTTCGACACGTTTGCCTGTTCCCATATTGCGTTCATATTTGTGTGTCGGCGGGAGGTCCAGTGCCTGACAGCCATCTATGATGTGGAGTCGTTCTATCTCATCTTCACTGATCCATTTTCTGTCAAATCGCGTGACGAGCAGGGCGGGTTTGTTGCCGAAGTGTTTGATCTCCACTTCCGCGCACTCCAGTCCGACGGCTTTTGCCAGTTTCATGCAGATATATTCGTTGATGATCAGATGCCGTTGTCGGTCGGTTTCAAATTTCAGAATGTGTGTCGAGGCGAGTTTTCCCTCTCCGAAACTGTAACTGCCGTTGCGGTAGATGACGGGGAGTTTATCCTGTACGCCTGCTACGCTCAGACGCGGTTTGCCGTCCCAGATGATGAGTCTGACCGGATCTTCTGTTTTGATGCGGTCGGTCAGTTCGACCTCTTTGATGGTTCTGGTGGTTGTGGGGATTGTTTCGACTCTGTTGTCAAAAAAGGTGAGGGCGCCGGAGGTTTCGTTGCCTATCTCTCTGGTGATGGCGAGGGTGTTGTTTTTGGTGATCTGAAAAAAGAGGCTGAAAATATCAAGCGCTCTGCCTTCGGGAAGGAGATTGTCAAGAAATTTTTTGATGCTCGCGGAAGAGGCGGGTGTATCGAACGGGATATGCGGGGAGATTTCAAATCCCTCCTCTCTCCACTGACGGGTATAGGCGAAGGCAAACTCCTGCGTCTGGCTGTCAACCTGGATGATGCCTACTTTCTGTTCTTTGTAAAAAACGTTGAGTTTAGTTGCCATCAGTCAGCTGCCAGGGCTCTACCAAAATCCTGATGCCCAGCATCTGCGCAACATGCAGTGCAGTATCGATGCGTACACTTGCTTCCGCTTTTTCAATATTTGTCAGAGTGGCGATGGAGATTCCGCACAGCATGGCGACGTCGTGCATCTTCAAACCTTCCTGTGTGCGTCTGGCGCGGATGAATTGTCCTAAAAGCTCTTTGGTCAAAAACCCTTCCTGTTTCGGCGTGGGCAGAGGTTTCACTCTTTTTGCCATTGAAGATCCTTTGCTTTCGATTAATTCTACTTAAGTAGTATTATACATCGGCAAAATGAAAATTTTACTTAAATACTGGAATTCTAGTATTTTATGTGGTTTTGGAAAGAAAATTTGTATAATACTGCTTTTATAGAATTATATCATACATCAGGTTCGTAAAATTATCCCCTCATATGTTATCATGAAAGTATCAAACAAAAAGGAGTTGCAATGCAAAAAAGAGATGATCTGGATTTAAATTATTTCAAAGAATTGCTATTGAAAGAGAAAGCGCGTCTGGAGAAAGAGATAGCAGATGTAGAAAGTGAGATCAATACGATTGCAGCGGAAGATGAGATCAACGATGTTGAAGATATGGCGGAACTGGCGGTTGACAATGACCGTGATCAGGGTGTCTTGAAAACGCTTAAACAAGAGTTGCAGGATGTAGAGGATGCTTTGAAAAAGATTGCCGAAGGTACATACGGATTTGATGAAAAAACAGGCGAGCCTATCGCCAAAGCGCGTCTGGAAGCTTATCCTGCGGCAAGAACAGCCTGATATGTCAGATGGCAGAAAGCGGGCGGATATCAATGCCGGAGTGCGGGTGAAGATTGTTTTGAAACAGGATCAGCGCAGCGGCAAACTGACTGAAGGTGTGGTGCAGAATATTCTTACCAACTCTCCCACACATCCCCACGGGATCAAAGTGAGACTCACTTCAGGTGCAGTCGGGCGTGTCAAAGAGATACTCTGATGCGTCTTTTCATAGACGGTGATGCCTTGCCGAATCTTCTGAAACCGATTCTGGTGAAACAGATCGAGAGGCTTGGTCTGGAAACTGTCGTAATCTCCAATAAAAAGATCAGAGTGGGGGACTCCGGATTTATTTCCTACATGATTGTAGAAAGTGGAATGGATGAAGCCGATCATAAGATTGTCGAGATGGTTGAAGAAGGCGATCTTGTCATCACGGCGGATATTCCGCTGGCGGACAGGGTGATTGCCAGAGGTGCTTATGCAATCGATCACAGAGGAGAACTCTACAGTAAAGAAAATATCAAACACTATCTTGCCATGCGCAATCTGATGGAAGAGATACGCTCTACCGGTGAGATAACAGGTGGTCCCAAACCTTTTGGAACCAAAGATGCACAGGCATTTGCAAATCAGTTCAATGCCTTTTTATCCAGAAAGAGAAGATGAAAAAAGAGAAACAAAAAGCAACATTTTTGCAGGTACTTAAACGCAGTGCGATGGGATTTGCTTCTATGCTGCCCATGATACTTGGCGTAGTAGGGTTGGTAGGGCTTTTTCAGACGCTGATCACACCGGAGTTTTTAAGCTCCTTTTTTACCGGAAATATCCTCTGGGATACACTGGTGGGTACGATTGCAGGAGGTGTGGCTGCGGGACAGGCGATGGTGAGTTATATTATCGGCGGGGAGTTGCTGAAAGAGGGGATTTCTATGTATGCGGTGAGTGCTTTTGTCCTCTCCTGGGTGACGCTTGGCGTGGTACAGCTGCCTCTGGAAGTGGAAGTGCTGGGGATGCGTTTTACGGTTTTGCGTAATGTTCTGGCATTTGTGTTTACGATCCTCATAGCGATTGCGACAGTAGCCACGGTGCGTCTCTTCTCATGAAACCTGCAAAAAGAAAATTTCAGTTCAAAGGTGTCAAATTTCTTGCACTGGTAGTTGCGGCATATGTGATACTTTCTGTGTTTGACACTGCCAAAGCCTTTGCAGCACTGCATAAAAGTCTCTCTATCCTTCAGATTCTCGTACCGATTTTTGTGATTGTGATTTTTCTGATGGGGGTGATCGGTTACTTCACTCAGGGTAAAAGCAATCTGGAAAGTCTGGCAAAACAGCGCGGTGTCAAAGGGTGGTTCTGGGCGCTTTTCATAGGGCTTCTAAGCCACGGTCCTATGTATGCCTGGTATCCGCTGCTTCAGGAACTACGTGCAAAGGGCTTAAGAGATGGCTATATCACTACGTTTTTCTATGCCAGAGCCGTTAAGCTGCCTCTGCTTCCGCTGATGGTGGATTATTTTGGGTTTCTTTTTACGTCGGTTCTGACGCTCTATATTGTCATCGGTTCACTGGTGCAGGGGTGGCTGGTGGAGAAGCTGGAGAAACGGTAAAACTGCTTGTATTGAAAGGATCAGAAAATGTCAGTAGTGGTAATTGTAAGAAAAGAGGGAGAGATTGCTATCGCCTCCGATAGATTGACTTCCCGGGGTTCGGTTGTCCTTGGAACAGAGTACAAAGTTGAGCATCCAAAACTTATCAAGTATCATGATACCTGGATAGGATGTGCCAGTGACGATATGGCAGTACATATGATTCGCCATGCGCTTCACCACAGCGAAGAGGAGTTTCTTTTCGACAGTGTAGAGAATATTTACACTTCTATGCTGAAACTGCATGAGATTTTAAAAAAGCGCTACTATCTTGATCCAAAATACAGACACACACCCAAGCAGACGGTTGAATCTTTGAATATCTCGTTACTGATTGCAAATAGCAGCGGTATTTACGGTGTTGACGAAGATAAAGATATACAACAGTTTTCAAAGTTCTGGGCGGCTGGAAGCGGCGGAATGTTTGCTATCGGGGCTATGTATCATGTGTATGACAAATATGATGCAGCTAAAATAGCGGAACTGGGTGTTGTGTCCGCGTGTGAGTTTGATGAGGGGTCTGCGCTTCCTATACATATTGAAACGGTGAAGGAGATGACATGTCAGTTGTAGTGGTTGTGAAAAAGGATCGGGAGATTGTGATTGCCGCCGATACTTTGACGACGAAAAACGGTTATATCAGAATCAAATCGACACATAAAGAGAATAATTCCAAAATTGTACAGTATAAAGATAATTATATCGGTTCTGTTGGTTCCTCTCTTGCCAAACAGATGTTTCTTCAATCTCTTTACAGCAGTAAAAAAGAGCTCTCTTTGCATGGCATAGACAATATTTACCGGACATTGCTGAAAGTGCATCGGATTCTCAAACGCGAACACTATATCCTGCCTCAGAAAGCCGGTGATGTAGAATCCTCTCATATCAGATTACTGATCGCAAACAGCAGCGGTATTTTTGGTGTGGAGCCGGACAGATATGTCATAGAATACTCCCGGTTCTGGGCAAACGGCAGTGGCGGAAATTTTGCACTCGGTGCCATGGAACAGGCATATGAAAACCACAGTGCATCTGAAATTGCACGTATAGGGATTGAAGCTGCCTGTACTTTTGACAAACATTGTGATTTACCGATGCATATTCATACGCTGGAAGAGGATCTGGTCAAAACCAAAACAAAAGTCATCGAACCTTTGATCGATAAAAAGTTTTGTGACGACTGGTGCGATAATGTATCGAACTGGATACAAAATATAAAAAACAGAGTCTCTAAATGAGACTTGATTTATATGTTCACTTCCTCAGTGTAGCTATCAGCCTTTTGGGGTAAATCAGAAGTTCCAGCGCTTCATGAATGTTTTTGCAGAGGATATCTGCACTAAGCATCGTCTCTTTGCTGCACCCTTCATCTCCTACTATCGCCACACCCAGTGCAGCGGTTTCGAGCATTTTAGCGTCATTGTTGCCGTTGCCGAATGCGACACACTTTTCTGCGCCGAGTTTGTTGATGAAGGCTGCTTTTTCGGCAGTATGGTCGTTGCTGGAGAGGATGATGGTTTCGCATCCAAAAGCCGATACCTGTTCTCTGACACTTCCGAAAGTATCTGCGGTGATGACATAGAGTCTGTATGTTTCATGAAGCTGGGCGAAAAGGGCTTTGATCCGGGGCAGAACGATGCCGTCTTTGGCGATGGTACCATTGTAGTCGAAAACTATATTTTCTATTTCAAGTTTTTTGTAGTTGGGGATGTCTATCATCTTTGTCTCTCTTTGATATAATGCCGAAATTATATCTGAATGGATTGAAAGGAAGTTCATGAAAGAAGTCAAACTGACAGAATACAGCCACGGTGCGGGGTGCGGTTGCAAGATTTCACCGATGCTGCTGGATGAGATTTTGCAAAGCACCAGAGAGACAATCTCCTATCCTGAGTTGCTTGTGGGAAATGATAGCAAAGATGATGCTGCAGCTTTTGATCTGGGAGATGGTACATCTGTTTTAAGTACGACAGACTTTTTTATGCCGATTGTGGATGATCCATTTATCTTCGGAAAGATTGCCGCGACCAATGCGCTCAGTGATATCTATGCGATGGGCGGTAAACCGCTGATGGCAATTTCTATTTTCGGATGGCCTATCGACAAACTCTCCGCTGAGGTGGCAAGGGCGGTGATTGACGGAGGGCGTGCAGTGTGTGAAGATGCGGGAATTCCGCTGGCAGGCGGACACTCCATCGATTCTCCGGAGCCGATTTTCGGTCTGGCGGCTACGGGGCGTGTGGAAAACCGTTATCTTATGCAGAACAATACTGCCTTGCCGGAGTGTGATATCTTTTTGACAAAACCGCTGGGTATAGGGATACTCTCTACAGCGCAGAAACAGAAGAAGATCGCTTCGGGCGATATCGATCCGGCTATCGAAGCGATGACCACACTCAATAAAGCGGGATACCTTTTTGCACAGCTTGAAGGGGTGGTAGCCATGACCGATGTAACGGGCTTTGGTCTGCTGGGGCACCTGTCTGAGATTTGTGAAGGAAGCGGTATCTGTGCAACAGTGCGTTTTGCAGATGTACCTTTGCTGCCAAATACCGAAAAATACCGACAGATGGGGTGCATCCCGGGAGGAGCGCGTAAAAATTTCAAAAGCTACGGTGACAAAATATCTCCGATGACAGAGCAGCAAAGGGAGATTTTATGTGATGCGCAGACTTCCGGCGGACTTTTGGTAATAGTCCAGAAAAAGGAGGTTCCGGCATTTCTGGAGATTGCGTCAGAAGAGGGACTCTCTCTGAAAGCTATCGGTGAGATACACAAGAGTTCCGAACATCTGATAGAGGTGGTATAGGTGGATTTACCCCTTTACCATGATTTTAAAAGACTGGTGACTGAAAAGATACCGCTTATCGATGTGAGGGCACCGGTGGAGTTTGCCAGGGGTGCTTTCCCTACGGCAGTCAATTTACCGCTCATGAACGACAAAGAGCGTGAGATGGTGGGTATCCGCTATAAAAATAACGGCAATGAAGCAGCTGTCAAACTGGGGCATGAGCTGGTATCTGGAAGTGTCAAAGAAGAGCGTATCGCTGCCTGGATCGATTTTATTGAAAAACATCCCAATGCTATGCTTTACTGTTTTCGCGGTGGACAGAGGTCGCGTATCTCACAGCAGTGGCTTCATGAAAGAGGCTATCCTGTTGTGCGCATTGCGGGCGGTTATAAAGCGTTTCGAAATTATCTTCTGAGTGAGATGGAGCAGATGGAGGGGCGTTTTACACCGGTATTGCTGGGTGGTCGTACAGGATCGGGGAAAACACTGCTTTTGCATAAAATAGCAAACAGTATCGACCTTGAGGGATTGGCAAGACACAGAGGTTCCGCATTTGGCAGGCATATCATACCGCAGCCTACGCAGATAGATTTTGAAAATCTGCTTGCATTTGCCCTTTTGCAGAAGCTTGAAGAGGGGTATCAAAACCTGATACTTGAAGATGAAGGTAAAAATGTCGGTCGTTTGTATGTTCCTGCAAAACTTTCTGAACATATTGCACAGGGAGGGCTGGTGATTTTGGAAACCCCTCTTCATGAACGGGTGGAAATCACTTTTGACGAGTATGTAACCCAGGCACAGAAAGAGTACAGGGAGTATTATGCACAAGAGGGAGAAGAGAAGTGGGCGCAGACTATCCGAAACAGCATAGACCGTATCCAGCGGCGGCTGGGAGGAAAGAGACACAAAGAGATCAGTGAACTTTTTGAAAACGCTTTCAGGGCGCAGAAGAAGGAACAGAATTTTCAGCTTCATAAACTTTGGATAGAACCACTCCTGAGAGACTATTATGATCCGATGTATGACTATCAACTCTCAAAAAGAGAGAACAGGATTCTGTTCAAGGGGGATAAAGAGGCAGTAGAGGAGTATTTGTGTGCAACTTTTTCAATCTAAAACCTCTTCCAAAACTCCCTGCTAAATAACAATACTACCGTATAAAACTCCAGTCGTCCTGCGATCATGGCGATGGAGAGTATGATTTTATCGGCGCCGCTGAAAAAAGCGTAGTTTTGGGCAGGTCCAGTCAGTGCGAATCCCGGTCCTACATTTCCTACACAGGCGAGGGCTGTTGAAACGGCTGTCAGTGCGTCAAATCCCCGTGAAAAGAGGTAGATCGATATCATGATATTGGTGATGATAAAAAGCATGATAAATCCGGTTGTCGAGTTGATGATGGCGGAGGATGCTTTTTGTTTGTCTATAAAAACAGCGACCATGGCATGGGGGTGGAGGGTTTTTTTGAGTTGGATGGAGAGGGTTTTGAACAAAACGATATAGCGTATCACTTTGACACCGCCTGCTGTCGAGCCTGCGTTTCCGCCTATGAGCATGGCGATAAAGACGATACTTACAGCCATATGTCCCCACTGTTCATAGTCAAGCGTGGCAAATCCTGTGGTGGTGAGTACGGAGGCGATGGTAAAAGAGGCATGGGTAAATGCATGAAACAGTTGTTCATGATCGACTACTACTATGACAGCGCTGAGCGTTGCGGAGAGAAGGGTAAAGATCATGATATACCAGAGTACTTCTTCTCTTTTGTAGCCCTGTACACTTCCGGTTGAGGCAAATTTCAGATGCGCCAGAAAGTTGATTCCAGAAATGATCATGAAAAATGTTGTGATCCAAACGATCATCGTGGAGTCAAAATAGCCCAGTGAAGCGTTTTTGGTGGAAAATCCTCCTGTTGAGATTGTCGAAAAAGCGTGGTTGAGACTGTCAAACCATCCCATTCCTGCCAGATGCAGCGCAATCATATCCAGCAGGGTGAAGAGCAGGTAGATACCCCATAGCTGGATAGCGGTATCTTTGATTTTTGGGGTAAGTTTTTCCATCTTGATACCGGTAGACTCGGCTTTGAAAAGTGCCATGGAGCCGCTGGGGTTGATGAGGGAAAAGAGTCCTACACCCAGTACGATGATCCCCATACCGCCCAGCCAGTGCATCAGACTGCGTAACATAAGGATACTTTTGGGCAGGGATTCTATGTCTGTATAGATGGTAGCTCCGGTGGTAGTAAAACCGCTGATCGCTTCAAAGAAAGCGTCTGCCAGTGTAATGTCGCTGTAGAGTAGCAGAGGAACTGCACCGCCCACTCCCAGCAGAAGCCATACGAGGTTGACGGAGAGGATGCCGTCTCTGATGCTGAGTTTCATCTCATGTCTTTTCAGCAGCAGAAAAAGCAGACCGTTCAGGGCAAACAAAAGCGCATCAAAAAGTGCAAAAGCATAGATATCTTCATGATAGAGCCATCCCGAGAGGATAGGCAGCAGAAAAAAGATGCTCAGCGCCGTTCCGATAACGGAGAGAAATTTGAGTATATTTTTTAGAGCGAGTAGATCCATTTTTGTATACTCTCCTCATCTTCTGTTTTAGCGAACAGGACTATCACATCTCCCTCTTCCAGCGGTGAAAGTTCTGCTTTGCTATAGATTGTATTCTGGCGGATCAGATAGAATAGGGTATCTTTTTTGTCCAGCGGGGTGATCTCTTTGCCTATGAGTGCAGAACCGGGGTATATTTTACGTACGAACATAACTGCGACACCACCGCAGAAGTGGCGGACATTGACGATATTGCTTGAAGTTATCTTCTCCAGAATCGCATAGTGTGCCCCGACTTTTGCACCGCGCACGACAACGATACCGAGCTGGTGCATCAGGGAGTAGTACTCTTTGTCGTTGTTGATGGCAACTACTTTTTCGATACCGAACTCTCTGGCTTCGATGCATTTGACGATATTTTTTTCATCGTTTTCGGTTGCGGCTATGATCATATCTGCATTTTTGAGACCTTCTGATTCAAAGAGTTTATGCTCTTCAAAGGGTGCATTGATGATGGTGACATTATCCTGTAGTATCTCTGACGCCTCTTTGCAGTACTCTCTGTTTTTTTCGATCATTTTGATAGAGAGCTGGTTTTCCAGCAGACCTTTTGCGATATTTTGCGCAGAGGGGTTTGCGCCGAAAATGACAATATTTTTGATAGAAGAGGGCATTTTACTGTCAAGTGTATGCGAGAGTTTGCGGATGGTGTTTGCATCTCCGAAGAGGTAGATAAGATCCCGCTCCTCCAGTATGGTGAAAGTATCGGGAATGATAAACTCCTTTTTACGCTCAATACCCACAGCCACGACGTTTTCATCGCAGATATCATCGATGCGGTATTGTCGTTCGTCGGCATAATGGATTTTGACGGAGATCAGTTTTTGCGGGCACTGGTTGAAGTTTTTGACATTGTTTGCTTTTGGAAAATCAAAGAGTGACCTGACTTTTTCCGCCATCAGAGTATCGGGGAAGATGTGTTCATCGATGCCGAGTTTCTCGAAAACGGAGCTTTGGGCAAAGTAGTCATTTTTGAGTCTGATAATCTTTTTGGTAACTGTTACCGCATCTTCCACAATCAGTGTCGAGAGAAGATTCGCTTCGTCCGAGTCTGTCACTGCGATAAAGAGATCGATTTCATTAAGATTGAGATGCTGGTAGGTTTTGGGATCTTCACTGTTCCCAAGCAGCGTCAAAATATCGAGATTCTCTTCTATTTTGTTGAGTTTCTGGATATCTTTGTCTACGATGATGACATTGTGTTTAAATGAAAGCCCCTGAGCCAGAGAGTAGCCGACAGTCCCCGCCCCGGCAATGATGATATTCATGTATTTGCCTTGCCATAGTCTATTGAAGTAAAAATGGTACTCCTATATCACTTTAAGAGAACTTTCTTTTTTGTATTAAGTTTTCATTTTATTTTTCATGAAATAAGATGATATCCTTATCGGCTTTTTGTTATGATATATTTTTTTCACAGGGAGGGAAGATGGAGTTTCATACAGCGATCAAAGCCGTTGGTGTAGGGAAAAAGCATAACAGGGAGCTTACCCGGGAAGAGATGCAGGAGACTATGCGGATGATACTGGAGCAGAGTGTTTATCCTGAACAGGTCAGCGCTTTTTTACTGGGGTGGCGTGTCAGGGAAGAGAGTACGGAGGAGTTTCGTGCCGTGCTGGATCTGTTTGACAACTATATAGAAAAAATGCCGGTTGAAAATGCGATAGAACTGGGGTATCCCTATGACGGGAAGGTGGATAATCCCTATCTTTTTCCTTTGGTTGCGAGCTTTTTGAAACAGAGTGGACTGCAGCTGGCGGTGACAGGGGATCGTCTGCAACCCTCAAAGGCGGGAACGACTGTCAAAGAGGTGTGTGAGAGGATTGATCTGCCTGTAAACTGTAACTATTTTGACCGTGCACGCTTTTTTCCGCAGTTGAGTCAGCTTACGGAGATCAGAAATCGCCTCGGACTTCGTACCGGACTCAATACAGTTGAAAAGCTGCATAATATCCCCTCTGCAGAGTATGCTTTGATCGGTGTGTTTCACAAACCATTTGTCAAAAAATATGCCGCTATTTTTGCCGGACGTTATAAACGTCTGGTTATCGTCCAGGGCAATGAAGGAACACCGGAGATCTACAGCAAATGTAAATACTGGATTTGCGAAAACGGGGAGATTAGCGAACACTATATCAACCCTGCCGATTTTGGGATTGGCTATGAAAAATCATGGAAAAGAATCTCTTTGGAAAGGTCTGTAGAGATGCTGAAAAATCCGTCACACGAGTTGCTTGAACTGGCAAAACTCAATGCCGCATTTTATCTTTTTATTGCCCATAGGGCAGAGAGTGTGGAAGAGGGGTGGGAGAGGTTGTAGAGTTTGCGAAAACGTTTCTTCATGAGACTCTCTTAATTTTAGAAACTGCTTTTTTTTCACTATTTAGTCTGTTTGCCGAAGAGAGATTCTCTTTTTCAGCGTTTTTGTGGGTATATGCAGATAATAATTGTACTCTTATCGCTTTTGCCAAATAGTATGCTAAAGATGGTGGAACTGCATTTCCTACCATTTTATAACCGGCAGTTAAATTTTTATAGTAAAAGATATGTTCATCCGGGAAGGATTGAATTCTCGCACACTCCCGGATACTTAATCTTCTGTATAAATGTTCTTTGGAAGGTACAAAAATTCTTTTATCCTGTTCAATAAGCTGCATTTTAGGGGCTTGCGGATGGAGTGGTGCATGTCTTCCTCCCGCTTGAATGGTGAAAGATGGTTCATCCCAGCTTCTGACTCTGTTCCTTGACATATACATTGAAGAAAATCCACCAATCATGTATTCATGATTTGGTATTTTACATTTGTCTCCATTGGTATAGTTTTTTTCACATGCAGGCAATACACTCTTCTGTAAATCCCAGATAATATCTTTTAATGTTCTTTTTTTTGAAAATGGTTCAGGAAATTCAAATGTTATATTTAAATCTTTCCTGAAACCCACAAAAAAGACTCTTTTTCTGTCCTGTGCTACTTTATAATCATGTGCATTAAGAAGTTTAAAAGATAGATTATAACCGCTTTGTGTAAAATGAGTTTTGATATTTTCCAATGCTTCTTTATGACGATTTGCAAGCATTCCGGAAACATTTTCCGCCAGAAAAAAAAGTGGTTTTTTATCTCGAAGAACACGTATAAATTCAAAAAATAGTTGTCCTCTATGATCGTTTATACCTTTTAATTTTCCTGCTTCACTCCAGCTTTGGCATGGAGGTCCGCCTATTAAGCCAACGGCTTCGGGAATTTCACTCGATGGAATATCTTTGATACTTCTTCTGTCGAGGGTAGTATGCGGAAAATTTTTTTCAAAAGTTTCCCATATTTCTTTATCATATTCATTTGCCCAAATGGTTTTAAAACCTGCCTTTTCGAATCCCAGATCAAGTCCGCCTGCACCTGAAAATAAAGATATAATATTCATGAAAAGACCTTAAAAAGTAATAGCTTGCAATCCATTAATTGTACTGGATTATCAGGGTTTTTTATTTTTACATTGTGGATTTGAAGATTTTGATTTTTGTTGTTTTCTAAAATTTCTTTATCTTTCTCTGGTAAGGTATTATACTGTTCCTCTTGCATTAAACAAATGAGTTGGAAGATGGCTTTTTCATCAAATGTATAGATGTAGTCAAAAATTTTATAAGGATTTGCTACATGCCACATTCCACGGATACGTAAATCTGTTATGCCTAAAGGATCCACTTTTTTTACTTTGCCAAGTTCCTTGGTAGAGGTGAATTCCACATCTGGTATGGTGTTTATACCTTCAGTTATTTTATGTTTGATTCTTTCATAGATATCCTGATCAGCACAAAAACAGTTACCATATATAAGCCATAATGATTTGAGATGTTTGTCGTCAGTATAACCGATGGCATAAATGATCTCTTTTTCATTCCATGGTTCACAATTTTTACAGCTCTTTGTGATCATTGGATTATTGGCATAAAGCTTTGCTTTTGGATAGGAACTATTTAAGGCTATTGCAGAGTTTCGGGATTGGAGTTTCTTAACTTCTATGGCGTCTGAATTTTTTAAAATCAAATCAGGTGGATTATTTTGATTTCCCTGATATATAAAGACTTCTTCCAACTTTTGCAATCTTTTGTTTTCATCATCTTCATGAATTGTCCCTGCAAAAGCATCTTGTATAAAAATTTCTAACGCTTTTCCGCTATTGTTAATTCTGTTTCTTCCTTGATAATACTCAACAAGATTGATTATAGGGTTTTGCATGATGTTTATAAATGCTTTGAGTATGCTGGACATCTCATTTTTACCTTTTTTAATTTGAATTTTGTCAAAAGCGGTTTATTCTTTACGTAGTATATAATGATTTTTTTTGATACCTTTGAAATATGTCATATTGAAATATAATTTAATATATGAATAAGCTATTTCTATATCGAGACAATTGGTAAAACTCAATGCCGCATTTTATCTTTTTATTGCCCATAGGGCAGAGAGTGTGGAAGAGGGGTGGGAGAGGTTAGCATAGATTTTTAGGATGCTTTTGCAAGGTTCTCTGCTGTTGTTGTTAGTTCCTGATAAGAAAATTCAGGAAGTTTTGCATTCTCTTTTGCGTGTTCGATTGTGATATTGACCAGATTGCCGGATTTATCTACATCGATATAAACATTATCGTTGATTTCTATTGTTTCATATACCTTTTTATCGTTAAACTCTAATAAGGCAGTATCTGTATCTGAAAAATATTTAACTTTCATCCTCGTCTCCTTTGAATCTTCTGTCAAAAAAAGCATTATGTACAGTCTCTGCATCTTCAAGTAATATCACTCGCAGATATTTATTGACTGCTTTAATTTTTGCCCATAGTTTAATACGACCATCTTCCTGAATAACTTTTTTTTCAGGATATTTGATAACAAACTCTATCCATTCTTCCCGGATTTTTGCCCGATCTGCTCTTTTTTGGGTATATTTAAAATATTCTGTAACTTTCATTGACCTTTTTCTAACCCTGATGTGATGATTATAGCATAAAAATTTTTTTTATATATCTTTCTCCGCTACTACTTCTTCTTTCAAAGCGGCTTTGTTGATCTTTCCGTAATGCAGCGGAATACTCCGTTTATAGACGATGACAGAAGGGATCATGTAATTTGGCAAATGTTTTTTGAGTTCAAATACCAGTTCATTTTTGGGGATTTCCGATGCCGCGCTGTAGACCAGGACGATCTCCTCTTCGATCATCTCGTTTTCGATGCCGAAAACAGCACATGACTGGATTGCTTCGATATTTTCGTAGACAACACGTTCGATCTCTGCGGGGCTGACGCGGTATCCGCTGGTTTTGATCATGTCATCTTTTCTGGAGTGGAAGTAGATATAATCCTCTTCATCTTTATAGACATAATCTCCACTTGCTACGACGATTTCATCGGTAAGTTCTCCTTCCAGATTGATCACTTTTTCCAGGATTTTAATACTTTTGAAACGCATTTGCGTATCTTCTGGACTGTTCCAGTATCCTTTGTAGATGCAGGCTCCGCGGTGGATCAGCTCTCCTATTTCACGCGGTTTGCACGCTTCGCCGTTTTCATTGATGATGAACAATTCCACATCAGGGATCGCTTTTCCTATGGAAGTAGGGCGGATTTTGATCTGTTTGGGGTCAAGATAGGCAGAGCGGAAAGCTTCGCTTAGTCCGTGCATGGAGAAAAATTCTGCTTCCGGAAAAAAGTGTTCGATATTTTCCAGCATTTTGGCAGTGATTTTTCCGCCGGAGGAGGTGATGATACGCAGGTTTTTTAACTGCTCCGGTGCCGGTAGTCTGTGGGGTTCTTCGTCGAACATTTCGGTAATATGGATCGGCATGACCGGCAGGACGGTAACCTGGTCTCTTAAAAGATGGTTGAAAAAGTCGGAAGGGAGTACCAGTTTGTGGATTGCCAGCGTGGCGCGTTTGTAGAGGGTGCAGAAAATCTGGTTCAGTCCATAGTCAAGGTTAAAAGAGAGTACGCCGCTGATAATATCGCTCTCTTTGAGTTTGAGATATTGTGAAACAACTCTTGCGCCGTCGATGAGGTTGCGGTGTGTGATGACAATCCCTTTTGGTAGTCCGGAAGCGGCAAAACTGTAGGTGATGACGGCATTGTCGAAACTTTTGATCTTCGCTTCGTAGTTTTCATTGTAGTATTTGTATATCTCCTCAAAAGAGACACTCTCTTTGTCTATGGATTCGTAGGTGATGACTTTTCCCTGAAAATTGGCTTCCTGAATACTTTCAAGTTTCGATTTGTCGGTGATGATACACTGGATATTGCAGTCATTGACGATATATTCGACCTGTTCGGGTTTGAGAAAACGGGTGATGGGTACAAAGATATACTCTGTTGACAAAAGGGCAAGTATGGCGATCACCTGTTCGATACTTTTATTGGAATAGATACCGATCCGTGTCCCTTTCGGGAGTCCAAGTTCGCTGAAATAGTGGGCGATCTGGTTGACTTTTCTGAGAAGTTCTCCAAATGTGAGACTTCGCTGATCATGTATTAGGGCAACTTTATCGCCGTGTGTCTGGCTGGAGACTTCGAGTAGGTTTCGTATACAGTTGACTGACATGGTTTGCTCCTTTAGCGTAGTGTCCAGATTTCATATGCTTTATCGACAACAAGCACAGGGATTTGTGTATAGCCCAGTATCTTTTTATAGACAAAGTGCATGATGGTCTCTATATCTTCTTCACTGAGGACTTTGGTGATACCGCCGGTAAAGATGATACTTTTAAGCCGTTCAAGCCGCAGGGTGATATATCCCGGATGTTGTGCCGAAACTTTGTACAGTACCAGAAAGATCGAAAGCTGCATCAGGATTTTGGTCGCCTGTTCGCTTTTCTCTTCCAGAATATTTTCGGTGACATTGAGGTAGTTGAGCAATTCATAGACAAACTCATTGTTTTTGGCGGCAAAAACCAGACTCTCTCTGGATTTGTAGACGCCTAGTTTTTTAAAGACAAGTCTGTCGTATCCACTATCCAGTACCATATTGTCTGCAACAAGATCTGTACTGTAATGTATATCGGTCGTAGCGCCGCCGATATCCACCAAAATGAACGGATCGACTACTTCGGGAAAGTGTTTGTGTAACTTTTCGAGTGTCCGGTTGACAATATACGGTGTCGAGTAGATTTGATTGGAAGTGATGGCATAAAGCTCTTTGATATCCTCTTTCCCGATAATATCCGCCTGATAGAGGTTTGTCAGGTAGTTTTTGAGATCTTCTTCATGTACATGAAGTTTATCGGTAACGATATTTGGCAGAACCTTTAATCCATCGATATTTTGTTCCAGATATATTGCGCTTTTCCGGCTGCCGGTATAGACAATATTGGAATAGCTAAGCAAAGAGAGGTAGTTGATCAAATCTTCACTGAATATTCCGCCTAC
Source organism: uncultured Sulfurospirillum sp. (assembly GCA_964651755.1). Taxonomy (GTDB): domain Bacteria; phylum Campylobacterota; class Campylobacteria; order Campylobacterales; family QNZT01; genus QNZT01. Next base: position 9,101 of record CAZYZD010000024.1, on the reverse strand, counting down.
ATCATCGATTCCTCCCACAATGATTACCACATCGATCAGTTCGGTCGGTACGGGATAGTCTGAGATATTAGGGTAAAGAATTGATTCGATGATATTGATTCCCGAATTGTATGCGATATTGGTGGCGTATTTGAGACTGAATGAGTTGGTCAGCGCGATGATGAGCGTACTCAATCCACCGTTTGCGGAACTGCATATGTAGATATCCTCTTTTGCATAGGGTTCGATGACGTCGCCGCATTTTTCCTTAAGGTCGTCGGCGATGTTTTTATCGAAGTTACGAAAGTATTGACGGATTCCATGATTGTCTTTGATTTTAAAGTAGGTGCTTCCTACATCTATATAGAGTTTACTCATAACATGATCCCGATATCCTGGATTATTTGACTAACCAGTGCGTTTTTGTCTTCTCCGAGCGAGAGTTTACTCTTTTCAAAAGCGAAACTTTGGTCGGAGATGGGAAGGTCTCCTTTGTCATAGATGCGGATATTTCCCTCTTTGTCACGCACGGTGATCACTTTGTTGTTGTTGATGATGTGCGGTGAAAAAGGAATCTCGATATGTCCCTTTTTGATGGCGTTGAAGACTTTTCGCCAGAGTGTATCTGCACTGTCGTTGAAGACTGCTTCCATGATCTCATCGACCTCTCTTGTGAGATTTTCTTCCTCTTCTGCATCGCCGATTTGGGGCAGGGCGCGGAGGATTCCCAGGGTATATTGTACTTTGGAGACGGCAGAAGCGTTGGACTCTTTTGTAGGGATACCATACGCTTCATCACGGGTTTTGGTGATGATTTTATCTGCCCCTACCAGTCCGGCGAGTACTGTTGCCGTGGTGATGAGTGATTCGGAATGCTCTTTGTTTCTTGGAAATGCACCCATCCACTGATGATAGACAAGGTGGATGTCGGCATCTTCATGACCAAATTTGTCTGCATATTTGCGTGAAAGTTTTTTGATCACGTTTGCCGTAACGATATCCTGCAAGAAAGAGCCGGTTTGTGAAAAACTGACCGAAAATGACTTCACACCCTCTTCAAGAGAGAGGAGCATCTCGATAATCTGGATGACGATGACGATAGCCGGCGGCTGAAGTGTGGCACTGAGCGGTCCGAATGATTCGCGGTTGATCGGTTCGTTAAGTTCGGAGTATTTGGCACACACTTTTTCGACATATTTCCAGTAGATAAAAGCTTTATCAAGCGGAAAGTTTTTGGAGTAGGGGAGCAGGTAGGTGATGGGACCGCCTTCTATCTCAAAGATTCCCGAAGCCAGCGCGATCTCCACCAGAAGTCTGGCATCCGGGGTACCGTGGCGCAGACTGACAGGTGTGTCGAAATGCTCCATCATCTTTCTGGTAGTCCGGTAACCGTGGTTGATGAGCGGATAACCGTTGAGCATATCAACATCATTCTCTTCGGAGAGACGGAGCATTTTCTGTGCTGTGGCATAGTCGTTTAGACGGGTATTGGAGTCGATAGTAAGGGGGAGAATATCCACACCTGCCTCTTTGAACTCTTCATAAAGCTTGTAAACCTTTTCATAAGTAGGAAAACCGCCCCGCGGCTGAACTTGCATTTTGTCGCTGGTTTTGAAGCGGTGGGAGATAAAAAGATTTTTGCTGGCGTTTTTGATAAATGATTCTATCTCTGCAAAGTCAAAATGATCTACATACGGGTTATTGACAATCGCTTCACGTTCACGTTGTAACAGGCTCATGAAACACTCTCTTTCAGATAAGCTTCAAGCCTGTCCAGTCCTTCGTTCAGATCAACCTGGTGAAATACCAGATCAAAGCCGTATGCCTGATATTTTCGGATCATCTCATCCGGATCGACTTCCCCCACGGCGAGATTGCCTCCGATGACAAAAACCACATCTTTGAGTTTGTATTTGCTTTTGAGAAAAGGAAGATCCCTTGACCACCCTTCCGCTTCTCCGTTTAAAGAGGAGATTAGCACCACATCCGCATCTGTTTCAATCGCTGCATCGATAAACTCCTCAAGGTACGTGTTTACTCCAAGGTTAAAGACCCTGAAACCTCTTTCATTCAAAGAGATATCGATCAGCCTGTTTGCCACTACATGGACATCATTTCCTACGACACCAGTAACTACTTTCATATATCACCTTATATCTATATACCTAATTTTACCGGATATTGGGTTAATTAGTATACAATTACGCAAAAGGAGCTTGATTATGTATAAATTTCATACTGCTGATTTATGTGATGCACATCATGAAAAGGTAGAGGTTGTAAAACCCGGATTGCAATGTTACGGGGGTGCAACTGCCGCTTTTGGACCTATAACGACAATAGCACTCGATGAGGACAACAGCGCACTAGTAAAGCTTTTGCAGACAGAAGGAGAGGGACGCATAGCCGTTGTCGATGCCAAAGGTGCGCTCTGTGCCATCGTAGGTGATACGCTGATGGGATATGCGCTGAAAAACAACTGGGCAGGGATAGTTGTCAACGGTTATGTACGTGATATTGACAATACGCGCAATATCGCGGTAGGACTCTGGGCATTGGGAACATATCCACGCAAAAGCCGTAAAAAAGCGACTGCGGTGGAAGGAGAAGAGGTTACTTTTCTGGATGTAACTTTCAAAGAGGGAGATTACCTCTATGCCGACAGTGATGGTATAGTGGTCAGTGCAGAGAAGCTGGTGTAAACACGAAGGCAAGGTTTTAACCTTGCAAAAAATACTACCGTGAAGAGAGTGTTTAAAAGATCAGTTTATATCCTATACCGTATTCGGTTTTCAGGTATTTTGGATTTTTAGAGTCTTTTTCTATTTTGGTTCTGATGTTTTTGATGTGGTAGTCAAGTGTCCGGTGTGAACTGACGGATGAGAGAGCTTCGGTAAGTTTTTCTCTGGTGATCGTTCGGTTTTTATTTTGTAAGAGAATGGAGAATATTTCAAATTCCACTGGTGTAAAATCGATTACCCGATCTTGAAGATAGATTTGATTATCTTTGATATAAAAGAGTTCATGTTGTTTTATATCGGAGGAAGTTGATTTTTTGACTTTTTGTAAATGCACCCAGATTCTTGCTTCAAGTTCAAGCAGGTCGATAGGTTTTACCATATAGTCAGATGCTCCGTAACGAAAAGCTTTGAGTTTGGTATTTGTGTCGCTGAACGCACTGATAACGATAATAGGAATATTGGAAGAATCGGTACTTTTTAAGAGTTCAAAACCGTTAAAATCGGGAAGTGAAAGATCAAGTAAAACAAGATCGAATTTTTGTTGATTCAGATATGAAAGTGCAGTGCTGATTGTATCTGTATGTGTAACATCAAATCCATACTCTTCCAAAAATTCTGTTAGATATTGTGCTGTAGTCATATCATCTTCAATGTAAAGTATTTTAATACAATCAAGCATACAGACCCTTTTGCTAAGATTCCTAAGATTTTAGTGTATATTTACTTAGATTTATACTATATACTTTTACTTCAGTACTGATTTGCGCTGTTTTTTTATGATTAAAAAATCTTTTTTTCATCTACCTCTCCAACTCTAAAATAAAATACTATGCAATCAGTACTGCCCCAATATCAGTAAAACAGGATAAATTTAGATGCAATTAACGGATCTTTTACCATATACTGTAAATTTAAAACTGCTTTATGTGGAAGATGACAGTATAGCGAGAGAATTGACTACTGACTTGTTAAAAGAGTTGTTTCATACTGTGGTGGTCGCTGTTGACGGACGTGACGGGGTAAAAAAATACCATAAACATCAGATTGATCTCATATTGACAGATATTACGATGCCTCATATGGATGGATTTGAAATGATCGAAGAGATTCGAAAAACAGAGGAACATATGCCTCCTGTGATGATGCTCTCAGCCTATACTAACCCCGAATATTTTATTAGAGCAATTGAATCCGGTATGGATGCTTATATTTTAAAACCTTTTAATATGGAGAAATTTTTATCTTCTTTACATAAAGTAGTATCCAAACTCAAAATTCTTGATGAAGCCCGTGAAAGTATCAACCTTTTGAAACAGTATCAAGTTGTCGTAGATAGCAGCTCTATTGTTTCCAAAACAGATGTAAATGGTTTTATTACCTATGTTAACGATGCATTTTGTGATATTTCCGGATATGAACGGGAGGAGCTGATTGGAAAAAATCATAATATTATTCGTCATCCGGCAGAACCTTCTGAATTATTTGAAGATATGTGGGATACCATCAAGGGGGAAAAGCGTACCTGGTGCGGAGTGATTAAAAACCTCAAAAAAGATGGCTCTTCCTATTATGTAAAGGCGACAATAAGTCCGATTCTGGATAAAGATGGCAATGTCATAGAGTATATCGCTCTTCGAGATGATATCAGTGATATTATGAATCAGCAGAGGGAGTTTGACAACAGTTTTGCACTTCTTCAAGAACCTGTTATTATCTATATGAAACTGGAAGATTTTTCTACAGTGGAAGATTTTTACAATACAGAGATGGTGCATCTTATACAGGAAAAAGTAAAAATATTTCTTGAAAATGAGATGCTTGCCGCAGGTGTGCTTTATGGGAAACTTTATCCGCTTCGTTATGGTGAGTATGCTGTGGCATTTGAAAAGAGTGTGCTCCCTTTTGAAATGAGTCACTTTATACGACAACTTAAAATATTTCATGAAAAGATTAAAAATCAGATTGTAATTGTTAAAGATTTACAATATCAGATCTCTTTGCTGATGAGTGTGGCTTATAAACACAACAATATTCTGGAGAGTGCGAGAATAGGTATTAAAAAATTGCATTACATGAAGCAGGATTTTATTATCTCAAATAATTTTGCCCATTTTGAAAAATTGAATGCACAGAAAAATCTTGAAACGATTGCAACCATTAAAAATGCTATTCAAAATGGAGGTATTGTTTCCCATTTTCAGCCTATTATAGAAAATAAAACCCAAAAAATCACACGTTATGAATCTCTTGTGCGACTTGTCAATGAATCGGGTGATATCCTTTTCCCCGGAGAGTTTCTGGATATAGCACGAAAAGGGAAATATTATTATCAGATTACCCAAATTGTGTTGCAAAACTCATTTAAAGCACTTGAAAATAATGATATTAATATCGCAATTAATTTATCGTTAAAAGATATATATTCAAATAGTATTCGAAAAACAATCAACGCTCTTTTAAAAGAGTATGCTGAATATGCAGATAGAATAACATTTGAACTTTTAGAGGATGCAAATGTAAAAAATTTCAAAACTATTGTACATTTTATTGATCAAATCAAAGAGATGGGGGTTAAAATAGCCATAGATGATTTTGGAAGCGGTTATTCAAATTATGAGCGGCTTTTGAGTTACCGTCCTGATATATTAAAAATTGATGGTTCGCTTATCAAAAATCTGGATAAAAACAAATATTCCCGTTCTATTGTCAAAACAATTGTCTCTTTTGCCAAAGATCAAAATATTTTAACTACAGCAGAATTTGTAGAGAATGAGAAGATTTTCAATATTGTAAAAGAACTTGGTATAGATTACTCTCAGGGGTATCTTTTTGGAAAATCCCAGGCACTTTAAAATTTTTAAGATGATGAAAGAGATATATAATGACTAGATTTCGTTTTCTTTTGCTGTTCCTGCCTCTTTTTTTATCGGCTACAGTAGAAGAACAGGCAGATTATAAAAAAGTAATCAAAATGTGTGTTGATCCTAACTGGATGCCATTTGAATATATCAATGCACAGGGAGAATATGAAGGTATTCTTGCAGAGTATGTCAAACTCTTTTCCCATAAACTTGATATCCCTTTTGTGTTGGTAAAAACTACCAGTTATTCTCAGAGCCGTGAGTATCTGAAAGAGGGGCGTTGTGATATTATTGTCGGTGAGCAGGCAACGAAGGAAGTTAAAAAGAGTTATTTTGCTACGAAACCATATTTTGTAACACCAAGAGCATTTGTAACGCATACCGATGCATTACTGGTACATAATTTTTTACAGATTGCTTATTCGGGGAATGTAGGTGTTTTAAAAGAGTCTCCTGCACAGGTATTGCTGCCGAAGCTTTATCCCGGTATTAAGTTAGTGACTGTAAAAAATACAGATACAGGTCTGCAGAAAGTTGCTTCAGGTGAATTGGTTGCTTTTGTCAACACACTTCCTTCTCTTGTCTATTCGATTCAGCAGCAGGGATTGAGTAATGTCAAGATCAGTGGAACACTCTCTTCATCAGTTAAACTTTCGGTATTGGTTAACAAAAGTCATCCGGCTCTTGTCTCTATGCTCAATCATGCAATCGATACAATAACGCAGGAAGAGCAGCAAGCGATTTTAAACAAATGGGTTCAGGTAAAGTATGAACAGGGGATGGATTATAAATTATTGTTAAAACTATCCCTCTTCTTTCTGATTATTTTGATTTTTATTGCAATACGTTATTTTCATATGCGTAAAATGAAGATAAAATTTGAAGAACTTCATAAAATTTTAGAAAGAAAGATGCAATATGAGATAGAAAAAAATCGTCAGCATCAACTTCTAATACTTCAGCAAAATCGTTTGGCACAGAAGGGTGAAATGATCAGTATGATTGCACATCAATGGAGACAACCTCTTAACAGTCTGTCACTACTTCATCAAACTTTTTTCTTAAAATACAAATCAAATATAAGAGATGAAAAAATGGTAGAAGAGTTTAGTGAAAAGTCACAGAAGCTTATTAGCCAAATGTCTAATACCATTGATGATTTTAGAAATTTTTTCCAAAAAGAGAAAGAACAGATTATATTTTCTGTAAGTGATGTAATATCTCATGCAGTTTCTATTGTTAAACCTGTACTAGATCATGAAAATATTATGATTCGTATCCGGGAGGAAAAAGATCTTTTTATCAAAGGCTTTCCAAATGAATTGGGACAAGCGATTATCAATATAATCAATAATGCAAAAGATGCACTTTTACAAAAAGAGAAAAGTAGTACCAAATCTATCTGGATTACACTTCGAAAAGAGTTTGACAAAATCAAAATAACTATCTGCGATAATGGAGGGGGTATACCGGCAGAGATTATCTCACATATCTTTGATCCCTATTTTTCTACCAAATGCGATAAACTTGGTACAGGGTTAGGACTCTATATGTCTCGTATTATTATTGAAGAGCATATGCATGGAAAAATAAATGTTTCCAATAAAAATAACGGTGCTTGTTTCATGATTGAATTGGGTTAAGGAATTTCTAAAAGAGATTTACCTTTTAAGAAGATAAATCTCTTTTAATGTAAAAAAACTTAGTGAAAATGTGTAGGATATTCCTCTGGCGTTTTTGCATATTCTGCACCTGCGCTGGCACATCCCTCACTAACTCCTACAGCTTTAAGCGCATTGTCAAATGCCCAGTAGTGGTTGTAACTGCCTGCTCTTAAGTTTTCAAATACAACTACCAGATCAGTGGCATTAGCTTCCTGTGCTGTTTGGATATATTCGTTGAGGTCATTAATATCGGTTACCTCTACCATGCAGCCTACCTGTAAAGCATCTGTTTGTGACTGTATACCTTTTTCATAAAGTATGTTATATAAGTTTTGGATAGTGTCAATACCATACTGACCGGGTGCAAGAGCTCTAAGTTCCTCTTCTGAATAGTTAACAGTATAGTCAGCCAGGTTGGTGATGTTTATATCATAGCGTTGTACCAATGCTTCAACGCTGGCTTCATGTACTGTTTCACTTCTTGTTGCGATATTATAAAACTGTGTTACAGGATAGACTTCATTGAGTGCCAGATAGATATCTTTTGCCAGTTTCTCTTCGTTCCACATATATGCCAGAGAGTATTTTTGTGCGTCGGTTAGTGTTGCCAGCGGGTATTGTGTTAGATCAACCATCGCTCCAGGTGCTGTGGTTAAACCACCTTGTTGATTTGCTTGACCATTTCCCTGTCCATATGCAGTACCGTTACCTTGTGTATTTGTATTTCCCTGATTTTGAGTTGTATTCGTATCTGGTCTTATTCCATTTTGCCACAGTTGCAGACTGTTTTCAAAATGTGTTTGCGCTTGTAGTGCAGTCACATCAATGACTCCATCATAATTTTCATCTATAGCTTCAGCCAGTGTTGTATTGAGGTTCAGAATTTGTGTATCATCTGTCAAGTTTGTAATATTGATTTCACCTGGTATAGTATTTAATGCATCAATAATATACTGAGGTATGGTAATACCGTTTGCTGGATTGTTATCTTCATCCAATGCCTGAATCAGACGTAACATTGTGGTCTCGACCGTTTGATTTCCATTTGCCAGAGCTTGTGGTGTCACAAGACCGTCTGCCGGTGGTGTGACTTCTCCAAGATCAAGTTTACCGATAGCAAATTTTACACGTTCTTGTGTTTTATATTGAAATTTACCATTACTATCAGTTATACCCTTGATACCAGATGCAGTTTCGTATGCTATACCTGCTACTGGAGAGTCAATGAAATAACCGTTTTGTAACGTTGTGTTGTTCGTTGTAGAGTCGTTGCTGCTGCTTCCTCCTCCACATCCTGTAAAAAGTGTTGCTGCTGCCAATACAGAAAATGTTCCTATAGTAAGATAGCGTTTCATAATATTCCTCCTGAAATAATATTTATAATGTAATTGTAAGAAAGAACTATTACCTGAATATTAGTATAGTTTTTAATTGGGACTTATTAACTCCTAATTAAGCCAAAAAGATGTATTATTTGAGTAAATTATAAAGATTATAAGAAAGGATAAATAATGACCTTTTTAGATGAAGATATTTACCAGGCAGTAAAATACCACCTCCCGAAAGTCAAAGAGTATGTGCTCTCACACGGAGGAGATATCAAACTGCTGTGTGTTAAAAACGGTACGGTTTATATCGAACTGACAGGAACATGTCACGGCTGTTCAATGAGTCTTATGACAACAAAAATGGTGGTACAGAAACGTCTTCGCGAGCTTATCCATCCGGAACTTAATGTTGTGAATGTAGACGGTACATCGGAAAATGTACCGCCTGAAGATTGTTACAAACCCGAGGAGGAGATAAAAGAGGAAGATCCTGAAAAACCGGGACTCAAAGCAAAGATTAAAAAGGCG
>CAZYZD010000023.1:0-27170 GCA_964651755.1 uncultured Sulfurospirillum sp. | reverse complement strand
GACCGTAAGGCTCAAACTCTTCCAATATATCCAAAAGCTCAAAGTCTATTGCACTAGGCTCTATCTCGCCAAGTACTTCTGTTTTTGTAACAAAGTCATTTTCATGTACCTCTTCCAGTGAAGCTTCCATACGTGCTTTGAACAAAGGAAGATTTTCAGATTCCAATCCCATCCCAGCCGCACCCTTATGTCCGCCATACCCTTTCAACAGGTCTGCCTGTTTGCTGATATGCTCCAGGATATTGATCTCTCCCACACTTCTGGCACTCCCTTTGGCAATTCCAGCATTCACCGAAAACACAACTGCCGGTTTGTGGAAACGTCTGGAAAGCCGGGAAGCAACAATCCCTATCACTCCTTCATGCCATCCTTCACCCCAGACAACAATAATCTTTTTATTTTGGTCAATTTTTTCCAGTGCCTGATTAAACAGTTCAAGTTCAATCTCTTTTCGATGATTGTTCAAATCTACTATATATAATAATTTTTCCATAGCTTCACTGTTGGTTTTTGCACGTAACAACTCATATGATCTTGTTGCATCTTCAATTCTTCCAGAACTGTTAATCAAAGGTCCAATCAAAAAGGAGATATCTTCACTGCGAAAAGTATTTTTATTAAAAAAATCTGCAATTGCCCGAAATACCGGGCGTCTTTTTTGGTTTAAAAATTTCAACCCGCTTTTTACCATAGTACGGTTAATATCTTTGAGTTCCATCATATCTGCCATAATAGCAATAGCCAGAATATCTAAAAATTTTGAAAGATTATATTCGATTTGCATCTCTTCTTTAATGGCAGCACACAGATACCAGGCAACTTGTGCACCACATATTTCACTATTTGGAAAATCACAATCGTGTTGTTTCGGATTTACAATGGCATAGGCTTGAGGCAATTTTTCAGGTGCAGTATGATGATCTGTAATAATCAAGTCAATTCCTCTTTGCACACACACTTCTCCTGCTTCTAGTGCAGATATGCCATTGTCTACTGTAACAATTACCTGTGCATCAAGTCGTTTAACTATCTCAGGGCTGATACCGTACCCATCTTCAAAACGATTGGGTATTTTCAACGTAGCATCTACGCCAAGATCTTCAAAAAATTCCATGATAATAGCAGATGATATCACACCATCAGCATCATAATCACCAACAACCGCAATTTTTTCACCCATCTGAATCGCTTTTTTAATACGCTTTGCAGCCTTGGTAATATCTTTCAATTCTGACGGTTTTGGAATCTGTGCAAGTTTTGTACAGCGATCTTCTTTAAATCTGTTTGCCAGAAGTTGGTAAATATCTTCTTTTGTTAATTTTCCCGATACAGACATCACTCTTCAGATTTACTTTCAAGAGCTGCTTGCACAAATCCAAGAATTGCTTCATTTGGTTTTTTCAACCTGGAAGTAAATTCAGGATGGAACTGCACTCCCAAAAACCAGGGATGTTCTTTAATTTCAACAGCTTCTATCAACCCGTCCGATTCTCCGCTGACAATCAAACCGGCTTTTTCAAAAGCTTCCCGATATGCCGGATTTGCTTCATATCGGTGACGATGACGCTCATAAATTGTTTTTGCCCCGCCATATACTTTACGCAACAGTGAACCCGGTTTGGTATCACATGCATATTCACCCAGACGCATCGTACCACCCAGTGGGCTTTTATGGGTACGAATCTGTTTACTTCCACTGGCATCAATAAAAGCATCAATTAAATAGATAATAGGATTTTTACATTCCGGTTCAAATTCTACAGAGTTGGCATCTTCAAGATTCAATACATTTCTTGCAAATTCCACCAAAGAGAGTTGCATCCCAAGACAAATTCCCAAAAATGGTATTTTATTTTCTCTTGCATAGCGAATTGCTTCAATTTTCCCTTCCACACCGCGTTGTCCAAATCCACCAGCAACCAAAATACCATCTACATCACAAAAAATACCCTCTTCACACTCACTGTCTACTGCTTCACTGTCAATCCATTTCAAATTTACTTTAGTATCCAAATGGGCACCGACATGTATAAAAGACTCAGTTAGCGACTTATAGGACTCTTTTAACTCCAAATATTTTCCAACAAAGCCTATAGTCACCTCTTTTTTGGGAGCAATAACATTTTTCACCAGAGCATTCCACTCTTCCATATCCGGCGTTTGTATATCAAGATCAAGATTTTCTGAAATTGGCGTTAAAATATTTTGAGAGAGAAAGTTGATAGGTACTTTATAAATCGATCTTGCATCTGCTGCTTCAATCACAGAATTCTTTTCTACACCACATGAAGAAGCAAGTTTCAATTTAACATCTTTTGGAATCGGCATTTCCGAACGACATATCACAATCTGTGGCGAAATACCGATACGACGCAGTTCCTGAACACTGTGCTGTGTCGGCTTGGTTTTGAGTTCCCCTGCTGCTTTTAAAAAAGGTACAAGCGTCAAATGTACATAAAGTGCATTCTTACGCCCCAAATCTCCACCCAGTTCACGAATCGCCTCCAAAAAGGGTAAACTTTCAATATCTCCTACCGTTCCACCTACCTCAACAATCAATATGTCATGATTTTCACCCGCTTTTAAAATACGTTCTTTGATTTCATTGGTTATGTGAGGAATTACCTGAATAGTCTTTCCCAAATAATCGCCGCGTCTCTCTTTTTCAATAACAGTAGAGTAGACTTGACCTGTCGTAAAATTATTTTGTTTGGAAAGATTAATATTCAAAAAACGTTCATAATGCCCAATATCCAAATCCGTTTCAGCTCCATCGGCAGTTACGAAAACCTCACCATGCTCAAGAGGACTCATCGTCCCCGGATCAACATTGATATATGGATCAATTTTAAGCATACTAACATCTTTCCCCGCATGCTTGAGAAGTGTTGCTATACTCGCAGATGCGATACCTTTTCCCAGTGAACTCAACACTCCACCTGTCACAAAAATAAACTTTGTCTCTTTTGTACTCATTTTAAAACCACCTGCCATAAATTGGCTCTATTATAGTCAAGTGCGGCTAATAGCCGAATTAAAAAAAGGCTACTTTTGAAAAACTAAAATAGTTTTATCTGACTCCATTGAAAAGAGAGAGATATCGAAATTTTTTATCATTTTTATAGGAGAAAGTGATATTATTTCGCTAAGAGAGTGATAATACTGTACAATTGTAGCAGATTCTTTGGTATAGCAATTTTGTGCTGTTTTTTCAAAAAATGTAATATCTGTATATAATTTCTGCTCTTCAAACAAAGCATCTATGGCTAAAAACTTATCTTCTTCATCAACAATCATACTACCGGATGCAACATCTTCAAATCCATGCAGTGTATTTACGTCACATACAAAAATACCTCCTTCAGAGAGATGTTGGGCGACATCTTCCAAAAACTTTTGCAACTCTTTTTTTGACAAATAATTTAACACATCTGCTACTGCAAGTACCGCATCATACTGACCTTCGACATCATGAAGATAGCAATGTTTTGCATTGAGACCTTTGGCACATGCAATTTCTACCATTTCAGGGCTTATATCGATTCCCAGTGCCTGATATTGAAAGGAAAGTTTATGAAGTAAATTTCCATTGCCGCATCCTACATCCAATATATTTTCAGGTGCATATGCTTCCAAAATCTGTAAATAAACTTCATAAAGTTTTTCATATGCATCATAAAATCCAATCATCGGCTCTATCCGGGCATACAGATCTAAATTTGTCATTGTTTTCCTGTTTTTTATTTAAAAAGATTTATTTTTATGATAGACTTTATATCAAATATTTCATAAAAGGAATAATGTGCCACTTTGGGCTGTAATGTATATATTCTCTTTACTTATCAGTGCACTTTTTACGATATACATTAGTAAAAACAGATCAGCTCTGTATATTGTATCTGAAATTTTAAGTGCTCTTTTTGCTTCTGTATTTTTCTTTATCTATTATGAACAACTACCCTACCCCGATACACTTTTTATCCCTCTGGCGATGTTACTTTTCATCCTGTTTCAGGAAGTTTGGGTCAATCGTGAATTGTACGATATGCTCTCATTAAAACATTTTCCCAAAGAGATACATCGTTTTATGCTAATTGCCATTCCTCTCAGTACCATTACCTTTATTGCTCCTTTTGTCTGGATTGTTGCACAAGTTTTCAAACACTATTTTTTAATCATCTAACCCTTTTATAAAAAATGACACCCTGTGTAGTTCAGATCTTCCATACGTACGAATTTGTTCAATATGTTTTTTTGTACCATACCCTTTATGCTGTTGAAAACCATATACTGGATAAGAACTATCCATCTCTACCATATACCTGTCACGACTTACTTTTGCAAGAATACTAGCGGCACTTACTTCAGGAACTTTACTGTCTGCTTTGACAACTGCCTGAACTCCTAAAATACCAAAATTCGTATTACCATCCATAATCGCTATAGAGGGTTGTAACTTTTCCAAAATTTTTTCTATAGAGTCTGAAATTGCTTTAGAGAGACCAATTTTATCAATCGTTTTATTATCTGTAAAAACTATTTCATATAAACTATTTTGTACTATTTTTTCAAAAAGCACTTCTCGTTTTCGTTCTGTCAGCTTTTTAGAATCATCCAGCCCTTCAATTTCACTCTGTAAAATCACTCCTGCAACAACCAAAGGTCCTGCCAGGCAACCTCTTCCAGCTTCATCAATACCACATAACATCTGTTTCCTTTTTTCCCATATTAAACTTTATCCTTCCAAACCCTACTTGATTGTTCATTAAAAAATCTTTTAATCCGATCCATATATCAAAGGAATAGCAATATTAATAAAGGAATATTATGAAAATATATACAAAAAATCTGCAAAAAATTTCATTGTCTGCACTATTGGTTCTCATACTTGGTGCCTGTGGAGGAAGTACTTCGAGTGGCGAAAGCAACACAAATAAAAATCTTCAAACCGAAGGTACTACATCACTACAAAATACTTCATCCGGTACATCTGCAGAGTCTCTGCAAAAGGAAAATAAAAATCTTTACGCCGGTACATTTGAAACCACTGCTCCGGCTGAAGATGTGACCTCTTCTGACAATGCACTTTTTATTGCAGAAGGAGACAAAGGAGTAGAAGTAATTCAAATCGGATATAAAGATAAAATTGAACATAACGTAATTACAACTATAACCGGTATCAATGCCAGCAAAGTTTCACTTTCTGAAGATCAAACTACTCTTTATGTTCAAAATAGAGAAGGTTTTATCAATGTATATGATATTCAGGATATTCACGCACCTCGTAAAGTAAAAATATTGACTAAAGATTCTATTCAGACAAATCCTGTTTCACATAATGGTATATATGAGTATGTCCCAAATGAAAAATCTGGAATGACAATATATGATATTAGCAATCCATCCAATAAACAAATGATTAGTAAATTTCAGGAAACAGCTGTCTATGCTCTTGTACTGGTAGATCAGGGTACCAAAGGTCTTGCTGCAACCGGCGCTGACGGCATTGCACTTTTAGATCTGGGAGATCCTGAGCATATCCACAAAACAGGTACTTTTCCGATGGAAGGAAAAACATTGGGTGTTTCGATAAATAAAACTTCTGGACTTCTTTTTGTTGCCAATGGTGATTTAGGTATTAAAGTTTTCAACCTTAATCTTTTTCTTGACCACTTACGCTAACTGCAATGCCCAATTCCAAAATGGCATCATTTCATACTGTATGCCATTTTGTGAAAAACTTTTTTGTGTACCCATTGTAAGTATCTGAACACTTTTTACACCTAATTTCAATAATTCCTGCACCGATTTCTCAAGTTTTCTAATAATAATATTTTCCACAAGAAAAGGGGCAGAAAAAATCACTGTATCTGTTTGCGGTAAATAAAATTCAAAAAGTTCATGATAATATATTTTATAACCTCTCTTATAGAGTTCAAGAAATATCATATTTTCAAATCGCCGAATAAAATCTTTTTCAAAACTTAAAACACCTCTCATGGCAAAGTCAATCATATATAATTTTTTTTGGGTGCTTTTTTGTCCAAACTTCTCCACCATAAAAATTACCTCTTCATTTTGCAATTTTTGCGTATAGAGATAAAATTTATCTTTTGAAATTTTATGATGCTTTTTCACAAGATTAAACATCGCAAAAGTAGAAACCAAAGTGCTCTGGCGCAAAGCATATGTTTTCAATATCTCAAGTTCTACAGGTGTATTATAATAGCTTGAAAGCAATTGCTGAAATGTCTGAACATACGCAAACCTGGAGGTATCAAGTATTTGCGGAAATGTACCAATATTGGCAAACTGTCCGAAAAGTGACTCTGCATCACTTATTCTCTTGTGAAAAGCAATAAATTCTTCAAAATCAAGCGGATAAAGATATATCTCTTCAAAACCACTGAGATGAAAATCTTTCTGACTTGTTGTAATAATCATCTTTTTTACAGAAGGAAGAGGAAATGCAAAATCAAGATTTTCCAGAACTAAAAGTTCTATTTGAGGATGTTTTTTTAAAAACACATCCAAATTTACTGCAATAGAAGCATCAATACGAATATCTGCAAAGTCAATATATAAAAAACTCTCTTTTTTAAGAGAAGATAGCAAATCTAAAATAAGATAGGTCTTGCCACTGTGCCTTGGTCCTTTGAGAATAATTTTATCTCCATGCAGACTTACTTTTCGCACTGTAAAAGCGATCTTTTTTACTTCATCACCATAAAGTATTTCGAGTCTGTTCATGAACCTGCCAGCCTTCTGATTCCCCTTTAATTTTTTTTAAATACTATTTTTAGTATAATCGCGCACTTTTCAATATAGGGGTTTTTTTGATTAATCTTAGAAATTATACAGCGCAAAACATAAAAAACGATCTTCTATCCGGTATGGTTGTTGCCGTTGCACTGGTTCCAGAAGCAATCGCTTTTAGTTTTATCGCTGGTGTCAGTCCGCTTGTAGGACTTTATGCAGCTTTTATTATCGGTCTGATCACTTCAATTATCGGTGGTAAGCCAGGTATGATTAGCGGCGCAACAGGTGCGGTTGCAGTCGTATTTGTAGGGCTTGGAGTTGCAGTTTCACAAATGTATCCAAATCTTTCACGCGAAGAACTCTCTATTGTAACTTTACATTATATTTTTATGACTACAATTTTTGCTGGTATTTTTCAAATACTTGTCGGAGTGCTGAAGCTGGGAAAATTTATCCGTCTTGTTCCTCAGCCTGCAATGTTTGGTTTTGTAAATGGTCTGGCAATTGTTATTGCCCTGGCACAACTGAAGTTCTTTAGACCCAGTAATTATGAAAATCTAGGTTCAATTAAGGAAGTATTGATTCACTCGTTACAAGAAAATTACTGGATGTATATTTTAGTTATAGTTACAATGGCAATTATGTATTTTCTTCCCAAATTTACAAAAGCAGTTCCTGCAGGTTTGGTAGCAATTATCTCTTTGACTGCTCTCGTCTATTTTCTGGGTATTGAAACAAAAACTGTTTCTGATCTGGCAGATATAAAAGGTTCTTTCCCTCATTTCATTATGCCGGATGTCTCTCTTTTAAACTGGGAGAGTCTGAAAATCATCATTCCTTACGGTATATTGGTTGGATTGGTCGGTTTGATTGAGTCTCTTCTGACACTCTCTGTACTCGACGAGATGAGCGGCACAAGAGGTAGTGGAAATAAAGAATGTATCGCCCAGGGATGCGGAAATATCGCCAGCGGATGTTTTGGCGGTATGGGAGGATGTGCTATGATTGGACAAAGTATTATTAACTTCAGTTCCGGAGGTCTGGGAAGACTATCCTCTTTTACTGCTGCTGTTTTACTTATTTTATTTGTTGTCAGTTTAAGCGGTTTAATAGGGATTATCCCTGTTGCAGTGCTTGT
This sequence comes from uncultured Sulfurospirillum sp., assembly GCA_964651755.1. Lineage (GTDB taxonomy): Bacteria > Campylobacterota > Campylobacteria > Campylobacterales > QNZT01 > QNZT01. The sequence continues at coordinate 19,273 of CAZYZD010000023.1, read as the reverse complement.
AGGTATTATGTTTATGGTCAGTATCGGTACCTTTGAATTCAGTTCTGTAAGCCGTATCAAATATATGCCCCGTGCAGATGCTTTTGTTTTAATCATGGTAACAATCATTACTGTACTTTTTGACCTGGCTATTGCTGTTATTGCAGGTATTATTATTTCTGCCCTTGTTTTTGCCTGGCAACATGCTAAAATATATGCAAGAACAAAAATAGAAGAGAATGGAACTAAAGTATATGAACTTGAAGGACCCCTCTTTTTTGGTTCTGTTACTTCGTTTAATGAACAATTTGATGTTGAAAATGATCCAAAACGTGTTGTAATCGATTTTAAAAATACCAGAGTTATGGATATTTCCGGAGTAGAAGCCATTGATGCTATTACCAAAAAATATAAAAAAGAGGGAAAAGAACTTTTACTCAGACATTTGAGTAAAGATTGTAAAAATCTGCTGAAAGAGGCTGGTCCCTACTGTACTTATGCAGAAGATGATCCAAATTATAAAGTTGCAGCAAACTTATAAAATTATAGAGGAGAAGATATGACACCTGTTGAAGATGTACGTAAAGAGATGAAAAAATATGAGGCTTGTCGAAATGAATTTTATGACCTTTTCGATCAAAAAATTCCCAAAAAAGAGAACGGCTTATTTGACTTTGAAAATGCACCAAAAATGGATGCGAAAGAGGTTTATGATCTTTTTTTCAAACTCGACTATCAGGCGCGAAAACTCCGTGGTCTCTTGATAGAAGCCAGAGATATTAAAGTCGGTTAATTGGCACGCATAGAACTTAGTAAAAGCGCTTTCTTTCATAACTTGACACTTTTGTCAGAAAAGTTGGGAGGCAAAGATAAACTTGCCATTGTATTAAAAGACAATGCTTACGGTCACGGGCTTATGCCCATGGCAAAACTTTCACATGAATTTGGTCTTGAAACTGCTATTGTCCGGACATACAAAGAAGCAGAAGCAATTAAAACATTCTTTAAAAAAATTGTTATCCTAAATCCCAGAACACCTCATATTATCGAAAAAAATTATTCACTTGTAGTAAATAGTATCGCACAGTTACAAACTATCCCGGATACTGCCAAAATTGAATTGAAAATCGATACAGGTATGCACCGTAATGGTATTTGCTCCAGGGAAATAGACAAAGCTTTCGTTCTCATAAAACAAAAAAATCTTTCCCTGGAAGGTGTTTTAACACATTTTCGCAGTGCGGATGAAATGGGAAGTGAACTCTTCTGGCAAATACAAAATTGGAAAAAAATTAAAAATCAAATAGCATTGCTATGTAAAAAACACAATCTACGCCGCCCCCTCTTTCACTCTGCCAACAGTGCAGCAACGTTACGTTTATCAAAATTTGAAGATTCCTTTGCAAGGTGTGGAATCGCAGCATACGGATACCATGAACTTCCTCCGGTTTTCGGTAAATTTGATTTACAACCTGTTTTAAAACTCTATGCGGAAAAAATAGCAACAATCCACGTTTCAAAAGGTGAGCGGATAGGATACGGTGGTACTTTTACTGCACCTTATGACATGACTGTTTCTACATATGATATAGGCTATGGTGACGGTTTTTTACGTTTTAACGGTAAGGGCAAATTTATATTATCAGGCAAACAGGTACTTGGTAAGATATCTATGGATTCTCTTGCGGTGGAGGGATCAAAAGAGGAGATATGCTTAATTGGCAATGCAAAAGAGATAGCAAACTATTTTCAGACTATCTCTTATGATATTCTGGTAAAACTAAACCCTGAAATTCCCAGAATAATTACGCATTAGGTATCGGAGCATTTTGTTCTGTTTCACCAAAATACCCCATAATCCCAGGACTCAGGTGCACTATATTGTTAAATCCCATATTCCTGAGAGCATACATCACCTGCCCTGTTCTACTACCGGTTCTGCAATAAAGTACTACCGGCTGATCTTTTAACTCTTCAAAAATATTAAATTTAGCATTCATCTGAGAAGTAGGCAATAAAATATCTGCTCCTTTAATACTTCTATCTGTAAATTCAAACACTTCTCTTACATCCATTAATACAAAATCGATTTTACCCTCTTCTCTTGCCTTTAAAAGTGCTTGCAATTCAGCTGAACTCATTTCCTGGTTTTGAAGCATTTTTTCAAGTTCTTCTTTGGTATATTCCATATATTTCCCTATATATCTAAGTTTTAAATCAGGATATTAGCATAAAAATTATAGAATAGCAATATGTTTTATTACCAATATGACGATTTTACCAAAGACATAGATCGTTTTCATACTATTTTAGGTTCCTATAAACCGGATATTATTGTGGCTATTGCACGAGGTGGTGTTACTTTTGGGCATTTTTTATCTGAAAAATTAAATATAAGATCGCTCTTTACATTAAATTCAATTCATTATAATGATAAAATGAAGCTTGATCATATTCAGCTGTTCAATATACCGGAAATTCCGGCTAATACAAATGTATTAGTTGTAGATGATATTGTTGATAGCGGAGATACGATGCAAGAAGTAATAGCAATTCTAAAAAAACGCTTTCCACAAAGCGATTTTAAATCAGGAGTTCTCTTCTACAAAAAAAGTGCATCGTACATACCAGACTATAAAGTGCATGAAGCACATGATTGGATCCATTTTTTTTGGAATATTCACTAGATATTTAACTATAAAGGAAAACTGTGACACTTCAAGTATATCATGTAGATGCATTTGCGGATGAAGTTTTTAAGGGCAATCCTGCAAGAGTTTGTCCTCTGGATGAATGGCTGGAAGACGAGCTGATGCAAAGTATTGCAGCAGAATATAATGTATCTGAAACGGCTTTTTTCGTTAAAAAAGATGATGACTATCATATTCGCTGGTTTTCACCTAAAAAAGAAGTTGAGCTCTGTGGTCATGCTACACTTGCCTCTGCTTTTATTCTCTTTAATTATATTGAAACAGAGACAGAGACTATCACCTTTCGTTCTAAAGGCGGAGATCTCCAGGTAACAAAAGAGGATGATTCTTATACACTTATTATCGATGCTCTTATGCCTGTAAAAGATATCGAATACGTAACACTTTTCAATGCTACTATAGGAGAGGAGCCTATTCAAGTCTACAAAGGATTAGACTATATCCTCCTGTATGAAAAAGAGGAAACAATACGCAACATCAAGCCAAGATTTGATAGTTTGAAAAGCCTTGATTTGAGAGGCATCTGCATCACAGCAAAAGGTGATAACGAAGATTTTGTCTATCGCTTTTTTGCTCCAAAACTTGGAATCAATGAAGATTATATTACAGGTTCAGCATGTACGTCACTAGCACCTCTTTGGGCACATATACTCGATAAAAAAGATCTTTCCTCTTTCCAGCTTTCAGAAAGAGGAAGTAAAATCCACTGCGCACTTATAGATAATGACCAAAAAGTCGCTATTAAAGGAAAAGCTGTTCTTTTTTCAAAAGGAGAAATCTATCTACCGTGATAGATACTTCTCCTCATCCAGCAAAACTTTATATATTTTCACCAATGAGATAAAAAAAGTTGTAATTGCAGGACCTATAATTACCCCCCAGAATCCAAACGTCGTCAACCCTGCAATAATAGAAAAGAAAATAACTAATGGATTTATTTTGGATGGTGTTTCAATCAAAAGATGATTAATCTCACTGATGATAATTGGTTTGATAAATGTATCTGCTACTATAGAAATAACCACAATTGAATAAAGAGCAATAATCCAGGCTCCTGTTACATCTCCCAGAGAAAACTGATATAGACTAAGTGGAACCCACATTAATGCCCCTCCAACAATAGGAATTAAAGAAGCGAAACCATACAAAATACCAAAAAGTAGCGCATCATACCCATACAAAGCAGTAATAATTGCAAAAAGTGCCCCTTCAAAAATAGCAGTTGCCAATGTTGAATAAAAAACAATATTCATGACATTGGATATCTCCTGAAAAAAAGCACTGTTTTCGTCAAAGGGCAAAATACCTTTTAAAAAACTAACAAGACTTTTACCATAATAGTTGGCAAAAAAGTAAAATATCAAAATCATTACCATATCTTTTAAAAAACCAGCACTGTTTTTAAGAATAATAGTCATATATTTAACAATACTTTTAGTAATTTCCTGAGCATCAATACTGTCTAGAAACTGCTGTATCTGAGGCTTCACCGCACCTAAAAGATCAGGAATTTCCAGGTGGTTTTTTACATTAACCATTTTATTAATAATAGAAGCATCAAAATGCTGCATAATTACAGAAAGAGAATTTAACGCATATACTATAGGTGCGAAAAAAAGCAATCCCAAAATCAATGTCAACACAATAGATTTGGTCAACTGGTGTTTAAAGTATTTATCTAAAATAATATTTAGATTACTGGTCGCCATTGCCAGCAAAGAAGCGATAAAAAGAGGCATCCAAAAAGGTCGATACAAATACCAAACCCAATATAGAACAAAAAGAAAAAGTCCAAGCAAAAAATACTTTCTATTCAAATTTTACCTTTTTCTATTAAATTATTTTAATAATTTATCATATTTTTAATCAAAAAGAGTAGGCTTTTGCATATTTTCAAGTGGTGTCAACCTGAATAGTTCATATGTCTTGGGAGTAGCAATTCTTCCCCTTGCCGTTTTTTCAATAAAACCGTTAGCAATCAAATAAGGCTCTATAACATCTTCAATAGTACCTTCATCCTCACTCAAAGTTGCAGCAATTGTTCCGAGTCCCAAAGGTCTACCTTTTGCCTGAATCAATAATTCCAAAAATTTAATATCCATATCATCAAATCCACGCTCATCAACACCTAACTCATCAAGTGCAAATCGTGATCTTTCCAATGAAATTTCACTTTCATCTTCTACCTCAGCATAATCACGAATACGTTTGAGTAATCTTAATGCAATTCTTGGTGTGCCTCTACTTCTTCTTGCTGTTTCTATACATGCCTCTTCCTGCGCTAAACAACCAAGTTTTACAGAAGCTTTTTTGACAATCTTTGCCAGTTCAGGTGTATTGTAAAACTGTAACCTGAAATGCATACCAAAACGATCTCGCAAAGGAGAAGAGATCATACCCGCACGTGTAGTTGCACCAATCAACGTAAAACGAGGAAGATCAAGTTTAATAGTTTGTGCAGCAGGACCACTACCTATAATAATATCCAAGCGAAAATCTTCCATTGCAGGATAAAGTATCTCTTCTATTGCAGGAGAGAGTCTATGAATTTCGTCTATAAATAAAATATCACCCTCTTCCAGATTAGTAAGTATCGCTGCTAAATCTCCACTCTTCTCAATCATAGGTGCTGCTGTAGTTTTAATATTGGCATGCATTTCACTGGCAATAATATTTGCCAGCGTCGTTTTTCCAAGACCAGGAGGACCAAAAAAGAGTACATGATCAAGTGCCTCTTCCCGTTTTTGGGCAGCTTTAATAAAAACCTGGAGATTTTTCTTTATCTTCTCCTGTCCAATATATTCATCCCAGTTTGAAGGACGAAGACTTACTTCAAACTCACTTTCAAAATTCAGTTTTTCAACTTCTACTATACGTTCCATTTAATATGTATGCTCTTCATCTGGGAATTGTCTGTTTTTTACTTCATACACATATTGTCCAAGGGCGTCACGAATAAGTTTTGCACCAGGCATATACTCTTTCGCAAATTTAGGTTTAAAATCTTCAAAAAAACCAAACATATCACTCCATACCAATACTTGCCCATCTGTCTCCACTCCCGCACCAATACCAATAGTAGGAATAGAAACGGCATCAGTGATAGCTCTGGCAGCTTCACTTTTCACACCTTCCACTACCAGGGCAAATGCACCTGCTTCTTCAATTGCTTTAGCATCTTCAATCAATGCTTTTATGTTGTCTGTATCTTTTCCCTTGACTTTATAGCCGCCTTCACTTCTGACAAATTGTGGCATCAGCCCAATATGCCCCATCACTGCGATAGAGTTATCAGTCAAAATTTGAATAATCTTTGCCCGCTCTTTGCCACCTTCAATCTTTACTGCCTGAGCCTCAGTCTCACGATATACCCTGGTAGCATTTTTTAGTGCCCTATCCTTGGTTGTGTAGGAACCAAATGGCATATCAAAAACAATCAACGGTAACTTTGCACCATTGCAAACTGCCTTCGTATGATAAATCATCATCTCCATATTTGCAGAGAGCGTATCCGGTTTTCCGGAAAAACTCATATTTAAGCTATCTCCAACAAGAAGCATCTCTACACTTCCATCAAAGAGTTTAGCAAATAATGCATCATACGCAGTTACCATAGTAATAGGTTCTATCGATTTCATTTTGCGAATTGTGGAAACTGTTATCTTTTTTTCAATCTTTGGTGTATGAATACTCATGATATCCCCTCATTATCACATCCCTTATATATACTTCTACGATTTTACCCAAAATTTAGTTTAATTACAATTTTATGACATTTTGAAATATAAGGGGATATCTGTTATTTAATAATATTTGATATTAAGACCTACTGTAATACTGATTTGATTATGCTGTACTGACGATATACTGGTTACCTTACCAAGGTTTTGTGAAACTGCAACAGGCATATTCTTACCCCCTGCCATATTTGCTGTTTGCGCCTGTGCGAGAGCAGAAGTATCAAAATTTTTACTTACTTGTGGCGAGTATACAACGGCAAAATCAAATGATGTATGCTGACTGATCCTTTTACCGCCACCAAATGTAAAATGATGCTCAGGTGTTGCAGGAAATCCTGCAAGATTAAAATAATTTAAAACAGCATTTTTGTAATTTTTATAATTGAAACCATTTTGATCAAATGCCGGACCTGTTTTTAATTCTCGAATAGGACTCTGTGCATAATTATATCCCATTCTCCAAGTCCACTGCCATCCTGTCTTTTCAAAACCAAATGCGAATACACTCTGGTTCTCCCATCCAAAATCTTCATATCCATCTGCACTACCCCATAAAATATATTTGTAATCAAATAAAATAGTTTTATCTTTAGAGAGTTTATATGCCATTCCTAAGCCAATTTCACCTGGTTGAGAGAGTTTATCACTAAATCCCTCTAAACCAAAAGCTCGTGTTGCATCAGACAACTGATGTGAATACTCCATCCTAATAGGTGTTTTTATTACTAACCCGAGAGCAAGATGTTGTACCTGTACTTCTTTAATTTCAAAATCCGGAACATCATAACCTACACCAAGTTGAAAACCTATTCCCAAATCTTCTGAAGAGCCTGTACCTGTACTGACATTGTGGTATTCTCCATTTCCTTTATTCTGATATGCACCACTATTAAATGACATTGATAAAGCACCATATTGTAATACCGGCACAATACCAATACGCAATTTCTCATTAATCCGCTTGGCATAAGGTATGGCAAATGACATGATCTGTAAACTGGTTGTTAATTGATTTGTACCATTTTTTGTACCTATATACTCATTTTGCGGGGTTGTTTCACTAGGACGATGACCAACAAAAGGATTACCATAAAAAGGTTTATCATTATAATAATCAACACCCATTCCTGCAATACCAAACATACCAATACCCCATGCAGTATTTTTATCTAGCTGATAAGAAATAGCCACCTCAGGGATAAGAGAACTGTCTTTACCATTCTTCTGGAAAGAAGGATTTGAATTTGCTCCACCTATAGCAGTAGTATCTACACTGTTTTTAAACTCAACGCTAGGAGAAAAATAACTTCCTCCAAACATAACTCTTTTCCCTTCAATCAATGAAGGATTAACTAGCGCTGACTCTGCACCAAGAGAGTAGGCAATACCTGCACCACCCATTGCTCTGGATTTTGGTCCAAGTCCTATTAAATAGTCACCATTTGTTGCGAAAAGTATAGATGTATAACATACTATACTGACTGCGGAAATAAATTTAACTTTTTTCATAAAGTACTCCTTTTAAAAAATAAAGCCTGATCATATAATAAAAGTTATGACTAAAATCTATAATTCTTATATTAATATTGCTAGTTAAATAACTTTTGCTATAATCAGTTTAAAGAATATGGAGTCAACTTGAAAAAACTTGTAGCTTATATTACCACCGGTTATCCGGATATAGATTTTACGGAAGACGCTGCCCTGGCACTCAAAGAAGCAGGAGTTGATACATTGGAATTGGGGGTTCCTTTTTCTGATCCTGTAGCAGATGGACCTGTCATAGAGAAAGCCAATCTAAAGTCCTTGCAAAATGGATTTAAAATGCAACATTTACTGGATGTTTCTGAGAAAATAGCCCAACAAATAGATACATTATGGATGGGTTATTTTAATCCTTTTTATCATCGTGGTATAGAACAAATTACAAATGAAGCAAACAAATTAAATATCAGCGGTTTTATTATTCCTGATCTACCTCATGAAGAAGCACTTGCTTATAAAGAACTATTTAAGTCAAAAAATCTTGTAATGATTGATTTTGTAGCCCCAACAGATTCAAAAGAACGCATTAGCAATATTGTCACTGATGCAGAAAAATTTATTTACCTGGTAGCATATGCAGGTATTACAGGGGCTGGGAAAAGTGAAGATTTACGTAAAGTTATCTCCGATATCAGAGAGACTACTACAACAGATATTTACATTGGTTTTGGAGTAAATGAACAAACTGCCAGACAAAAAGCTGAAGGTGTAGATGGTGTTATTGTAGGGAGTGCATTTGTTTCTATAATGCTGGATGATACTATATCCTACGCTGAAAAGATTACTAAAATGCAACATATGGCGAAAAATATCAAAGATATGATCAACAGTTAACAAAAATATCTATTTTGTCGATCTATAAAATATACATCAGTAGATCTGGCAAAATAGAGGTATTATGACATTAGAAAACCTGCTAACAAGTGGTTTTGATTTTTCAAAAAAAGAATCACTCTTAAAATTTCGCTATAAACTTATCAATGCTATGTTTTTAGTAGGAATTACTATAGCCACTCTTGCTGCAGGTATCCGTTTTAGTGTAGGAAATACTATTGTAGCATATACAGACCTCACATTAGCACTTACTTTTATAGCAGGATTTTTATATTTACGAACGGACAAATCTGTTTTTCCTCTTGTCACAACCATTCAATTAACACTGGTATTTGTCCTTTTTAGTATCGTTGTCCTTGCACTGCCGGAAAATCATGTAAAGCTATTATGGTATGCACTTTTAATTATTGTCAGCTATATGGTAAAAGGTATTAAAGGTGGTTTGATCTCATATGCAACAAGCATATCAGCACTAGCACTGTTTTATATTATACCTCATACCTTTCCACAAACACAACCATATATAGATTTGCATCTGGATTTTTCAGAAGTAGTTATGGCAATGCTATCTTATAGTACTCTTGCACTATTTCAAACTTTTGTCACTTTACATCAACAAAAAAGTATTGACAACTTACAAAAAGCAAATAAAAAGATACGAAAACAGCAAAACCAACTTTATCAACAGTTACGTTCGTTCCCTACAACAAAACTTCCAAATTCATTGGCGTTAAATGAGAAACTCAAAAGTCTTGATCCAAACAAACCTGCTGCACTTCTCACTCTCGCAATTGATGATTTTATCATCCTCGCTGATGAATTTGGTGCAGAATATGCACATAAAATTGTAGAAAAAACAACAAAAATTCTAAAGCACTTCACAAATAAAAATATTTCACTTTATCATGTAGCACCCTATCAGTTCTCTTTTCTGATTGAAAATAATAGAGACAACCAAGAAACCATACTGGCAAAAAAAATTAAAAAACATTTTGAACAAATACGCCTTAAAATAGATAAAATCGAAATCTCTATTTCATTTTCTATAGGTATTGCAAAAGAAAACCAGTCAACTCTTGTCACTCATGCAAATACAGCACTACATGAAGCACAACGTATGGGTATTAACAATTATAAACTTTTTACGGAAGATGCAAAACGTGCCCAGGAGCAAAAGAACAATATCTACTGGAACAATAAAATCAAAGAAGTTATATACCAGCATAAATTAAAACTTTATTATCAGCCTATCATCAATAACCATACACAAAAAGCAGAAAAATATGAATGCCTTATCCGGGCAATTGATCAAAATAAAGTGATTTCACCCTTCCTATTCTTACAGGCGGCAAAAACCAGAGGCTTACTGCCAGAAATTACCAAGTTTGTAATAGAAGAGAGTTTCCGTAAATTTTCAGAAAATGATTTACATTTCAGTATCAATATTACAGAAGATGATCTGCGCAACAACTATTTAGTCGATTTTCTAAATAAAAAAAGCAATGAATTCAATATCTCTCCTGACCGCGTATATCTGGAGGTATTGGAAAATATCACAACCACACATACAGAGATTATTCAAGCACAGTTTAAAACACTCAAAAATCTTGGATTTGGTATTGCTATCGACGATTTTGGTGCGGAAGCATCTAACCTGAGTCGACTTCTGACTTATCAGGCAGATCTTATTAAAATAGATGGTATTTTTATTAAAAATCTTGATACGGATATTAACAGTATCAAAATTGTTGAAACAATTGTTTCACTGGCACAAAAACTCGGTGCAAAAACTGTAGCAGAGTTTGTACACAATGAAACTATCTATAAAATTGTCAGAGATTTAGGCGTTGATTATTCTCAAGGATACTTTTTTAGTGCCCCTATGCCTGATACTCTTTATGAAAAAGAATTACTGTCAGCATAGTTTTTCCCTTCATTTTTTCTTATTAATGCCGATTTAAAAGCATGGGTATCTCTACAAAACCCCCTTCCAAAAATAGAGTTTTTTAGAGGTTCCCCACCAATAATTTGCACAAATAAAAGGATATAGTATATGAATCAAAAATACAGATTAGTCACGCGAAGTGACATGGACGGCTTAGTATGTGCAGTACTTTTAAAACATCTGGATATTATCGATGAAATAAAATTTGTACACCCAAAAGATATGCAAGATGGAAAAATTGAAATTACCAACCGAGATATTTGCACCAACGTTCCTTATGTTCCTGAAGCGCATATTGTATTTGATCATCATTTGAGTGAAACTATCAGGAATGACCTTGCAGATAATCATATAATAGATCCTGAAGCACCTTCTGCAGCTGAAGTTGTTTACCAATATTATGGAGGAGAAGATATTTTTCCTGAAAAATTTAAACCTATGATGGAAGCTGCAAATAAAGCAGATAGTGCACAATTTTCAAAAGGTGATATTATTGATCCTCAGGGATGGGATTTACTTAGTTTTCTGATGGATTCCAGAACAGGTCTTGGAAGATTTAGAAATTTTCGTATCTCAAACTATCAACTCATGATGGATCTGATTGACTATTGTAAAGATCATACAATTGATGAAATTCTGGAACTTCCAGATATTAAGGAAAGAGTGGAACTTTATAACAGATATAGAGAAGAATTTGTTACGCAGCTGAAAAAATGCTCCACTGTTTATGATAATGTAGTAGTACTGGATCTGACAAAAGAAGAGATAATCTATCCGGGTAATCGTTTCATGATCTATGCACTTTACCCAAAAACAAATGTATCAATTCACAAAATATGGGGACTAAAAAAACAAAATACAGTTTTTGCTGTCGGTAAATCTATCGTCAATAGAAGTTCTAAAGCAAATATAGGTGAAATTATGTATAAATACAATGGTGGTGGACATATGGCAGCCGGTACATGCCAGGTACCACACGAACTGGCAGATGTTGTACTTGAAGATATTATCGAGACTTTAAGAGAACCTGCTCTTTGTGAAGCTTAAATAAATCTTGACAAATAAAAAAAATTGTGCTATATTAATCTAGTATTGAAAAGCACATTTTCTCTACGTATGAGTTTTTTTCACATAAAAAACTCATCGTAAGAGACTCTTTGGGAGTGACCTGGCTTTCGACAGGAGCAGGTTGGAACTGATGGCATGTAGTCTTTGAAAGACTTAAAACTATCTCGTTAAATATAAACGCAAACAATACAAACTATAGACCTGCGCTCGCTGTAGCGTAAGAGACACAAGTCCGGTCAGTTATACGCATCACCCTTGGCTACACAGGGCGCGTATAGCTTCATATAAAAAAAAGCTGTAGCTTTGAAGGAGTGGTTGCCTAGCCGCTTCTTCGAGATCTTTAGGCTTGGATAAAGCTAGCCGGTGGGCGAAGGGTAGGCTTTATCGACAACTTCACTTCGCTACTAAGCATGTAGAAGTCAGTTCTGGAACCTGCTTGTGGACAGGGGTTCGATTCCCCTCACTTCCACCAATTTTTTACTAACAAACAGGTGTTCTTTTGTTTCCTTTTCTCCTATCATTAATATTTTCCATACTTTTTACATCTTGTAACTCATCACAAACAACAGAAGACAATCCCTTTTCTAATCCTCCATCATCACAAGAAGAACAAATCACAAATTCTCAAAACTATTTTATTCCCAAGCCACTTACTTCATTCAGTATTGTACTAGGAGATGAATTACCTGAAAATTTCACTGCAGAAGTTATTGATTTGGATGCATTCAACACTACAAAAGAAGAGATTGAAACTTTACATAAAGCAGGGAAAAAAGTTTTTGCCTATATTTCTGTAGGTTCATGGGAACCCTACAGAAATGACAGTCAGGATTTTCCTCATGAAATTATAGGAAACATTTACCCGGGATGGGAAGATGAAAAGTTTCTCAATATCAAAGCAATTGAAAAACTTTCTCCAATCATACAACAAAGGTTCGATATGATTCAAAGTAAAGGTTTTGACGGTATAGAACCTGATAATATAGACATATACACTGTAGATATGGATCAAAACGATGGAACAGGATTTCATATTACTCTTGAAGATACTAAAAAATATGTAGATTTCCTTATTAAAGAGGCACACAAAAGAAATCTGAGTATTGGACAAAAAAATGCACCAGAACTAACAGAACAATATGGAGACCTATTTGATTGGGCACTTTTGGAAGATCCATTTTATGAAGAGTATGCAGATACATTTACCCTCTATCCTTCCCACAACAAAGCTGTTTTTGCTTTATCTTACCTAGACAACACATCCAAAGAAATATTTTTACAATCTATATGCTCTCAAGCCCAAAAACTTTATTTTACAGCAATACTCAAAGAAAGAAATTTATCAAAATTTGAGACAAAATGTCCACAATAGAATATACGATTGATCGTTCTTTTTCCAGAAAACACACATATATTACAATTCAGAAAGATGGTTCAGTCTTAGTCAAAACAAATCCATTCACCTCTACCAGAACAATAGAAAATTTCATCAGCCAAAAAGAAAAATGGATACACCAAAAACAGAATGCAATATATCTTGCAATGAAAGAAATTGAAAATCACTTCTACCTCTTTGGAAAATTACAAGCACGTAACAACTATACACAAAAAGATATAGATATACTTTATCTGCAGAAAAGCAAAGAGATTATTCCTCCTCTTGTAAAACAATACAGTGAACTCATGCAACTCTACCCAAACCGTATTTCATTTCGCAAAAATAAAACAAGATGGGGAAGTTGCAGCAGTAAAAATAATCTTTCATTCAATACTATGTTAATGCAAACACCACTTACTTTTATTGAATATGTCATTGTTCATGAACTTGCACACATCAAATATAAAAATCATTCACAAAATTTTTGGAATTTAGTTGCAGAGATAATACCTGATTATCAACAACGGCGCAAAAGTATTAAAGAACACTATATTTTATAATATCTCTTTGAGAATATCTTCATGCCCCTTTAAAAGTGCCGCATTATATTCTGTTATAGGACTCAAAGAAGGTGTATAGTACGCTTCTCTGATACGATCTTTAACCCATTGATACTCTGCCCAGTTACCGCCATTAGCTTTAACAACTTTTAACTCCAGTGTTGCCATATTTGAAATATCTTTCAATCCGTTAAAAAAGTCACTAATAGAAAAATTATCGGATTTCTCTTTTTTTTCATACTTTTCTTTTAGTTTTGAGGCTTGTTCCTGTTCAACTTTTTTCACTTTTTGTGCAAGTATCAAAAACTGTTCAACCTGTTCTTTTCGCAATTTTCCATCTTCAGGTGGCGTAAAAGTATCCTGTGCTGTTGCTTCCACTACCTCTTTATTGTAATCTCCCTTTGTCATAGACTTGACATAGTCTTCCAAAGGGTTTTCCGGTTTTACAATTTTCTTTTCTGATATTTTATGCTCTACTACTGGCGTATTTACTTCTTTAACAATATCCGGCTGTATATTTTGTATCATATTTTCAGAGGTAAATAACCTACCAAGACTCATATTCAGCAATACAGAAACCACAAATGCACCAATCATAAAGAGAATAAAATGCTTCACCCTCTCCTCTAACGGTACATTTAAAAAGAGAGGAATTGCTTTATAGAGTAGCACTAGAGAATAAAGTCCCAACCCAAGTGCAATAATCCATCCAACATAAGGCAGTGTACCCAAAACTTGTCCGGCAAGAGAAGGAATAGATATCCAAAACACCATAGCAAGAGCTTTACCCATATCATTTTTACCACCAAATATACCTGCCAAATACCCTGCAATCCAGCCTAAGATAACTATAGAAATAATATAAAGAATGACTGTTCCGATGATTTGCATCACCATATCACTCCAACTCGGGTAGATTACACCAATCACAGGAATATGATATCCCAATATTTTTGTAAAGACACCACTAACTACTGAAACTACAGCAATTACAGGAAGAACCATAGTTTGTAAAAAACTTTTAATATCAATATCTTTCGCAGCTTTATCCACCCAAAGACTTTCCGGCTGCAAAATAGCTTTTTGCATATCTGTTAATATATTTTTCCAAAGCATTTTATCTTCCTTTCAACTTTTTCTTTATATCTGTATTATAGTCAAAATTAATCTCATATTAATATTAATTACATAAAATACATTCTTAATATAAACACAAGGTAACATATTGGATATTTTTCAGGCAATCATATTGGGTATCGTCGAAGGAATGACTGAATTTCTTCCAATCAGCTCCACTGGACATCTTATTGTAGTCGCAGACTGGCTTGGTATGCAACAAAACGAAGCAAATACTGCATTTGAAGTTATTATTCAACTAGCAGCTATTTTGGCAGTTGTATTCAACTATAAAGAAAAATTCACTTTTCAAAAAATTGATCTCTGGACAAAGGTTTTTATCGCCTTTTTACCTATCGCAATTATTGGATTTATCTTCAGTCATCAAATCAAAGCACTTTTTTCCGTTCCTGTTGTGGCAACCATGTTTATTGTCGGCGGTATCGTATTTTTAATCCTGGAACATTATTACAAAGAAGAAAACCATACCACAACAGATGTTGAAGATGTTACATTCAAACAGGCTGCATGGATTGGTATAGCACAGGTTTTCGCACTCATTCCGGGTACAAGCCGTGCAGGATCGACTATTGTGGGAGCTTTACTGGTCGGACTTTCAAGAAAAGCTGCCGCTGAATTTTCATTTCTACTGGCAATCCCTGTTATGGTTGCAACCAGCGGATATGATTTACTCAAACATTATCAGGATTTTTCAGGAGCGAACTTTATTGCTCTGGGAATTGGTTTTGTAACTGCTTTTATCGTTGCTTATCTGACAATGATGTTTTTTATTAAATTTTTAGAGAAGTTTACCTTTGTCGCTTTTGGTATTTACCGAATTTTATTTGGTTTACTTCTTTTTGCATTAATGTAAAAAGAAATCGAGATGTTGGCAGATATAATTAAATTTATTGTTGATACTGTTGCTGAATGGGGTTATATTGGAATCTTTGTCATGATGTTCCTGGAGAGCTCTTTTTTCCCTTTTCCAAGTGAAGTTGCGATGATTCCGGCAGGCTATCTCGCTTCGGCTGGAAAAATGAATCTTTTTATAGCAATTGCTACAGGTACTGCAGGATCTCTTGCGGGTGCACTTTTTAATTATTTTTTGGCAATAAAATATGGAAGAAGTTTTCTTATCAAATTCGGAAAATACTTTTTTATTACAGAAGAAACAATCGATAAAGTTGAGCAATTTTTTAAAGATCATGGACATATCTCTACATTTTCAGGACGACTGATTCCTGCAGTAAGACAATATATCTCTTTTCCTGCCGGACTTGCCCGTATGAATATTAAAGAGTTTTCGCTCTATACTGTACTCGGTGCAGGTATATGGACTACTATCTTGGTTTTACTGGGCTATTTTGTGGGGAAAAATGAAGATCTTATTCACCAATACACTAAAGAAATCACAATACTAGTCCTCATTGTTTTATCTATCGGTATAGGATTTTATATATATAGACATAAAAAAAAGAGCTGATACCCTCTCTCTGCTTACTTCCGATATTTTAGGTTTTTGGCTATAATTATTTCATGATAAAGATATTTTTATGGCTTTTTATAGCTACTACTCTTTTTGCCGGAACGAACGTATGTGTTTCTATTCCTCCTCAGGCTTTTTTTGTCCAAAAAATAGCAGGTGATACAGTCAATATTACTGTACTCATTCCTGCAGGTTCTTCTCCTGCAACATATACACCAAAACCCAGTCAGCTTAAAGCGATCAAAAATGCATCTCTTTACTTTACTATAGGTGTACCTTTTGAGCACAACTGGCTTAATCGTTTCAAAAGTATCAATACTTCGTTAAAGATCATTGATATAACACAGGGGATTCAAAAGAGAGCTTTACATAATCCTCTTGAAAAAGAAAATCACCAAAATCATCAACATGAAGCACTCGATCCCCATGTATGGCTAAGTCCTAAACTAACACTAATTCTTGCAAAAAATATTATGGAAGCTCTTTCTCAAGAACACCCGCAAAAACGTACATTCTACAAAAACAGATACAATATATTTAAAACTGAAGTAGTACAGTTGCAAAATAAAATCAAACAAAAATTACAAAAACTCAAAAATAAAACATTTATTGTCTTTCATCCCTCTTTTGGTTATTTTGCTGATGAATTTGGTTTAAAACAGATTGCTATTGAAAAAGAAGGAAAAGAGCCAAGTTTAAAATACATTAAGAGAGTGATCGATTTTGCAAAATCGCATAATATTAAAACCATTTTTGTTGAACCTCAATTTTCACAAAAAAGTGCAAACTATATCGCTAAACAAATTAACGGACAAGTCATCAGTATAGATCCTCTTGCAAAAGAGTGGGATAAAAACCTTTTGGAAATAGCAACTAGTTTTGAAAAAGCAAGCAATTATTAACGTTAGAGAACTTAGTTTCTCATACGGATCTCATCAAGTTCTTGAAAATCTCAATCTCGATATCTATGAAGGTGACTATATTGCTATTATTGGACCAAATGGAGGAGGAAAGACAACATTTACTAAATTACTCCTCGGGTTATTGAAACCACAAAAAGGTGAAATCAGAATATTTGGAAAGCCCGTTATACAAGTTAGACATGAAATTGGCTACCTTCCACAATATATCAATTTCAATATGGATATGCCGATTACAGTATTTGATATTGTATTACAGGGGAGACTGACTCCCAAAAAACTCTTTTATTCCCAAAAAGATAAAAAAATAGCGCTTCAACAACTGGAAAAGATGCATATTGCGCACCTTAAAGAACGAAAAATAAAAGAACTTTCAGGAGGACAAAGGCAACGTGTTTTATTAGCACGGGCTTTGGCAAAATTACCTAAAATTCTTATTCTTGATGAACCTACTGCCTCAATTGATCCAGAAGGACAAAAAGATATTTATGAACTGTTAAAAACACTCCCTCTAACCAAAATTATTATCAGTCATGATATTCAGGTACTTTTTGAAGGAGTAAACCGCGTTGCACACATCAATAAAACCCTTTACCTGCATGAAAACATCAACACTTCCATTAAAAGAAACGAAGGGCACTTTTGTGAAATGGAACTGCTAGATTATATAAAGAGTCACTCATGTTCGAACTGATGCAAACACCAATACTGGCTTCTTTACTATTATCAGTAGCAATAGGAATCATCGGCTCATTCATGCTTATTAACCGATCACAGTTTATTGCAGCCGCAATCGCCCATGGAAGCTATGGCGGTATTGGTATAGCTATCTATTTCGGTTTTTCCCTGCTTTTATCTACAACACTTTTTGCCATAGCACTTGCTTTGCTTCTGGCATATATCACTTACCATGACAGATATCGCAGTGATACACTTATAGGTGTTATTTGGGCAGTTGGAATGAGTCTTGGAATTATTTTTATCGATTTAACTCCCGGATACCACCCCAATATGATGAGCTTTTTATTTGGTGATATTTTAATGGTTCCGCTGGAAGATATCTACTTTATGGCAGGTGTAGATATCTTACTGATCTTCTCTGTCATATTGCTATATCCGCGATTTCTCGCTATATCGTACGATATGAATTTTGCACTCTTAAATGGCTTAAATGTCAAAGCAATTTATGCTTATTTACTCGTACTGATGGCATTGACTATCGTCATGAGTATCCGAAGCGTAGGATTAATTTTAGTCATTGCACTTTTCAGTATTCCCCCCTTTATCGCTGAAAAGTTTACTTCAGATTTTAAAATCATGATGTTCTTTTCCGGTTTTCTGGGCTTTGTATTTGCAATAATCGGGCTTTACATCTCATATACATTTGACATTTCGGCAACAGCTGCTATTATTTTAACAGCAGCAATCGCTTTTTTTGGAGTAATACTATTTAAAAAAGGAGGCTAACTATGAAAGGACTTGGCATCAGTGCACTGATAAGTGTACTTGTTTTTTTACTGACTATGCCGTTTTTTACGATGCAACACGCTATGCTGATCGCTGTTGTTGCTCTGCTTGTAACACTTTGGACAAATGGCGCTTTACCTTTAGGCGTTGTTTCACTGCTTCCCATTATTCTTTTTCCCGCACTCGGCATCCTGGATATCAAAGCTGTTGCACCAAATTATTCTAAAACCATTATTTTTCTTTTTATCGGCGGTTTCATGATGGCAATCGCTGTGGAAAAAACGGGACTTCATAAATATTTCAGTGCGAAACTTCTCTCCTTTTTTCCAAATACCGCAACAGGAATCATTTATGCACTGGCTGTAACAGCAGCTCTTCTTAGTGCTATCTTATCCAATACAACAATTACACTTATGCTGCTGCCGATAGGACTTTATCTTACAGAAAATACAAAACTCAAAATACGTTTTTTACTTGCCATCGCTTACGGGGCGAGCATAGGCGGTATTATTACACCTATC
>CAZYZD010000022.1:0-27612 GCA_964651755.1 uncultured Sulfurospirillum sp. | reverse complement strand
TGTGGAGATAGTTAGGAAATTTGGTTACGAAGCGTATGCGGGGAGGAATTGATTACCTCCTTTATTCAACCCCTACATACTCTGCAATCTTACTATAATCATAAATCCTTCCATCATACATTGCTTCTGCAAAAGTTGGTGGTAGCTGACACTCTCCTTTGGCGATGACACGCAGAGGTGTGTAAAAGATGGTGACGTTTGGTTTGAGGGTGTAGCGTTTGCTCTTTTTGTGGTAGATTTTTGTCTGTTCGTTCAGGTCAAGGAAAGTAAGCACTCGATCATCCCGGATATCCTGGTAGGCGGGTTGAAAATTTTTGCTATCCTGGAGTTTGTTTGGGCGTTTGGTTTGAAAGAGTCTTTCATTGGCGATCTCAAAACATGCAGGGATACGCAAAACAGTGACGATATTTTCCAGTTTGTCGCGATTTGTGAGGGTGGTTTTGGCGTAGAGCATATCGCCGACATGAAGCTGGTTTAGATCGGCTTTTTGGTTGTTTTGGTTGACAAATTCGCTTTGAATCGCGAATCTTTTTTTCGATTTTTTCTCCTCTTTGTTAACTTTAAGCGGTAGGTAGCCTGAAACTTCTATTACATAGTTGAGGCGTTTACCCCGGGGATCGATAGTGATGTCCGGATTTTCTAAATTGTCAAAAATTGTGGTTGGTTTTGTAAGTGTTCTCTTTTGTTTGTTGTATGTTAGCAGTGCATCGATTTTGTCATCGTCAGCATTTTGGTAGTACTCGCCTATGGCTCTTAAGGCAAAGGCTTTCTCCTGGGTGCTGTAGAGGGTGTCGAAATTGGCGGCGACTTTTTCCAGCAGAGTATAGGCGGTCTTGTCTTTGCCAAAGAGTTGCAGATGCAGATAGAGCGCGAAAGCGAGTTCTCTGTTTTTTGTGTAAAAATTTCCTCCAAGCAGTCGTTTGTCCGAGAGAGAGGCATAGTCGAAACGGTGGATTTTTTCTATGAGTTTTTTAAGGGCGGCATCGAGTTTTGCATCTTTTAGGATGATTGCCATCATGTAAAGCGAGACGAGACTCTTTTCATCGTAAAAGTGGTTGTCATAGAGGGTGTTTCGCATCGTATCCGTAAGCAGGTTTTGGCGTGAGAGGAGGTATCCGGCATAGAGTCTTTCAAATTTAGTGTAACTGTTGCGGGGATATGATCTGCCTCTTTGCACGATCTCAAAGAGGGCATTCTCGATTCCCTGGCGTATAGTTTTTGGTACCTCCAGACCGCCATTTGCCAGGGAAAGGAGTACATCCGAAGCGTATATAGATGCGTAAGGGTTCACTTCGCCATATCCTTCCCAGTAGGCGAAATCGCCGTTTTCAAGTTGCATGGCGGCGAGTTTTGCGATTCCCTCATGTAGGAATCTTTCTCTATCTTTGCGTAAGTTTTTGACGTAGTTGCTGTTCTCAGATGCAGTGAATTTGTCAAAATAGTAGAGTGCCAGAAGTCTTGAAGCACTTTGCTCGCTGCATCCATAAGGGTAGCTGACCAAATCGTCCAGAGTACCCCTTAGCTGTGCAAGATAACTTTTGGAGAGTGCTATTTTGATTTTGGTGCCCTCCTGGCTAAAGTAAGAAGATGGGATTTTCAGGTTTACTTTTTGGCTGCTTTCCCCTCTGTAGACTTTTGTTTGGAGCGAGTTGGCGCTGTAGAGCGGGAGCTGGGTAGTGTGTAAAAAGTGCTGAGTGTTGTTAGTAGCGGTAATGTTGATTTCCCCTTTGCCTATATTGTTGACGGAGAGGGTGGCGTGCAGGAGTTTGGTACTTTTTGGCGGGAGATGGATAGATACGGGCAATCCTTCAAATGTAATTTCTTCAGAACTTTTTGTCTTTAAAGAGGCATCGATTGCATGTTGGGTGGTATTGAAAATGCGCACCGGTACCGTGATTTTGTCATGTGTGAGGGCAAAGCGTGGGAAGCTGGGTTTGATGATGATATCGTCACGAACGATCAAGTCGGCAGATGCAGCGCCGATGCTGTCATGATCTAAAGCAATAGCGACGATTTTGGCTTTACCGTTAAATTGCGGGATGGGGATCTGTATATCTGCAAATCCCTCAGCATCGGTTTGGATGAGTCCCGACCAGAACATGAAGGGTTTGACACGCTTGGCGGCATTTTTGGGTGCGAGATGTTTGGGTGCCATCATCAGTTCATCGCCTGCACCAAACTCCAGCAGTTTTCCTTTTGTTTGGTAGTGCATCAGTTGGTTGTAGAGATCGTAGTAGGCTACATGCTCTTTGGGAACGGAATTAAAAAAGTCAAAAGGGCGGGGTGGTTTTTGTCCAATGATTTGCAAAATACCTTCATCTACCAGTGAAATAAGCAAAGATGCCCTCTTGTCGGTACTGACTGAGACGGTGATAGTCTGGTGAGAGTATGTATGTTTTGGTGCTTCGATAGAGAGGTTGATCTTATGGGCGCTTCGATCTGCTTTGACAAATTTTTTGCCCCATGCACGAAACGGTATGAGTGTTGCAGGTGTTGCACTCTCTCTTACGACAGATGCATGGAGATAGAATCCCTCATGCAGAGGGAAGTCGACGGGGATATCCAGCGATGCTGTTCCTTTGTCAATGGTGAGGATTTTGTGATAGTGGATTTTATCGCTCTCAAGGGTGATAAGCAAACGACCTTTGAGAATGGGAGATTTGAGTTGCAGATGGAGTGTATCACCTCTTTGTACCGGTAGTTCATCGGTTTCGATCTCGACTGCGGCGATATTGTTGGTGGGTTTGATGTTATCGTAGTCCCATCCCCGTACGCTAAAATATTGCGATGCACTGTGTCCTTCCAGCAGATCATGTACTTCAAGGATATATTCTCCGCTGGCGTCTATCTTTTTGCGGATACTCTCTCCTGCATTTACCGTAAATCGGGCTACCTCCTGTAACTCCTTCTCCCATTGGTAGAATCCGCGTTCGTTGAAAAAGTAGTGCCAAAGCTGACGTTTGATAACCGCTTGTAATCTTCTTTGTTGTGGTGCTTTGGTGTGCATATCGAGCAGTACGGTTTTGGCTTCGAGTGTATCGCCTTTTTCAAGTACAGAGTTTTGGATCGAGATACCGACTAGATAGTTGTAGGGATAGATGGTGATTGTTTTGTAAGCTGCTACCTCTTTACCGTCATCAAATACAGATGCACGGATATTTCCTTCGAGAATGGAAGGGATGTGCTGGGTGAACCTTAGTGGAAAGTAGAAGCGTGCTTCTCCCTCTTGTGAGAGTTGAAAACTTTTGATAGTATCGATATAGTTGGTTTTGTTCTCTTTTTCAAGTGTAATGTCAGTGAAGCTGTAGTTTTGGTAGCGTTTGTCGGTGTATGATTTGGAGAGGGCGTTGAGTGCCACTTCCCCGCTCAGACCTGCTGCGGGAGCGCCGAAAAGGTAATTGCTTTGGATGCTTCCTTCGATTGCTTCTGTTTTGAAAAAGTCATTTTTATCCAGAAGGATCGTATTTTGGATCTGTTGAGGAAGAAAACTCTCTACGTAAAAACCTTTGCTTCCCAAAAGGGTGCGTCCCAGTTTGACCATCACTTTGTAGCCGCCGGTTTTGTAGTTTTCAGGGATATCCAACATCAACTCTATAGTTCCTTTGTCATCACTGATAAGGGCTTCTTTGTAGATGGTTTGGTAGTCGGGAGCCTGAATAGTTACTTCGACGGGGAGGTTTTTGGCACTTTGGAATACTTTGTCTTTGAGGACGATAAGCATTTTGGCTTCTGAACCCGGACGGATCAGGTCGCTTTGAAGGTATATCCACGCTTTGTAACGGTTTTTGATATTTGCTTTTTGGAGGATTTGCGCTTTGTTGAGCGGGGTGTTCAGGACGAGGAAATTTTGATCTTCCGGTGTGGTGACGACAACTGCTGTGGGATTTTGAAGCGCTAAATCTTTTTGTTCGATGATACAAATACCATCCGCATCACTCTCTGCTGTGGCAATGAGGGCATTTTTGTCTGAAAATATCTCTACTTTGGCATGAGGGATTGCTTTGGCGTTACTTAGTGAGGCGAGTGAGACAAACGCCTGATTTTGGCTGATTTTGACGCTGATACCGATGTCGCTTAGAAAGATGATCTTTTGGGTATAGCGTTTACCAAAGCGCATGACGATACGAAAAATACCGCTTTTATGTTGATCGGTAAATGTTTTGAGTGAAAAACGGTGTTTGACAAACTTGTTTTTGGTATTTTTAAGGGTGAATGTTTTGGAGTAGACCTGGATTGCCGATTTTTGGACTTTTTTGGTATCACCTTTTTGAAAGTTGATGAAGTAGCGGTAGTTGAAATCGGGGATTTTTTCGATGATCATCGTCACTTTGTCGAGATTGACACTCTCAAATCCAATCTCTCCTTTGGATGAGAGGTATGGTTTGTTCTGTTCAAAATGGAGTGCGCTTTTGCGGTTACCGATCTTGATGTGAAACTCTTTATCTTCCCGCAATTGGTATTGATAGCTGTCTTTTAAACCTTTATGCAAGGTAATGGTGTAACTTTTTTGGGGCTTGAAATCGGCGATGAGGTCAACATAGGTTTCACTACGCTCATCGAGATGGCGTTTCTGCCTCTCTTCGTATTCGATATATTTAACATCTGTGAGGGAAAAGGTGTCGATACCTTTGATGGAGATATAGGGTTTAAGAGGTGTCTCATCACGGTAAAAGTAACCCGGAAAGTAGAGTCGAATACCTAGCCTGCCGTCGTTCAGGGCGATAAAACGAGGAAGGTCGAAGATTGGCATCGATTTTCGCTCTTTGTCGAATGTGAAAGGCGGAGTATCGTTTTCAAAACTTTTTTGGTAGGTTTGGTTGAGATGTTTACCATAACTGCTTTTAAGCGTTTGTTTAAGTACTGCTTCCAGGGGTGCTTCATTCAGGGGTTCGCGTATTTTTGCCAGAAAGATTGTTTTTGTTTTATCTGTGCTTAATTGGTAGCGAAGTTTTGTTTTTGCCAGTTTGATCTTTTTGTAAAGTGCAAGGTTTTTGGCAAGGGCTTCTTTGGAGAGGGGATTGTTAAATTCCAGACGAAGCAGACCATTTTTAAAATAACGCATCTCTTTGAGCGCAAAAGGTTCTGTCTCAAATTGTGCCTCGACTCCATCGTTTTTTGGGAAAAAAGCAGGATTGAGTTTACAGCTGTATCGTGTCGAAGCCTGAAGGAGTTGGGTGGGATAGAGTTTGATCTGCGTAGCGGATGTATAGGCATAGGCTCCCTCTATATTTGGAGAGCAGAGCAGAAGTTTGTTGTGGGTAATCTGTCCGATGGAAGCGTTTTGTACCACAGGTGCAGAGAGTGTAAAAGTGATCTCCTGAGAGTTGGCGGGTATAGGCTGTTTGGATGTGATGGAGAGGCGGGTATCGTTTGAAGCCATAAGTGTGCCGAAAAAGAGGAAAAAAAGAGCGAAAAAAGCGGTTTTCATAAGATCTCCTTTGCTAAGAGTATTATAGCAAATTTTAAGGGGAGTGTTTGTTATTTTATCTCTATCTCATGTAAACGTAACTTTGCTGCTCTGTCCAGACACCCTATACTGTGTCTTCCCGGTTCCAGGTAGCGGTAGAGTGCTTCGCCTGATTTGCCGGAAATGGGGTTTTTCTGGTCGATAAACCAGTAGATGCTTTGGTTGTTTTCAAAGCTGTAGCAGTTTAGTTTAATTTTTTTAAATGCTTTGGGGAGGGATTGGTTTTGGGTGATGGTGATTTTATCAGCAGGGGCGGTGATGATGGGATCGTAGTTTTTCCAAATAGGGTAACATGGGTTATTTTTTAGTGTATCCAAAGAACTGATTTCACCGCTTCGGATGAGATATGCAAGTGTTTCGGGACGGATGAGTCGGCAGGGTGGAGCGGGGGTGATGCCTTTTATGAGTTGGTCTTCTCTGTAGGTTTGGCAGTTGTTGCTTTGGATGGCATCGACGCAGTGTTTTCGGGTGATGATCTTTTTTGGTTTTTCAAACCATGTGAGTTTCTCTTTTTGGTTGAGATAGGCAAAGATATCCAAAACAACCTCCGAGGCACTCTGTAATCCTGTGAGATTTTTGGTCTTTTCTCCGCTGAAATTGCCAAACCAGACACCCACGGTATATTCTGGTGTATAGCCAATGGTAAGCAAGTCTTTTGAGGAGGCGGAAGTTCCTGTTTTAAAGGCGACTTTTGGCATCTTCCTGACCGATTCCCAGTAGGCGTTGAGGGTGGTTCTGGAAGCATCGGAGAGTATTTGGCTAATCAAGTAGGCAGCCTCTTTGGAGAAGAGTTGAATGGATTTTGTTTTGCTGGTTTTTGGCAGGGATGTAAGCTCTTTCAGGATGCCCTGGTTTGCCAGTGCACTGTAAAGGCGTGTAAGATCAAGCAGGGAGATACCGCATCCTCCAAGAGCCAGGGCATCGCCGTAGTAGGATTTGGGATGGTCGATGGAGTGGATATGTGCGCTTTGCAAAAGTTCATAAAGTGAGTTTTTCCCGAGGATATGGTTTAACATGATTGCCGGAATATTGAGGGAGTATTGCAGTGCTTCTTTGGCGGATATGCGTCCGGTGAAGCGTTTGCTGAAGTTTTTGGGTGTGTAGCCGTGCAAAAAAAGATCACTGTCGTAGAGTTGCTGATTTGGTGTGATGTAGCCCCTCTCAATGGCGCGCAGATAGATAAAAGGTTTGAGTGTCGAGCCTGGACTTCGGATCATTGTTACACCGTTGTTTTCTCCTTCATGAAGTTTGTCAAAAAAGTTTGCCGAACCGACATAAGCGCGTATCTGGGCTGTTTTATTGTCTATTACCAGTGCCGCACCGTTGTAGAGGTTGAAAGAGTGCAGTTTTTCGATTTGACTTTGAAGGCGGGAGAGGGTGAAAGTTTGCAGGGAGAGATCGAGTGTGGTTGTGATGTCGGAAGCGGAGGAGATGATTTTGTTGGTGAAGTGGGGTGCATGAAAAGGGACTTTCAGAAGTGAGGTATGAATACTCTCTTTTTGGGCGCGTTGCTGCTGTTCTTTGGTGATGACTTTCTCATCTGCCAACGCTTGCAAGATTTTGTTGCGGTAGCGGTTTAGATTTGTCTGACGGGTGGGTTTGTTGACATTGGGGTTTTTAGGAACAGAGGTGAGCAGGGCGATTTGTGAGATGGTGAGTTCCGGAAGGGGTTTTTGAAAGTAAAAGATCGCCGCACTCTTGACTCCTTCAATATTTCCGCCGTAAGGGGCTAGGTTGAAATAGTGGGTCAGGATTGTATCTTTGTCATAGTGCCATTCCAGTTGCAGTGCATTGAACATTTCGATGAGTTTGTTGCCAAGTGTGCGCTCTCTTTCGTACATCATCCTGGCAACTTGCATGGTGATGGTTGAAGCACCGATGATGCGTTGGTGTGTGAAATTGTGATAGATTGCACGTACAATAGAGAAGGGGTTGATCCCAAAATGGTAGTAAAAATAGTGATCTTCAAATGCAATAACACTCTTTTTTAAAAGCGTAGGAATTTCTTCCTCTTTTGCGGGAAAACGCCAGAAACCGTCACTGCTTAGTTTCAGGCGCAGGAGTTGGTGGTTTTGGTCATAAATGGCGGTTGCGGGTGGTTTTGTGAGTCTTTGGGTATCGAGTGGAAAGAGGGTGTCAAAGAGTAAAAAAAGCCCAAAAAGCGCTGTAAAAAGTGAAAAGAAGATAAAAAATATGCGCTTGATCTTTTTCATAAAGCTATTTTAGCACAAGATACGCAAAAAGAGGAGGCTGATGTGAATAGTGAAGAAGATGCAAAAAGCATCTTCCTGGTTTACATTTTATATTTGGCTTTGATGCCCATCAGTTTTAGCCCCGTGCGTATGGTAACTGCTACCATCGCGGAGAGTTTGAGGTATTTGTCTTCATTTTTGGTGCCGACGATTTTGTGTTTATTGTAAAACTGATGGTAAAGTGCCGCTAATGATTTGAGATAGTCTGTGAGTTTTTGAAGTTGTCTGGATTCAAATGCATCTTCGAGTACTTCCGGCAGAAGCAGGGAAGTAAAAAGCAAGTTTTGTGCATCTTCATCTAAGTTTTCTAGTTTTGTCTGGATGACCTGGTGAGGGTCTTTGCCTGCTTTTTCAAAGACTTGGTTGATACGCGCGTGTGCATACTGAATGTAGTAGATCGGGTTTGAGCTATCTTCTGTTTTAAGCATATCGACATCAAACTCTAAATGTGTGTCACTCTTTTTGGTCAGGAAGATAAAACGTAAAGCCTCAGCTCCGACTTCTTCGACTACATCACTCATAAGAATAAAATTTCCGGCACGTTTGCTCATCTTGTAGGGTTCTCCCCCTTTGAGCAGGGCAACCATCTGGGAGAGGATCACTTCCAACTTTTTGGGGTCGTATCCCAAATATTCGACTGCTGCTTTGACACGTGCAATGTAACCGTGGTGATCGGCTCCCCAAATGTTGATATAGTGGTCGTACCCGCGTTCAAACTTTTCGTTATGGTAGATGATGTCTCCGGCAAGGTAGGTTGGTCTACCGTCTTCTCTGACGATTACACGATCCTTCTCATCGCCCTTTTCACTTGACTTTAACCATACTTTGCCATCTTTTTCATAAACGGCATGATGTGCTTTGAGTTTTTCGTAAGTCTCATCCCATTTTTCAAAAAGTGCTTTTTCACTGACGAAAGTATCAAACTCAATATTCGCGTCGGCGAGGTTCTGGCGGATAAGCTCAAGCATCTTATCTTTTCCCCAACTGCTGAGTTTTTCGATATTTTCTTCGCTTTCAAAAATCTCCGCTCCAAACTCCTCTTTGGCAACTTCGGCAAGATCGTAGATATACTCACCGCGGTAAAATTCTTCAGGCCACTCTACTTCATGATCGGTAAACTTATCACGTCCTGCAAGGTAGATGGAGAGTCCGAGCAGGGCAATCTGATTTCCCGCATCGTTGACATAGTACTCTGCTGTGATATCGTAACCGAGGTGTTTTCCCACTTTATAGAGAGTATCGCCGAAAACCGCACCTCTTGCGTGTCCGATATGCAGTGGTCCTGTGGGGTTTGCGCTGACATACTCAAGCAGGATAGTGCCGGTTTTATCACCTTTTGCAAAGTTATTTTCATCGAGAATCGCTTCGGTGGCTTTCATGTCGAGAAAAGCGTCGCTTAGTTTGAAGTTAAGATAGCCTTTAAGGGCGTCGACTTTGGTGAAAATATCTTCGTCTTCAAACTTTTTTGCCAGCTCTTCGGCGATGATCATCGGTGATTTTCTGTGAACTTTGGCAAGTGAGAAAGCAGCTGGTGTGGCGTAATGTCCAAAAGAGAGGTCTTTTGGCTTCTCGAGGGCAAAATCGCCTTCGAGATGTTTTTGGATGGTGTTAAGAACACTTTTTTTCAAGTTGGGTGTTCCTTATGCTTTGGTTGAAGTTTCAGTTTTATTTTCTGAAGCGACTTCTTCTTTACCTTCGATTTTTTCACTTTTTGTTTCTACTACTACTTCATCATCCTCTTTAACGGCTTTTTTGAAGTTTTTGATACCATTACCGAGACCTTTTGCAAGTTCAGGTATTTTTTTACCTCCAAAGAGCAAAAGTACGATAAGAGCGATAACTAAAAGTTCCATTCCACTAGGCATTCCCATATGATTTCCTTTGATTTTTTAAATTTATGATATAACGTACATAGAGACGTTGTATTTTTCGGCTACATTATAACATGTATTTTTAAATCTTCTCTACCAATTGGCAGTGAAGGTTGTTATTTCTTCTTCAGATATTTTCAAACGCGCTGCTTTGACAATTGCTTTGAACTGTTCGAGTGCTGTATCGAAATCGTCGTTGATGAGCAAGTATTCGTATTCGTCTATGCGTGCCATCTCTGTTTTGGCATTTTTAAGTCTTGTATTTATCGTTTCTGCCGAATCTGTTCCTCTGTGTTCCAGACGCTGTTTGAGCTCCTGTTGTGTAGGGGTGGTGACAAAAAGTGAAGTTAGAATACGTGAAAATTTTTCTTTGACGATAGCATGACCCTGCACATCGATGTCGAGAATAACAAGTTTGTCTTCTGCAATGGCTTTGTAGATAGGTTTGAGAGATGTTCCATAATAGTTCCCATGTACTTTTGCCCATTCCAGAAATGCACCTTCCTCGATCTCTTTTTCAAACTGCTCTTTGGAAATATAGTGATAATTCACTCCTTCTTCTTCTCCCGGTCTGATTTCTCTGGTGGTGGAGGAGAGAGAAAAATAGATATCGTCCTCCTCCTTTAATACACCATTGATCAGGGAGCTTTTGCCGCAGCCGCTGGGTCCGGAGATGACTAAAATCTTACCGGACATAATCAGGCATCTTTTTTGGTAAAGTTTAACGTGACGTTGATTTCCATACCGTCGAGAGCCTCTTTGATCATTTCAGGAGTGATGGCTTTTGCTACGGCATCTCTGATCCACTTTTCCACGTCATTGGATTCTACCATCGTCTCCTCACCCTCTGTGACAATCTCTTCATGAAGGATCTCTTCTTTTATTGTGGTATCTGCTGTTGCCATCGCCGGTGCAACTGTTTCAAGAGATGATTCATCTACCGGTTCTTCTAAAGGTTCTGACATTGTGGTTTCTGTTTCCTCTGTTTCTGTATCATTATTTAAGGCTTTGAGAACTTCTTCTTCATTTAGTGTATCAAATTCATTTGCCAACTCTTCTGCCGATAGTTCTTCCTGAATATAGTCACTTTCATGTTCAATAGCTTCGCTGCCTTCTAAAGTATCCAATTCTGAACGTTCTTCGGTTTTTTCTTCTGTTGCTTTATCTTTTTCTTCTGCTTTTTCTTTATCATTATCAGTTAGCATTTCTGCTCCTGCAGCCGCAGCAGCTGTAACCGCCGCACCTATAGCTGTTTTAGAAGCTTCGTCAGAGGTTTCTTCAAGATACTGTTCCGCAATGCCTGTACTCATAACAGCACCTGAATCAAGAGAAAGGTCTAAATCTTCCAAATCTTCGAGTTCCTCATCTAATGCTTCAAGTTCTTTCAGTGCATCTTCTGTTTTTTCTATATCTTTGAGTGCGCCATCCTCATTTTTCAGATCATCTGCTGGTGAAGAAACCGGTTCGAGATCATCAAGATCTTCAAGGGTAAATTCTTCCAGATCCTCTATATCTTCAAGTTCTTTTAGGGCTTCGAGTTCCTCTTCTACATCTGAATCGATTGTCTCTTCTGTTGTTGCAAGTTTTTCTTCAACTTCTTCAGCACTGTTTTCGTTTGCTGTTGCTGCTTCAAGACTTTGGAGATTTTCCTCTACCATACTGACAAAGTCTGATGGAAGAAAAGGTTTGTCAAGATGCATGTCAAATTCTGTAGGAACCTCTTCCTTCTTGACGCCGATATATCCTAGTTTATCGAATGTGATTTTTGACTTTAACTTTTCGATTAGTTCGGGAGAGTACGTGTCGCTATCGACAAGTACTATGTCGTAATGTTCTCTGGATGGTTCGACGTCCATTTTCTCTTCGAGCAAGTATCCATGCTTTTCTGAGCTTAATTGTAACAATCTGGATACGATTTTGTTGTCGTTTATGAGAAATATTGATGCCATGTCTAGCTCCATTCTTTAGATTATGATATGATTTTGGTATGATGAAATCAAGATTGATAATGCAATACATGTTTCTGGCACTTTTACTACTGACTTTTGTCAGAGTGCCACTGAATGCTTCAGAATTGTATCTGCTGCCAGAGGATAGTCAAAAGGCTCTCTCCGCCATTTTAAAAAGCATAGATCATTCCCAAAAATCAATCAGGATAATGATTTATAATTTTACCCACAAAAAGATAGCAAAGAGATTAAAAAATGCAGCAAAAAGGGGTGTAAAAGTAGAAATTATCTTCGATCAGAAAAATTCGCGTTCAGATAAGAGAAGAAGTATGTTGTATTTTTTAGCTAAATATAAAAATATCTTTGTTTATAAATTAAAAGGAAAATATATAAAACAGCAAGATCGTTTTGGGATTATGCATATGAAAAGCGCTGTGTTTGATCATCGTCATGTGATTTTCGGTTCTGCCAACTGGACATATTCTGCATTTGGAAAAAACTATGAAATGCTTTATGAAGATGATGACTATGCCAAAGCAAAAAAACTTGAAAAAAATTTTGAAAAAATGAAAAAAGCAAGTATCCCTTTCAGATAAGATGTTTTAGGTATTCAAATGCCTGCAGGAAGTCTTCTTTAAAGAGTCCCATCATAGCTGAAAGCACGGATATCATTACCATAATTGACAAAAATATTTTAATAGGAAAACCAACTACCAGCAGATTAAATTGAGGCATTGTTTTCATAAGCATTCCAAAAATAACATCTGAAAGAATAGAGAGTGCTATAAAAGGGAATGCAATGATCAATCCCATCATGAACATATGCCGGACTGATGCATTGATATAATCCCACATAAAAGTTTCCGGATAAAACCCTCCCAGCTGAATATGATCGATACTTTGGCTTAAAAAGAGCAGCATGAGATGATGACCATTAAATGTTAGAAGAATAAGTATTGCAATGAGTGTGAGGATTTGTCCTATAATTGGCGTGTTGGTACCTGTTGTTGGATCCATGACCGATGCCATGGAAAAGCCCATAATCATTGAAATTTGATTGCCTGCAAGTCCAAGTGCTGCAAAAACAAAATTCAATATAAGCGCAGCAATAAATCCCAGCATAAATTCACTGACAATGTAAAAGGCAATATTTCCTACTTCATATGGGATATGGTTTAGTGTTGTGATAGGGAAAAATAGAATAGTCAGATAAAATGCCAGGGCTGTTTTTACTGGTACAGGAATGGACATATGTGAGAAAAATGGGAAAAAGGCTATAACACCGCTGATACGGGAAAAGAGCAAAAAGAATATAATCGCATTGTCCTGTGTCAGTAAATCTGCGAGTTGCAATATATCCCTTTATAAAATGACCGGAACCAGCCTTTTTTCTTTTAATCTGTAGACAGTGTTACATCGTGCAGCAATTTTTTCATCATGCGTAACAATAAACAGTCCGCCTTTTTTTTCATGAATATATTCTAGCATAACATCCATCACATCATTGGCAGTTTGTCTATCAAGGTTTCCGGTAGGCTCATCTGCGAAGATGATATTGGGTTGTTTGACAAGTACTCTTGCGATAGAAACACGCTGCTGTTGTCCTCCTGAAAGCAGGGAGACATTTTTATGTAGTGTATCGGAAATTTTTAATTTTCGAATAATATTCATATTGATTTTTTTATCAGCGATGAGCGATGATATTTTCAGGTTTTCCCTGGCTGTAAAACCTTTAAAAAGATAATGTGACTGAAAAATAATACCTATCTCTTTACGTCTTATCTCAAGCAGTTTTTTATCATTTTGCGTATACATATTTATGTTATTGTAAAAAACTTTTCCATGGTTGGGTTTTAATAGGGTAGAAAGGATATGTAAAAGAGTTGATTTTCCACTACCGCTGACACCAAGGATAGCAATAGATTCTTTTTCTTTGATTGTAATGTTGATATTTTCAAAAAGTGTATAGTCAAAAGCGTGTGTAAGACCAGTTGCCTGAAGCAAAATGGTTTCTGAAGTTTGGTAAGAGGTATTTGGGATGGTTTCTATCATTTCCAAATACCTCCTTTTTTAAGTTATCCTAACTGTGCGGCTACTTCTGCTGCAAAGTCATCATCTTTTTTCTCGATACCTTCACCGAGTTCATATCTAACAAATTTTGTAATTTCGATATTATCACCAAGTGCTTTAGATTTCTCTTCAACTACCTGTGAAACAGTTTTTTTGTCATCTAGTGCATAGAACTGATCCAAAAGACAAAGCTGCTGATCGAGCAGTGTATTGTCTGCGATATATCTTTCAAGTTTTCCTGGAAGAATTCTATCCCAAATCTTCTCAGGTTTTCCTTCTGCTTTAAGTTCTTCTTTGATTTTATCTTCTACTTCTTTCATAACTTCGTCTGTCAGTTGTAGTTTAGAGATGAAATCTGGTACATTTTTAAGAGGTTTTCCAAGTCTTTTAAGCTCTTCATTCTCTTTTTCAATAGATTTTGCAATACCTTCTGTCTCTTTTGCTACAAAGTCTGCATCAAATTCTTTGTAACTAAGAATTTGCGGTTTCAGCGCTGCAATGTGCATAGCAAGTTGTTTCAGGAAGTCAGTAACTGCTTCTTTGTTTTCTGCTTTGTCAAATTTTGCACTGACAAGAACACCGATTTTACCACCCATGTGAATATAACCGTTGACAGCTTCATTATCTGCTGTTTCGATAATCTCGAATCTTCTGACAACCATGTTTTCACCGATTTTTGCGATGTTGGACTTGACATATTCGTCAAATGATTGCCCCTCGATTTCTGAAGCGTTAAGCGCTGCAATATCTGCAGGTTTATTGCTGTGAATATGTTGTACAGTATTTTTTGCAAAGTTCTGGAATTGCTCATTTTTTGCAACGAAGTCTGTTTCTGCGTTAACTTCTACCATAGTTGCTTTTTTGAAATCTGGTTCGATCTCTACCGCAACTGTTCCTTCTGCCGCGATTCTGTCAGATTTTTTACCTGCTGAAGATAGACCTTTTTTCTTTAACCAGTCGATTGCACCTTCCATGTCACCGTTGGCTTCAACCAGGGCTTTTTTACAATCCATCATACCGGCACCGGTTTTTTCTCTCAGCTCTTTTACCATTGCTGCAGTAACTGCCATTGATTTTCTCCTGTTTTTATTTTTTTAATATTGTTTAGTTGTTTGAAAAAGCTGGGGATTCAGCTCTTCGTAGCGGTCAGTATTTATGTATACAGGCAAAGATGCCTGTATATGTTTAAAAAATTATTCTGATTTCTCTTCTTTTTTCTCTTCGGCTTCGGCCTCTGCTTTTGCTTCTGCAAGAAGTGCTTCTTTTTCAGCGTCTGAGATATCACCTGTTGCAGCCGGAGCTTCTTCTGCCGCAGTCTCTTCTTCACTGTCTTGCTCTCTTAACGCTTTACCTTCATTGATTGCTTCAGCCATCTCTTTACAGAAAAGCTGAATAGATCTGATTGCATCATCGTTTCCAGGAATAGGGAAGTCTACAACATCCGGATCACAGTTTGTATCGATAGGTGCAACAACTGGAATATGCAGGTGGTTTGCTTCATTTACTGCAATTTTCTCTTTTACAGTATCGATAATAAAGACCATATCCGGTGCTTTTTTCATATCTCTAATTCCACCAAGATAATTTAGAAGTTTTTGCTTTTTACGAGCAAGCATCAATGCTTCTTTTTTTGTTAAAAGATCCAGTTGACCTTCTTCTTCCATTTTTTCGATGATTTCAAGTTTCTTGATAGATTTTTTGATTGTTTGGAAGTTTGTTAACATACCACCCAGCCATCTGTGATTTACATATGGCATACCGCAGCTTTCAGCGAACTCTTTTACTGCATTTGTCGCTTGTTTTTTTGTACCGACAAAAAGGATCGTTTTTCCTTCTGCTGCTGCATCTCTAACGATGTTGTATGTATATCTGAAATATCTAAGCGTTTTCTGTAAATCGATAATATAAATATTTTTTCTTTCGCCAAAGATATAAGGCTTCATCTTTGGGTTCCATCTTCTTGTTTGGTGTCCGAAGTGTACACCACACTCTAGTAAATCTTTCATAGTTACCATGACTATGCTCCTTGTGTTAAAATAATTTGGTTTTGCCTCCACACCCCTTAACAACCGTAGTTGCAACCGTTCAAGGACTGATGTGTGTGAATTTAAAGCGGCGTATTTTAGCGGATATATGTTTAAAATTCGATTAAATAGAAAATTTCAGGTCTTTTAAGAATATTTGTTTATGAAGCCAGGAGTTCATGTTCCATTTTATAACGAAGTATGCCGTTAAGAGAGATATCTTCATCAATTCGATCAAAATGAATGCCTATCCCTCCACCGATGAGATGATAACTTTCTAATTCATTTGTTGTAGCATCTGCGAGTTTTTGCGTATAGGTATGGGGAATTGCCAAAATATCGCCACTTGAGAGTGCTACATAAATTTTTTGATCATCAAATGTCACTTTTGTGATTTTTATTTTATTTTTTGAAGTGCTCATCCCAGGCTCCTAACAGTATCTGTTGCTTTTGTTTTACAATTTTGATGATTTTTTTAATCTCTTTTTGAGAAACCTTATATCTGTGGGTGACTTGGAAATTTTCCAGTTCTATACGAATATAACTATCACCCTTTTCTATATGAATATGCTTAGGAAGATGCTCATCACTGAAAAAGAAAAAACGGTAGCCATTGTCACGCAATATGGTTGGCATACAGTTTCCTATGCATTTTCAGAAGATATTGTAGCATATTTTCCTCCATATCTTTTAAGGTTATTTATTTTTATATTTATAATAACAGAAAAAATAAGACTGGTGAAACTTTATTTCATTATGAAATATTTATTTGACAAAATTTCAAAAATACCTTTATAAATTTTGGAGAAGCTATTATACGATTTCACAAAAAAGAATGGTAAAATTTATTTAGTTTATGTTAAAATTAAATTATGAGATTTGTTTTAATTTATATATTTATTTTAATAAATACCATTGCATTGCAAGCTGATTTACTTAAAGAGAATTTTATTACCTTTGATCTCAGCGGTACTGCACCTAAAGCAGTAGTGGATTTTGAGTCGGATAATCTTGAGAAATTCATGAAGTTAGATGACAATAACAACGGAATTGTTTCATGGAAAGAGATAAAAGCGCATCAAAATGAGATTAAAAAGTTTGTACTCTCTCATGTAGATATTAAAGTTGATGGTAAACGCTGCTCAAAAAAAGTAGAGAAGTTTGAAGTTTACAGGCGGGTGCATCAGTCCTATATCAAACTCTATCTTTTGTTAGCGTGTCAGCTTCCTTCTGAAGCGATTGATCTGAAATATGATCTCTTTTTCGATGTGGACAAAGATCAGAAAGCGTTTGTGAAAATAGCAGATAAAAATAGCTCCAAACCTGTTATCATGAGTGACCGTAAAGTTGAAGTAACGTTGAGTATGCAAAATGGATCCCGATGGGAGGCTTTTGTTAATTTTTTGAAAGAGGGGATTTGGCATATCTGGATAGGGTATGATCATATACTTTTTTTGCTTATGTTGCTTATTCCTTCTGTTTATTATTATCGTAACGGGCGACCGTTGCCTCATCGTACTTTTCATGCTGTATTGATGGAAGTTTTGAAAATTGTTACTGCATTTAGTGTGGCGCATTCGATTACTCTGGGGTTAAGTGTTAGTGAGGTTGTGGTACTGGATAGTAGATTTGTAGAAGTTGCTATTGCCCTTTCCGTATTATTTACAGCTGTCAATAATATATATCCGATGGTAACCAGTCATACATGGATAATGGCATTTATGTTTGGTTTGATTCACGGTTTTGGATTTGCAAATGTATTGCATGATCTTATTGTCAAAAATAGCAGTGATTTCCTGGCGATGTTATTTGGATTTAATCTTGGAGTTGAGATAGGACAGCTGGCGATTGTTGCAGTTGTGCTGCCGCTTTTTTATCTTCTGGAGAAGACAACTTTTTATAAAAACTTTTTTCTGTATGGTTTTTCGGCATTGACTGCGATAGTTGCTATATTGTGGACAATTGAGAGGGCGTTAAATATTTCAATTATGCCTTTTTAGTATTGGGCTGGATCCCAGTAATTGTTGGTGATGATAAGTTGACAAATAAGGTTGATACTATCTTCATAATAGTTCTCATGTCTATCTTTGATATAGTCATAGATCGCATCAAGAAAATCCTGCATATGCAGATTATTCTTTGCAGCTACACCAAAAGGGGCGATAAATGCAGTTGAGGGGTAGTTGCCGATAGGTTTGCCTTCCAATGTGTATCCGGATTTGATATTTTCAGGTTTTTTTTGACTCTTTAACCATACCCAGTAGAGCATTTTTTGGGAAATACGTTGAGAGGTGGGATTATTGTTTAGCAAAGCATCTGTTCCAACTCTCCATGGAATGCGGCAGGCGTTATAGTAGTAGCTGTTATCTTCTTCTTCCAAAAAGTGTTTTTGGGTTGGTTGAAACTCTTTTTTGATTTTATTGTAGTAGATGAAATCGGGTATGAGAGTACTTTTGTTTTGGGGGAGATTCTGGATCTGCTGCATCGCTTTTTGTGTTGCATGAATCATCTGTATCCAGCGTGAATCTTTGTGTATTTTAGAAAAGGTTCGGAAATGACTGATCATGAAGTCTGATGTTCTTGTAGTGTATTGATTATATTTTTTTCCGTTTTGATTGACCCAGTCTCCCAGTAAGGGGAGATGACTCTCTTTACCCACAGTAAATTTCAAAATAGCGTCTAATATTTTATATGCTTCTTTTTTATAGTTGATATCACCTTTGCTTCCCCACTGTTTATCTGCAAGCAGCAGAGCATAAGCAATATCTGCATCTCCGTCAAAGGCACTGTCGGATTCACCTTTTTTAACGGGAATTTGCCATGTCATAAATGTTGGGCATATTGCACTTGGATATTTTCTTGAAAAACGGTAAAGACCATTGAAAATTTTTTGTGCTTCGGGATCACTGCCGGCAAAGTATGCAACAATGAGCATTCCGTATCCCTGACCTTCTGAGACAGTGCGTGATTTATCTTTTTTATCGGTAGCGACTCTATAATAATTTTCCTCTTTTACCAGAAAGTCTCTTTTCCATATTTTGTAGAAATTAAAGGTGTTTTTATCAAGTTGATCCTGTCTGTAGCCTGAAGGAGAGATACTTTGTTTATAATGGATATGTGTAGGAAAAGGGTGATTTACTTTTAAAGGTACATTGCCATAAAGTGTTGTAAAAAGAGAGATCAGAGGAAACAGGAAGCGCATTTTTACTCCTGATCACTCTTCAATATTAAAGTAAATTTTAATACTTTCTTGCGGAGGTATGGTGTCTATGTGAATAGTACTTTTACTATTGTCTATTTCTACATTAATATTTTTTTGATTGACACTGCCCTGTGTAATTTTTTGTTTTGGATTTTTAAAAAGCTGCATATAGAGATCTTTTACTGCTGTATCGTTTTTGTTGTTTATTGTAAGAATAAACTGATCTTCTTTTTGTTCGAGGGTATGATCTATGTTTTTTGCCAGATATACCTTTTGATATAGCTCTTTCCCCCCTATGATTTTAAGTTCAGGATGTTCTTTTAAATAGTTAAAGAATTTTTTCATAATGTTTATATTTGTACTATACGTAAAAAGATGTGTATGTATACTTAGGGTATAGATACCGTTAAGTGCTGTAACAAAATGAGCCTCATCGATCATCTGGTTGACAATCTTTTCCTGATCCCAGTCAAGATTTACAAGATAACTAAAGTCGTCTGTACCATGTCTGGGGATAATCAACAAGTTTTTCTCTTTTTTGTCAAATCTTGGATAGAGATGTTCTTCTGTTGCACCTAGAATATAAGTGAAGCCGCCTTTTGCAAGATGTTTTTTCATCAATGCATTTAACTCTTCTCTGGGAGGTCTGAATCCTTGAATAGGTGTTTTTGAAAATTTATCGAGTATCTTTTTGGATCCGACTGTTTCATTGATGATATAGGCTTCATCTTTTCCCACAATCTGTTGATGGGATGTACTGTGTGATGCAAATTCAACATAGGGATTTTTCGCAATTTTTTCCATCATCTCTTTGTATTCCGGTTTTTGGGCAAGGTTTGCGACGATGAAAGCTGTGACAGGGAACTGGTACTCCTGTGCCAAATCTGCAAAACGTTCAAAATTTTTAAATTTATATTCTGTATCTTCTGAGATGAAAACAGCGCCTTTATTGTCGATAAAAGGGTACATTTGAGTGATAATCGGTTCGGAGAGATAATCAATCATACCTGCTAATAGTTTTTTAAACTGCTCTTTTTGTTCACTGTTATCGTAAAAAGAGTATGAAGGCATAGAAGTATATACCCATTTGCCTTTTTTCAAATAGCCATGCCATGCCATACCCGCTTCTGCCGCTGTGAGACTTTTTGTTATATCCATGGCGATAGGCGGTGTTGCCTGAGAAAAGGAAGTTGCCAGAATATCAGGCTTTTGTGTGCTATTGTTTTCGAAAATCGGGATTTTGTCATAAAGAACAACATAAAGAGAATCACCTCTGTGTAAATATTTTGAAAAAGGTGAAAGTAATTTTGATGTGACAAAGAGAGAGCCTTCATTTTTATTTTTAAATGAAACAAATCCTAATCTTTTACTAAGGTTTAGTCCTGTGATTTTATGAATAAATTTATCGCCTAGATATTCTCCTTTTTCATTACTGAAACCTGCGGTAAAATTAAAAAAGAGGTTTCCTCCTTTCTCTACAAAAGTTTGAAGTTTTTGTGTTGTTTCTTTCTTCATAGCAGGTGTATCTACTACAAAGAGGAGAGCGTCTTGAGGAAGTTTATCTAATTTGGAAGAAGAGATGATTTCTGTTTTATATCCTAATGAATGAATGAGCTTTGCAAAAGTTTTGATTTTTGCAGTATATTCTTCCAGAGAGTGTCCTTTTTTTGTATATAGCAGAGCAGATGTTTTGGAAGATAGAAGATAAAGTGTTTTATGTTTTGAAGGGTAAACTATAAAGCCGTTATTGTTTTGTTGTGCAGGTTCTGTGTTTTGCATCTTGAAGAGTATAAGCATCATCAATGCAAAAAGAGCAAGAAGCGAAAAAATCAAACTTGCACCGTAATTGTCACGGGGTTTTATATATGCAATATCTTGTGTACTCATATGATTAGTTCCTTTTGCTCAAAAAAAAGATATTTTTCCTGAAATTCCAGCAATTGGGATTCTTTTTCAGTGTTTTCTTTTTTTGCTGTTGCACGTTTTGCCTCTCTGAGTTTATAAACACTATAAGCGATAATTCCAAAAATCATTGTAATTAGAGTAATAACAACGATAAGATATGCCATAATAGTTAAAAAATTCATTTCCATTAGATTTTTCCTTTTCTTTCCAGTTTTCCCCAGTTCATTTCGATTCCAAAAAACTCTTCAAAAGTAGCTAAAACTTTAGCAATATTGATAATATTGATAAAAAAGATACGATAATAGATACTATAAAGTACCAGATACATTCGTTCTTTTGTGACACTGACACAATAAATACTTGCCGAAACATCCAGAATAGTAAAAATGATCCACCAGTAGATCAACATCTCTCCAAATCCTGAAGCCAAACTCATATAAATAATAAAAAAATTGGCAAAAATTGATGCAATAGGCCAAAAAATAGCTTCAAAAAGCATATACCACAATACCATGCTCAATGAAAAGTCAGAACCTAATGCAAAAAGTTTATTTTTATGTTTTAGTATCGATTGTAATATACCTCTTGTCCATCGATAGCGCTGTTTGAGAAGATCCAGCAGACTTTCCGGTGCTTCCGTATAGGAGATTGCATCAATTTCATAATCAATTTTATATCCTGCTTCAATAAGTCGCAAAGTCAGATCACAATCTTCTGCATATGTATCATCGGTATATTTGCCTATTGACTTTACTGCATCTTTACGGAACATACCGATTGGACCCGGAATAATATTGACTAATTTAAAAAGAGCCTGACCATTACGTACAAGATTAAGTCCCTGAACATATTCTAGTGCCTGAAGTTTGGTCCAGAGGTTATCTGTATTTGTGACGTAAACAGAGCCGGCAACAGCACCAATATTTGGGTCGGCAAAATAGTTTGCCATTAATTCTACTGCATCTGTTGAGAGTTTTGAGTCTGCATCTACAGCCAGAAAGAGTTCCCCTTTTGCTTTTTCTATTCCAAAATTCAGAGCATGGGCTTTACCTGCATTTTGTTTTGTAAAAGCTCTGAGTGATACATTGCCGTTGTCAAACTCCATATTTTTTGCCAGTAAGTAAGTATCATCACTGCTTCCATCATCTATGACTATAATTTCATATTTTGGGTAGGTTTGCTGTATGAGACTCTCAAGTGAAGCTTTGAGAACTTTCTCTTCATTATAGCAAGGTACCAAAATAGATACCATCGGTTTTTCACTATCTGGAATGTCAGGGAGTTCTTTTTTGACATTTTTATAAAGATTAATCATTGAAAAGAGGAGTAGCAGGAAGTATCGTGCAACCACTATCAGTGAAAAAATCAGAATAAAGATAACCCCAAGACGTACATAAATATTTTGATTAACTGGCAAATGATTTAACTGATAAACACTTAATACTGACAGAGAAAGAAGTATAATGAAAAGAGCAATAATTTTAATCATGATCTAGGTTTCCGGTAACTCTGTTAAGACTGCTTTATGTTGAATACTAATTTCTTGTTTGTTGACTTTTGTACGATCTGCAATGATTTGTCTGGCATTTTCCGGAAGAAGGTTGATGAGAACAAAAAAGGCGCTATTTGCATTTTTATCTATAGCAACAAAGTCTTCTTTTCGTATAAAAGTAGAAAGGTTATCATGTTTGATATCAGAAAGCTTTATTGTAACAACAGAATGAAGGATTTGTTTCTCTTCCAGCTCTTTAATACGTTTTTTCATAGTCAATATATCTACATTTTGTTCCTCTTCGATATATGATAAGTTTCGTAGTTTATTGGTATAAAAAGCTTGTTGTATTACTTGTTCAATATAGTGTACGTACTCTTTAATGTCAAATGTTTTTGGAAACAGCATATCGATGCCATTGTTTTTTGATTCATTTAAATCACTTTTTCGAATTGATTTACGATTGGTTATCCAGAAAATCTGAGCATATGGAGAGAGTTTTTTGAAAACATTTGTCATCTCTTTTGTGAGAAATTTGCGTGAATCATTGTATAAAATAAGATCTGTTTCTTCATTTAAAATAGTATGATCTTTTTCAAGATCTTCCAGTGAAGCAATATCAAGTTGTATATAGGGTTGTTTTTGCAAAATGGTTTGATGCAGATAATGCATGTCACTTTGATCGGAAATAAGACAAATACGAGCATTCTCTTTTTGCAAAAGACGATTATGTGTTTTCATAGTTAAATCGCATTCTCCATCGTCGTTTAGAACAACATCAAAAGAGAGATCTCTTTTATGCGCAAACAATGTTTCAAATATTTTACCTGATGCAGTAAGACTGTTATACGAAAAAAGTACTTTTTTATGGTGGTAGCGGATGGATTCAATAAAATTGACAATTGCCTGTTCTACTTCGTATGTGATTTTTGTATTGAAAAAAAGATCGATTCGGTGAAAATAGTAAAAATCATAAATTTCTTCTTCGGTAATTTTGTTGAGTTCATTGTTAAAAGCTCTGATACCAAATCGTTGTGAAATTTCATTCCATTCCTCTTTGAGAAAAAGGTAGGTGGTTTTTTCATGAACTGTTTCAAAGTGTGGTAGATGTTGTTTTACATGATGTAGATTTGCACGAACAAGATCTGGCTTATTAGCTGTCAGGAACAGGGTGTTTGTATCTTTTTTAAGATGTTGTTGCAGTTGCATACTAAAAGCAAGTGCACAACGATTAACAGGTGTGTCTATTGTCATTACTTCACTCAGTTGTATATTATGTTTCATTGATTTACCACTCCTGTATAATATTGAACGTACAATAATCTATATCGTCAGATGTAAAACTACTTTGAACTTTTTCACAGTTAAGTTCAAGAGAAGCAATATTATTTATGTTATAATCACCTTTGATCATATAAGTTGATATATACTCTTGATTGCTAAAAGAGTAGCCTTGTCCCAGCTTTATCTCCATAGAACCTCGATTGAACGTCATCTTTGGATTATATATCAAGTATGTTGAATCATATAGTGAAGAGGGCTGAGAGCATACTTTTGTTTTACTATTAAAATCTATATTTTCGT
The DNA here is from genome assembly GCA_964651755.1 of uncultured Sulfurospirillum sp. GTDB lineage: Bacteria > Campylobacterota > Campylobacteria > Campylobacterales > QNZT01 > QNZT01. The sequence continues at coordinate 3,796 of CAZYZD010000022.1, read as the reverse complement.
TAAATATTAACTTGTGATCAAGTCCCCAGAGGTTAAAACTGTAAAGCGGATATGCCAATGTAGCATATATATTTGTGTTGCCATCATCATAAGCATTGAGACTAAGTGAAAGCTCTGTAAAGTCAAGATTATCCATCAGTATACGGTCATAAAGACCAATATGCAGTACATCAGTTTGGTTTAGAATCATACATTTTCTATAGTTTGTAAAAGCACCGTTTTGATAGTATGCATCAAAATAGAAATCATGTACGCCATAATGTGTTGACCAGCTGAGTTTTGGTACGAGTAGATTAAAGTTTCCCATCTCTTTTACACCAAGACTGACTTGTAGATTTCCCCGTTTCATGTGTAAAAAGAAGCCTTTACCTTTTTTTTCGTATTGGTTGATAAAATGAAAAAGATATTTTTGTGCAGAGACACTATAACGTATACCATTTACTGTAATAAGGTTTTGAACCATTAGTTGATAATCTGTATAACGTACATGAGAATCTCTGACATAATCTATTTGAACGTGTGCAGAAGGTTTGATGGCTGTTTTTGTTTTGGTAATATCCAATAATTCTTCGAGTGATGGTTTTGTTGTTGAATTTATATAAACATTGGAAAAGACACTTTTTTGGTCCAGGTGTTTTTTTGCACCTTCTGTTAAAACAATATCTTTATAATATGTCGGTTTTCGGATTTCTCCACGGGCAGTTTTGAGCAATGATGCAGAAAACTTTTTGAGATCAACATATTGTCCTACTGGTGTCAATGCGAGATTTGTAGAGAGTTTTGAAAGTATTTTTCTTGCTTTTATCCAGTCTGATGAATCCTGTGTCTGCATCAGGCTATAGCTTTCATGATATCTTGTGAGATAACAGAGTTCAGGGTTTTTGCAGGAAGTGATTTTGGCGTATTCATTTGAGGCTTTTTTATATTGCTTAAGCTTTTCCAATGCCGAAGCATAGTGAAATCGTATGAGGCTGTCATTTGGAAATTCTTGAAGATATATTTGAAAATAGGGAAGTGCTTCATAATATTGGTTATTTGTAAAATAATAAATTTCTGCAATCTCTTTTGCTATTTTTGGATCATTGGTTTGTGAAAAATAGCGTTTATAATATGTTAAAGCTTTGGTAAGTTCATGTTGTTTATGGTAAGTGATTGCTTTTTGAAGAATATCTTGATTTTTACGATTCTCTAATAATTGTACTAGCTCTTTGTCGGCTGGATTTTCCTTGAGCATTTGCTGGATAATCTCTTCTGCTTTTGATTTTTTCCCAATATTTAAATAGGCGAAAGCAAGACGTTTTTTTAAATTGTATTGTTCATGTTTGTCCTTTGCATTTGTTACAGCATCTGACAAATAGACAAGTGCATGAGTATAGTCTCCTCTTTCATATAAAATATTTGCATAAAGTTTTTTAGTCTCTTCGTTTCTTTTTCGAAAGCTGTAAATTTTGTGAAAGGCTTTATCAATATCACCATTCCAGTAATAGAGTTTTACCAAAAGAAGTTTCGCATCAAAATTGTTTGGATAATGTTCGAGAAAAGATTTAACGGCATTGATTGCCTCTTCTTTTTTATTTTGTTTATTTAGAAGATAGATATATTCCTGGAGTTTTTGAATTGAGTTTTGTTTGGTTACTGTTTTTGCCAGTTTTTTTGTCATAGAGGATTCTTGTGTTTTTATGGCAGTTGCAATTTTTGGTATGAGATGATTTGTTGGATCTTCTGTAGTTAACTTTTGTAAATTTTTACGTGCAGTAGGTAGATCGCCTTTTTTAGCAGCCAAATATGTTTTGATTGCCAGAAGTGGATATCCTTCAGGTAAGCCTTTTGTTGCAGCAAGAACTTTATGTGTCATAGTGATGTTGTTAGTATCAAGATAGTGTTCAGCAGCCATTAAATAGGTTTGTAGTGTTAGTGGGATATGGAGTTTTTCCAAGTCTAAATAAGTGGTATTGAAGAGTTTATATTTTTTTTCCTTTAAAAAAATATTTAATTTTTCTTCAATTTCATAAGGGTCTTGAAGATTAACTCCTGGTAAATTTTTTTGCAGGTTTAATCCTATAAGTGTTTCTTTTTGTAATTTTTTTGCTATTTTATTATCAGGCTCTGATTTTAAAATATTATTAAGATAATATTGGGCTGTTTGATATTCTCTATTTTGAATATAGTATTTTGATAAAAGTATTTGATTACCTGTCTCTTTAGGGTTTTTTTGTACAGAGTTTTTAAGAAAATCAACGTCTATATCGATACTCCAGAGTGTTGAGATTAGTAAAAAGAGCAGGTGAAATATTTTTTTCATTTTAGATGTCCCATTATTTTATATATATCAATGTGAGGAATATCGGCATTTTTTTCCAAAAGTAGAACACTCATATGAAACTTAATGAAAAATTAAATATATTGAATCCCTAATATTAGATTCAGTTTATCTTCTGTATTATCTTAGATTAAAAATAAAGTTTTAGGCTCTAATAAATGAATAAGTTTGTGAATCGTTTGAAGTGTTACAAATCCTATTTGATTGTTGGTACATTAATTTTAATGCTACTTACTCTTCTTATTGTAGAGTCTGGACAAAATGCTGTAGTGCTTGCTATGATGATTGGTTTCTTGTTTCTTTTTCTTTATTTCTACAACAAGAATCTTAAATTGCTTTCTTATATCAAAGCAAAAGAGGATGAGCTTACGCATTATCAGGATCTTTTACGGGAAGATCGTAACTTTATGTATTTGGACGATAACTTGTCTGTAGTTTCAGTAAATAAGGAATTGTGTGAGTTTCTTGGTGTAGATAAAGAAACATTGCTTTCCAATCCTGTTACTCAGTTTATTAATCTTGAAGATTTTCCTGAAAAAATTCGTGAAATTATTGCGAAGGAAGGCTTTTATAAAGGAAGTGGCGTTTGTGCACACAAAGATCAGAAAGTTTCTGTATATATTACATTGCATAAACGTAATGCAACACAGCAAAAAAGTTATTATTTGATTTTAAAAAATGAGGTAGGAGAAGAGGATATTACGCAACAAATGAGAGAGAGACTTTTTATTGATAGTGTTACCCAACTTCCTACACGTTTAAAACTCTTTCATGATATAGACGAACATAAAGGGAATTCTCTTTTCCCAAAAAGTACTTTGATTTATGTAGGTATTGACAATTTCGATACATTAAACGAATTGTTTGGTGTAGATGCAGGAACGATTATTCTTAAAAGAGTAGCAGAATGGCTTGGAAATGATTTGCCTGCAACCCAATCTACATTGTATAAAATTGACTTTAATCATTTTGCGATTTTTATTCCCCGTTTTATCAGCAGAGATGAACTGGAAGAGTATTTGCGTAAAATGACAACACGTATATCAAAAAGAGAGTTTACATTTCAGGGAAGTATCTTCAATATCGAAATAACAGCAGGTGTGGCAAGAGGGATTGAGGATTTGCCTAAAAATGCTTATTTAGCTTTAAAGGAAGCGGAAAAACTTAAAAAAAGCTATAAAATTTATAATGAAAAAGAGGATCATCAGGAACGTTTTTTACATAATATAAAAATCAATAAAATGGTCAAAGAAGCGATATTGGATCAGCGGATTGAACCGTTTTTCCAGCCGATTTTTAATCTGAAAACAAACCAGGTTGAAAAATATGAATCTTTAATGCGTATTAGAAGAGAAGATAACAGTTATGCTACACCAGGTGAATTTCTTGAAATTGCAAAAACATCAAAAATGTATACTGAACTTTCCAGAATGATGATTAAAAAGTGTTTTGAACAGCTTGAAAAAGTACAGTATC
>CAZYZD010000021.1:4160-28192 GCA_964651755.1 uncultured Sulfurospirillum sp. | reverse complement strand
AATATCTGCAGCTTATCTGCTGTCCAAATGCTCCGGTGCGGAGAGTTAGAAACAAAACAATCAACTAAAAATATTGTAAATATTGTAAAAATCTTCGAAGAGAAGAAGAGGTAGGATTTTAGGAAAGAAGAAAAATTACAAAAATCTTCTGATCAACCTTTTGATTTTGGCAAGCAAACTTTCACGATATGGAGGAAGTCCTATAAACAAATTATCCAAAGCTTCTCTTTCTACTTGTGTCAGTTTTGTCATTTTCCAATCCTTTTGAAATCTTTTTGACCAGATGTATCAGATCATCTTCATCAAGCTCGGCAAGCATTTTGAAGATAGCGGGAACTGCCTGCGGCTTTGAATTGCCCAACCTCCAGTCCTGGTAGGTTCGCATCGATACACCAAGTTTTTCAGCCATCTGTTTCTGGCTGATTTTCTTGCCAAAGTACTGTGCCTCTACAGCATTGTGCAAAATATTGAATAAGTCATGAGATTCCATGTATAAATAGTAACAAAAGTATGTTAAACCACACATAAAGCTGTATACTCTATACGGTTTACTAAACTATACATAATCTATAACCGATCAAATATGCTGTAATTCTATCAATATATATTTAATATCAGATAAAAGAGACACTATTTTTATCTTTTTATACAGTTTTTCGTATATTTTGTCAATTTTTTATTCCATTCTTAAACTATTAGTTTAATTTAACATAAAATAGCAAAATATTTCATGGAAAAGTCTCCTATGTCTCAAAAAACTCTTTTTACAAATTGTTACACAGGAAGGAAAAGATTGGCACGCAGTGTGCTACATTAAAAATATATTTATTTATAAATAGAGGCAAAAGGAGGAAGAGGTGTTTGATCCGCTTAGAATTGCATACAATAAATCGTTGCTTTTACAACTCAGGCTCCATGAAGAGAGAGAAAACTTTCAGTGTCTCCACTATACACTGATCGATAACGGCACCTCATCCCCCGTTGCCCGATATACTCTGCAAAATATTTCTGACAGTTCAATTGTTGTTTTGGAAGTATATAAAGACAGTGAGTTCAATTTTCATATTGAAGCATATCAGATGATAGAAGAACGCCCTTTTTCTCCCCGTTTTGCTTTGATGCTTGGTACCGATGTAATTGCATTTAAACCAAAAAATCATACCGGCAATGAGCGGGCTCTCTACGACAGAATTCTCTATCCCGGTGAAGAGGTGAATGTTATCAAATATATCTGCGATATCTCCGAATTACCTGTAGACCCGTACGAGATGGGTTATACCCGCGACGGTAACGGAAACTGGTATCAGATACTTGAACAGTCACAGGGCAGAGTCAAAAAATTTACAGACGACCGCTTTGTGCGATGCTGGGAATATGAAAATGATGAATATACCAGATTGCTCATTGAAAGAGAAGAGACACATTTTCAAAAACCAAACAATTTTTATATCTATTTGGGATTGACTGTCAAAAGAGAGCAGATACATCTCATCGAAAATGCATCACCGCTTCCCGCCAGCGCAGACACGCAATACGCATAATTTGTACAAACAGAGGGATAACAGAGGTACTTACACCTCCGCTATCTCTTCAAAATAATCCACAATTTCATCTCTGTCTATTTTGTGGTTCGCTCCTTTGTAGAGATTCTCTTCCAGTTTTTGCAACACTTGACGGATATACCCCTCCTCTTTTGCATATGGCAGCAGAAGTGTATAAAGTGTTTTATCATCTTTTGCTTTTTTGATCTGCTGGAGAATCGGTTTCGGTTCCCTCTTTCTGCCACCGTTTCTGTATGTTAAAAGGAAGTAGGTCAATCCGCTCCCCACTATCAAACCTCCGATCAGATAAAGATACTTCATACTTCCCTCACTCTTTTGCGCCACTTCTTTTACCGAAGACTTCTCGCTTTCAGAGGCTTTGATCTCTTTCTGAAGTTGTTTGGACGTTTCTACTTTTGGAGCAGCAGCAGAGACTTTTGTACCCCCGCCTTTCACTTTGATCTGAATCGGTGCGGTTTTTTTGGTCACTTTTTGCTGTGTTTCACTGTCAAAGTAGGTAAACTCCACTGCCGGAATCGTATAGTCATGATCCGCAACAATCGCTATTTTCTGCGTAAACCTGCCATAGTATTTGCCGTTTTGTAAACTGGACTCGACTTTAGGCTCATCTGCATAAACCACAGCATCGGGAATAGTGATTTCAAACTTTCGAATATCATCTACATTCCCCTCCCCTTCGATAGAAATAGTAAAATTTACCGGTTTATTTGCATACACTTCATGTTTATCTACATCTGCCTTAATCGTAAAGTTTCCATAAACTTCCAGATTGTCAGGAAGAGGATCTACATGAAGTTTTACTTCATTGGAAAAAACTTTCTTCCACTCTATGGAAGAGACAAAAGAGTTAAAAAACGGATCATCGAAAAAAGGATCGTTAAATCCGCCAAGCCTGCTTTGTCGTCTGACACGGGTTCCCACATTGGCAACTACGGAAGGAATCGTATATTCTCCTGCCTTTTGCGGGAAAAGCAGATAACTATACGTTTCTACAATATAATCCCCTTCAAGTGTCTGCTTTTTCCCTTTGATCTCTTTGACCCAGAAATTTTCCAGAGAAGGCGGTGTGATCTCAATTTTATCTGCCTGTACATCTCTTTTGCGTTTAAATTTCAGATCAAGTCGTACACTTTCACCTACTTTGACATTTTTCTTAGCCAGTTGCATTTCCAGTACAAACGGCGCACCCGCCCTGGAAGCAGTCGGTTTGACTACTTTGACCTGCAATGGTGCCGTTTTATATACTTGACCATCCACTTCTACACTAAAAGGCGGGATTTTAGTCGTCTTTTGGGGAGCAAATGTATATGTCCTTGACCGCGACTGTGTCATATTGCCGTTGATAATTGTCGTATGCTGGGCATTGGAAGTACCCAGTACCGTCGCACCGCCTATTTTGGTGATAATAGGAAATTTGACATTGTTCCCTTCGGCACTGATGGTCAAATTGACACTATCCCCTTTATATATCTCCGATTTATCGACTGTTGCAGTGACACCCCCGGCAAAGAGGGTAGCACCCATCATAAAAAATATCGCAATCAGTTTCACTAAATTTTTACCAAGGTTTTGTTTCATGTTTTCTCTCTCCTGTAGTTGGAAGTTCCATCATGAGTGTATTGATACCACGATCTTCCAACATTTTTTTCCATTTACGCTCTTCCATATCCGAGATAGGAACAGCTTTTTTTTGCAATGCAGCTGCTTTTTTACGCTCTTTTTGCTCTTTGTTCATTTTCTCTTTTTTGTCTCTTTGCTGAGCCGCTGCTGATTTCTCTTTTTTCTCTTTTTCTCTTTTTTCCTGCTCTTTTTGTGCTTTTGCTTTTTGCTGGTTTTGTTTATCTTTATCTTTTTTTTCCTGCTTCTGAGACTTCTTTTCAGACTGCTGTTTTTGCGTCTGATTCTGTTTTTTCTGGGACTTATCGTTTTTTTGTCCCTTTTTTTGCTGCTCTTTTTGCTGCTGTTTTTGAGACTTGTTCTGGTTTTGGTTCTCTTTCTTTTCGCCCTTCTTCTGTTGCTGATCTTTTTTATTTTGATCACTCTTTTTCTGATCATTCTTTTTCTGATCTTTCTGTTTTTGATCTTTCTGTTTTTGATTTTGCTGCTGGTTATTCTTTTTTTGGTTCTGATTCTGGTTTTGTTTTTGGTTCTGTTTTTTCTTCTCTTCCTGCTCTTTTTTCTTCTTTTTGAGCAACTCCAGATTAAACCGGGTATCAGCATCTTCTTTGATCTTCAATGCCGCTTCATAACTTTTGATCGCTGCATCAAGCTTTCCGAGACGTGCATAACTGTTTCCCATATTGTGCAGCGCTTTGGCTTTCAAAGAGGGATCTTTGACCTGTTGAAAAGTCTCTATTGCTTTTTGATATTTACCCGCTTTGTAATAACTGTCTCCCAGATTAAAAAGGGCATCTTCTTTCCCCTCTTTTGCCAGCTTTTCATAATGTCTAATCGCTTTATCATAAGCTTTCTCGCGGTATGCCTTCTCTGCTTTTCCTATATCCAGAAAATCAAGCATCCCCGCCTGCAGCGTTACCGCCGCAACCAGTCCCAAAACTATTTTCATTCTGCTTTTCATGAAACTCTCCTTTGCGGCAGAGAAAAAAATGCCATAAATAAAAAGAGTATTGCCGCTCCCAGAGGATAAACAAAAAGTTCTTCTCTGTTTTTGATCGTTGTCTCCTCTTTCATTTTTGCTTTGAATTTTGACTCTATAATCTCTGCCAGGGATTTTATGTCATCATTTTTCAGACTATAAACCATATATGCACCTCCGGTTTCCAGAGCAAGCTGCTTGATGGCATCATTTCTTCTGACAATAACAATATCCCCTTTCTCATCTTTTAATACACCATTTTTGGTTTTGACCATACCACCTTTCTCCGTACCGATTGCATAGATGAAAACTGTGATATTATGAGATTTTGCATAGGCAATCTCTTCACTCAGATCACTCTCGTCACCGCCATCGGTAAAAAGCACAAGTACCTTCTTCTCCTGATTTTCAAAAAGATTATTCGCCGCTTCAAGCGCACTCATAATCGAAGTACCGCGAAGATTCAGATACTCCAGCCCAAGATTTTTAGTCAGAAATTTCAATGAATTGTAATCCTCCGTCAAAGGTGCAATCAAAAAGGCACGGGAGGAGAAACCGATCAACGCTACTTTGGTATTTTTCAAATATTTTAAAAATGTATCAAACTTGCGTTTGGCAAATGCAAAGCGGTTCGGGTAGATATCATTGGCAAACATAGATTGCGAAATATCAAACCCTACAACAACATTGACAAAACTCGATTTGACTTTGACCTCCCCGTGGTCAATCTGCGGTCTTGCTACCGCAACCACAGCAAGTACAAAAGCAACTATCATGAAAAAGCTGCGCACTTTTGCACTCAAACCGCTTCCCGGCGCTTTGATTTTTCCCAGGATTTTGGGATTGAAAATCTTTTCAAGCTGAGATTTACCGCTTTTGAGCATCCATATCATAGGAGGTACAAGCACTAACAGCCACAAAAATTCCGGATTGTGAAAAGTCACTGTACACCTCCTCTGTTTCTGTAAAAGAAGAAACCGACCAGCAACAACAGCCCCAGTATCAGAGGATATTGAAAATAGTGGTTTTTCTTTACATATTTGTTGGCTTTGATCTCACTCTTTTCGAGTTTGTCAATCGTATTGTAAATCTCTTTGAGACGCTGTACACTGTTCGCCATAAAAAATTTACCCCCGCTCTTCTGTGCGATATACTGCAACACTTCAGCATTGAAATCTCCGGGATTTCCCACCCCGATGGTATAGACTTTGATGCCATACTTCTGAATTGTTTTAATCGCTACATCAAGCGGTATCGTACCGGTATTGTCCATACCGTCTGTCAGTAAAATGGCAATCTTGTTTTTGGAGTGACTATCCTTAAAAAGATTGGAGCTGAGAAAAAGCGCTTCATACAGTGCTGTTCTCTGTTTCCCCGCGACACCTACATCAAGCCGTTTCAACAGACGTTTAATACTCTTTTTATCATAAGTCAAAGGCACTGCTACATAGGCAAAATCTGCAAAAATCGTCAACCCTATCTTGTCATGTTTGCGTTTTTCCAGAAAATCTTCAACAATCTCTTTGACAATACCAAACTTGTTATTCTCCTGCATTGAACCGCTTGCATCCATAATCAGTGATATTTCATACCCTTTATCATTCTGGATAGTCACTTCATTTTCTATCACAGGAGAAGCAAGTGCTATACTGAAAAAGAGTACTGTCAAAAATTTTACCAGCTGTACACCCAGACGACTTTTTCGCAAAACTTTTTGCAACATTCCCGCTCCGGGAAAGAAAAACGCTTCGCTTTTAGGCTTGCAAAATTTCAGACACAAAAGATAGACCAGCGGCAAAAGCAGCCAGAGTGGATACTCAAATACTATATTTGCCATTTGATCTCCTTGATAAATCGCTGAATTGATGCCTTCAAATCCGGATCGATCTGAGGTACCTCTTTTTTATATTTGTACGGTTCCAGTGCTTTGACAATCTCTTCATAACGGCTACGGTTTTCATCTGTTACAAAAGGAGCAACATCTTCGATAAATGTATAGGCAACACTTTTTGGATTCTCATAGTCAATCTGTTCAATCCGCTCTTTCGCCATCTCCAGAGGTGTTTTGAAAAAGCGTCTTTTTCTGCGTCGTTTTCGCTTTAAAAAGTAAAAAACAGCACCTGCTATCAACAAAATGAGAAGCGTCAGCAGTATCAGAACCAAAAGAGAGTTGTCACTTACAGCAACAATACCCTTAATATCTCTTAACTTCTCCATTCTTTAGCCTTTCAAAATCTGTGATGCCCGAACATAAACATCTTCATCCGTATAGATTTTTCCATAGGTGATTTTATGTTCGAGAAAATGCTCATAAAGCTTTGCATCATGCTCTTTTACTGCTTCTTCATACGCTTTGACGACAGATTTGTTCAAATAGATATCTTCACCCTTCAACCCAACAGGATCAATCAGGGTAAACTCTCCCTCCAGAAGCGGCTGCTCCTCAAAACGATCCCGTACAATCAAAGCATAGATCTGATGTTTGTGTGCAATCGTACTCAGATCGATATCGCCGTAAAAATCGCCAATCAACAAAACAATCGACTTCTGTTTTATCGTACTGTTCAAATAGTGGCAAAAAGCCTCAAAATCGGTACGCTTTCCAATCGGATCAATCTCCAGCGCCATGCGGACACTATCTTCTACCACACCTAGATTTTTCGTCGGCTTGATAAATGAGTCCACTTCCTCACTGAAAAAAAGTGTTGTCAAACGATCTGAATTTTTCAATGCGGAAAAACTCAACAACGCCAGCAATTCCGCCATTACTTCCTGTTTGAGTTTGACTGTTCCAAACTGAATACCGCCATTTATGAGAAAAGTAACAACAATATTCAACTCCCGCTCTTCATTGAAAACATTGACTTTGACATCTCCTGTCTTTGCGGTTGCTTTCCAGTTGATTTTACGCACATCATCGCCGTAATCATACTCTTTGATCTCGGCAAAATCGATCCCGTCACCTTTAAAGGCGGTTAGGTTGTTGCCGAGATTTCCTGTAAAGACCTCTTTCTTCGCACGTAAGAGAATCTCTTTTACTACTGTTTCTATCATGACCTTGCCCTACGGCGCTTTCACAGCTTCCAGCACCTTGCGGATAATATGATCGCTGTTGATACCTTTGGCTTCTGCTTTATAACTGAGAATAATTCTGTGTCTGAGGACATCCGCCACTACTGCCGCAACGTCCAGAGGCGTTACAAAATCTTTTCCTGCAAGCAACGCATGTGCACGACTTGCTTTATAGAGATCAATCGATCCTCTCGGACTTGCACCAAATTCGATATACTCTTTCAAATCAGCCAGACCATAATTTTCCGGTTCACGCGTTGCAAAGATAATTTTGAGCATATATTTCTGTACGGCATCATCCACATGTACTTCATGATAACGCGCTTTAATCGCTTCAAGATCCTCTTTTGTCGCAGCCTGTGCTACGGATTCAAAACCTTTTTTTGCCACACGGTTAACAATCTCGAACTCTTCCTCAAGCGTGTTGTACCCTACCAATACTTTTAACATGAAACGATCCAGCTGTGCTTCCGGAAGACGATACGCTCCCTCCTGCTCTACCGGATTTTCCGTTGCCAGTACCAGAAAAGGCTGATCTACTTTAAAAGTATCATCCGCGATGGTTACCTGCTTCTCCTGCATCACTTCCAGCAGTGCAGACTGCACTTTTGCCGGTGCACGGTTGATCTCGTCAGCTAAAAGAAGGTTGGTAAAAACAGGTCCCTTCTTGACACTGAATTTTGCCTCTTTGGGGTTATATATCTCTGTACCTGTAATATCACTCGGCAATAAATCCGGTGTAAACTGAATACGCTTTGAATCAAGTCCAAGCGCCTTTGAGAGTGCATTGATTGCCGTAGTTTTGGCAAGTCCCGGCACACCTTCTACCAAAATATGCCCATCGGCAATCAAACCGATCAGCAGTGAATCGATCAGATGTTCCTGACCTACAATAATCTTCTGTACCTCTTTTTTGATAGCGGAAATTTTTTCTTGCATTGTTATCCCTTATATATAAATGTATAAATGAATCTTTTTTCTTCTGCAAACAAAATACACAAGAAAAAAGATTCGAATGAAGGAATTATAATCGATTACTATTAATAGATGGTTAATACAGAGAGTAAAGAAAGTTTATAGTAGTTGTATCAACTATGGCATATCAATATCATCTACCACCTGACTCTGATACTGCAACTCTTCTATCTTCTTCTGCAGATAGCGTTTCTCTTCCAGAAGAGCTGTATATTTGTGATATTTGGTATTGATATCTTTACTGATGTAGTATATTTGATTGGCGATATAGATTTTCGGCAAAATAAAAAGCAATACAAAAAAGAGGATAATATACGTCCACACCAATGTATGAGCAGAGATATTTTTGGCTTTTTTCTGCTCCTGGTCAAGATCTTCCAGAAGCTCTGTTTTGGCTTCTGTATTACCCATCTGTGTTTGCTTTTGTCTGAAAGAGTCTGAGTTTTGCACTTCTTGCACGAGGATTTTGTTCAAGCTCTTTATCTCCTGCCGTAATAGGATTTTTGGTAAGAATTTTGCCGTAGGCATGGTTGTTTCCACAACTGCAACGAAAAGCCTGCGGCGGACATATACAAGACTTTGCCCAGCTTTTAAATGTTGTTTTGACAATCCGATCTTCCAGTGAATGAAAAGATATTATAGCCACTGTTGCATTAGACAGGTTTAAATCTCTGATTGTCTGAAGCAATCTTTTCAACTCTCCAAGTTCATCATTGACCTCGATACGAATCGCCTGAAATACCAAGGTCGCAGGATGAATCTTTTTACTGTGTAAATGTTTCGCCAGAAAATCAGCAAGTTCTTTTGCACTCTCAAAAGGCTTTTTCATGCGCGCTTTGAGAATCAAATCTGCTGCTTTTTTATACTCTCTGACTTCGCCATACTCTTTGAAAATCTCTTCAAGTTTAGACTTTTCATAGTAGTTGACAACATCATATGCCGTCAAAGAACGCTGCTTATCCATACGCATATCAAGCTGCTGGGAATGAAAGCCAAATCCCCTGTTTTCATCATCAAGCTGTAAAGAGGAGACGCCGATATCTGCCAAAATACCGCGGATTCTACTCTTATCGACGTTTTTTATCATGTCGGAAAACCTGCCGTGTAGAAAAGTAACACGATCTGCAAACGGATTTAACCGCTCTTTCGAAAAATTGATTGCAGTACTATCTTGATCGATAGCTGCAAGTTCTATTTTTGCATTCTGTTTCAAAAGTGCTTCACTGTGTCCACCGTAACCAAGCGTACAATCCACAATGATACCTTCGTCAATAGCTGCAAATGCCGCGGTCACTTCTTCATGCAAAACAGGGATGTGGGGAATGGTATTTAACTTCATATTGGTATAATAACATATTTACACCAATCCACAAACAGAGGAGCCACGTCAAGATGAAAAAAAAGGTGATCGAAGAGCTGATTGACGTATCACTCTCTATGTTTCGTAAAAATTTTCTGGGAATTTTTCACGGCTCACTCTCCGCAAAGATAGAAGAGGATCATTTTTTGATCAATAAACGTGAATCAATTTTCGATGAGATGCGCGAAAATGACTTTATCGAACTCTATTCACGACGCGATTACCGATGGAGGCAGGCAAGTATCGATGCTGAAATACACAGCAACATCTATAAATATGTCAGCTATGCCAAATATATAGCCTATGCAATGCCGCCCTATACTACGGCATACTCCCTTGATATTTCAGTGATTCAACCTAAAGATTATTTCGGATACCAAACTTTCGGAGAGTTCAAAATCTATGATCCCGGCAATTTCAGTACATGGTATGAACGCGCTCCGAATGAGATTTACCGTTACTTTAAAGAAAACGATACCAATATAATGGTTATCAAAGGATATGGTGTTTACACATGTCACCGCGATCTGCCTACACTTGTTAAACATATAGCTATTCTTGAGAATAGTTGCAGGCTGCTTCATTTCTCCCAGGAACACAGTGCTGGTCGCAAAAACTACCCGCTTGGCTGAATACTATTTTTCTTACATGAAGCTAAACTAAGCTGATTAGTAAACTATACTTATAATTTAATCAGTAAAAGTTATATTTTATTTAATCTATTTAGAATATAATTCTTTAATACACTAATAAAAATAAAAGGTTGAAGATGATTTCCTGGATGCAAAAGCATAGAAAATACCTCGTTGTTACTATATGGATAAGTACGATTGCTTTTGTCGGCGCCGGATTTGTCGGATGGGGTGCATACAGTTACAATCAGGATAAAGCAAATTCTGTTGCTACTGTCGGAGAAAAAGAGATTACCCTGGATGAATTGCAAACTGCCTATTCCAACCTTTATAACTACTATAACCAGATGATGGGCGGTAAACTTACCAAAGAAGCCGCGGAAAAACTGCATCTGGAAGATATTGCACTCAATCAGCTTATTCAGGAAGCGTTGCTTATCAACTTTGCCAGAGAGCATGGTATCGTTGCACTTGAAGAGGAAGTTATTGCAAAAATTCAATCTATTGAAGCTTTTCAGGAAAATGGTCACTTCAGCAAAGAGCGTTATTTTCAGGTATTGAAAAGTATCGGTACAGAACCAAATAAATTTGAAAGAAATCTTAAAAAAGAGATTATCGTTGAAAAATTGACAAAAATGCTTAAACTACCGGCAACTGCACTCGATAACAAGATGCTTTATTCTTCTCTTTATATGGAAGACAATCTCGCTGCCAAAAAAATCAGTGTCGATCCTGCTTCTATAAAAGTAGAAGAGGAAGAGCTGAAAAAATTCTGGGAAGCACATAAAAACGACTACCTGAGCAAAAAGAGTTATCAACTGGCGGTTATAAAAGTTATTTCAGAGACTATTGAAGTTGGTGATGATGCGGTGAAAGCATATTATGAAGATCACAAAGAGATGTTCAGGGGAGCTGACGACAAAATAGCATCTTTTGAAGAGAGCAAAGCACGTGTCAAAGAAAAACTTCAGAAGAAAAAGGCAAAGACAGAGGTATTGAAAAAATATCTCGCACTTAAAAACGGTAAAATCAGTGCCGAAGAGAACTTGACACTGATTGAGGGAGAAAGTGATATTCCGCTGGATAAAATCAGAAAAAGCAGTCCCGGAAGTTTTATCAAAACTATTGAACTGCCAAACGGTTTCATGACAGCCCAGTTATTGAGTATCGAAGAGCCGCAGCCACTCTCTTTTGAGAAAGCAAAAGAACTTGCAAAAAAAGATCTTGTAAGCCAAAAAGCACGTAAAACACTCGAAGAAAAAGCAAAATCAGAAGTTGCTTCCCTTAAAGATCTCAAAGAGATTGGTTTTGTTACAAGAGAAGATAGTGACAAGCTCGATTTTCTTGCCAAAAATGAAGCAGCTGCCTTTTTAAATCATCTCTTTACGACGCAGGAGAAAAAAGGGTACTATCTGTTAGCGAACAGCGCTGTCATATATGAGATAAAAGACCAGAGACTCTACAACGCTGAACAGTTTGAAAAGAAAAAAGAGGAACTTCAAAAAAGTGCAGATGTACTCAAAGAGAATACAGTTCGACAATCACTTATCAAGCGTTTAGAGAAAAAATACAAAATAGAAAAACATTTTAAAGGATAGGGTCGGATTATGATAGTGTTAGGCGTAGATATAGGATCAACCAAAATTTGTGCGATAATTGCACAAAAAAATGAGGGTGGCACCATCAAAATCCTGGGAGCCGGTATCTCCAAATCTCAGGGTATCAAAAAAGGGAATATTACCAATATTGAACTCGCTTCCAGATCAATTAAACATGCTATAAACGATGCGAAACGTGTAGCCGGCACCCACTTTGATCAGGTTATTGTCTCTGTTTCCGGTGCTTATACAAAAGGTTTTGACAGTCAGGGTGTTGTCAATGTACCTAGCAAGGATATCGGCATCAAAGAGATTAACCGTGTTATGCAGATGGCAGATCATAACGCCAATATTCCAGCGGAATATGAAAAATTGCACATTCTTCCATACAACTTTAAAGTAGACGACCATATCAATATCGAAGATCCTCTTGGCATGAACGGTTCCAGACTGGAAGTTCAGGTACATATTATTACTGTACTTAAATCAAGCCTGAACAACCTCAAAAAAGCAGTCAAGTCTGCTTCTTTGGAAATCAGCAATATCGTCCTGACCGGTTATGCTTCGAGTATCGCTGTTCTCAATGAAGATGAAAAAGAGCTTGGCGTGGCTGTAGTCGATATGGGCGGTGCAACGACAGATATTGTCGTTCATCTTGGAAATTCTATCCGCTATAACGACTTTATAAGCGTCGGTTCGGCAAATGTTACAAATGATCTTTCAATGGCACTGCATACACCAATCACTGCCGCTGAAAAAGTAAAAATAGAACATGGTTCCCTTCGCCTCAACAGCAATGAAACCATTGAACTTCCCGCTATTGGAGATGAAGGCAGTTCTCATGAAGTCTCTCTTGAGATTGTAACCAATGTTATTTATGCGAGAATTGAAGAGACGCTGCTTCTGATCGCAAAATCGATCAAAGAGAGTGGTTTCAGAGATCAACTTGCTGCAGGGGTTGTTTTCACAGGTGGTCTTACCAGACTTGACGGTATCAGGGAACTGGCTTCTGCCATTTTCAACAATACACCGGTACGCCTTGCAAAACCAAGTGAAAAAGAGATCGAAGGGATGTTCGATACGCTTAAAGGTCCTGAGTTTGCAACAGCTATCGGATTAATTCTTTACGGGTTTGGTCACTTTACCCCTTATGAGATGGATTCCAACGGTAAACTCCGGTACAAAGATGAATCTATTGAACCAAGTCCTATTCAGAATATTCTGGATGACGAAAAAGAGGAAGAAGAGATCGGAGATGATTTTGGAATCAATACACAAGGGAAAGAGAAAGATGAGAACTTTACACTTCTTATCGACGATGAACCAACATTAAAAGAGAGTTTCAGAAAATTCTGGAATCGAATTACACAACTATTCTAACAATTCAAAAAGGAGAAAAGAGATGTCAAATAGTACAATAGGTGCACAAATCAAAGTCATCGGTGTCGGCGGTGGCGGCGGAAACATGATCAATCATATGGTCAGTGAGGGTGTGGACAGTATCGGTCTGATTGCGGCAAATACTGATGCACAAGCCCTGCACTCTTCCAAAGCAGAAGTTAAAATTCAACTGGGAGAACGCAAAACAAAAGGTCTTGGTGCAGGTATGAAACCGGATGTCGGACGAGAATCCGCACTCGAAAGCTACGAAGATATCAAAGAGGCACTTGATGGTGCTGATATGGTATTTATTGCATCAGGTTTTGGTGGCGGTACCGGAACCGGTGCAGCACCTGTTGTAGCACAGGCAGCCAAAGAAGTTGGCGCACTTACTGTCTCTGTTGTTACCAAACCTTTTGGTTTTGAGGGAAGAAAAAGACTTAAACTGGCTGAACAAGGAATCGATGAGCTCAAAAAAGAGAGCGATTCAATCGTTGTGATTCCAAATGACAAACTTCTTTCTATTGTAGATAAAAATCTTGGTATCAAAGAGAGTTTCAAACTTGTAGATGATGTTCTCAGCCGTGCTGTAGGCGGTATGAGTGCAGTAGTACTCTCAAGTGGAGAGAACGATATCAATGTTGACTTTGCAGATATTCAAACTATCATGAGCCACAAAGGCATGGCAATTCTCGGTGTTGGTGAAGCACAGGGTGAAGATGCAGCAATCGAAGCAGTTAAAAATGCTATCGAATCACCACTTCTTGACAATATGTCTATCAATGGTGCGATGGGTGTTCTTGTTCACTTTCATATGCATCCTAACTTCCCGCTTACGCAGGTACAACATGCAATGGATATCGTCTATGACAGTGCAGACGAAGATGCAGATGTAATCTTTGGTACCACAACAAACAAAGACCTACAGGAAAATGAAGTAAAAATCACTATTGTGGCAACGGGTTTCGACCAAGCTGCAAATAAAGCACTCAATAATACTTCCGCACCTACTGAAACAGAGAATAGCGAGGCAAAGAGTGCCGCACCCTTTATCAGACAGGTAGGCAACGGCGGTTACATCCTTGAAGACAGTGATGACCTTGACTACCCTACTTTCTTACGACGACAAATGGATTAACAGACAACTCTTCTTTATATTATCTCCGGAGGAGCCTTTGACAGGCTCCTTTTTCTATTTTATTTCATGGCGATTTTAGTAATCTTTTCCTCTTCCTCTTCTACCATCTTTAGCCATTTAAAAGCTTCTTTCATATTTTTTTGTATACCATCTCTGCCGTCTTTGTAAATCAGAGCGAGATTATACTGTGCCATAACATCCCCGCGCAAAGCAGCTTTTTTATACCATTTTACAGCAGAAACAATATCTTTTGCCACATAGAGTCCGTTTTCATACATATACCCCACTAAATACTGTGCCTGGGAATCTTCTCTCTGTGCAGCTTTGGAAAGCCAGAAAAATGCTTTTTCATAATCTGTTTTAACACCAATACCATCCAAATACATCTCACCAACCAGAGTCTGGGCATCAACATCACCGCTTTTTGCAAGTTCAAAAAACGCTTCGTAAGTAGCGCTTGGTTGTTCATTTTTGAGTATCTCTAAAGCATCCATATTGTTCTGGGAGAAAAGCATAGAAGCAGAGAAAAGAAGCAGGGAAATTACCTTTTTCATGTGTATCCTTTTTTTACAAGTTACACTATAATCGGCAAAAAGGTAATCTTAATTATACTTTTTCTATTTTTAATTTATATTTTGTTACTTTTATATATTTCAGGGTTTAAAAATGTAACGTTTTGTCAAATCTTCATAATTTTCAATACGCCTGTCCCGCAGAAAAGGCCAGATATTACGTACCTCTTCTACACGATGCATATCGATCTCAACCACTTCGACTACCGAGTCATGTGCATTGCACTGATGCAGAAGTTCCCCCTGAGGTCCGCAGACAAAGGAATTTCCCCAGAAACGAATACCGTCAAGCTGTCCTGACGGATCATACTCCTTCCCTACCCTGTTGACTGAAATCAGAGGCAGCCCGTTGGCTATCGCATGGGCACGCTGTATGGTAATCCACGCATCAAGCTGACGTGATTTCTCCTCTTCACTATCTTCATCAAACCACCCTATCGCCGTAGGATAGATCAATATCTCAGCGCCATTCAATGCCATCAACCGTGCAGCTTCAGGATACCACTGATCCCAGCAAACCAGCACCCCCAGTCTCCCCACACTGGTATCAATCGGAGTAAAACCTCTATCTCCCGGCGTAAAATAGAATTTTTCATAAAAACCGGGATCATCCGGAATGTGCATCTTGCGGTACTTTCCAGCGACAGAACCATCTTTGTCAAAAACTACAGCCGTATTGTGATAAAGCCCCGGCGCACGCAGTTCAAAAAGAGAAGTCACCAGTACTACATTTGCTTTTTTGGCTATCTCACTCCAAAATTGCAAATCTTCTTCATAACTTTTTGCCAGCGAAAAATGTGCGGTATCTTCGGTAATACAAAAGTACTGACTTTGATGAAGTTCCTGCAGTACCACCAGCTCAGCACCGCCAAGCGCCGCTTCTTCAATCTTTCCGATACTCTCAACAACTGTTTTGGCTTTATCGCCAAGATACTCCTGCTGTACAACTGCTACTTTCATCTCTCATCCCTCATACCAAAGTCTTATACAATGATTCCTGCACCTTCAATGCCTGATAATGCTCTTTGACATCATGACAACGTACAATACCCGCCCCCTCTTCTACTGCTTTCAGATGCAAAGCCAACGTACCGGGCAAACGCGCTTCAACACTACAGGGAACTATCATATCGATCATACTTTTACGACTTGCACCGACTAAAAGCGTTTTTCCGAAGTGACAAAAATGTTCCATATGGCGAATAAGCATTAAATTATCTTCCAGCCGTTTTCCAAAACCGATTCCCACATCAAGCACAATATTGCTGATTCCAAACTTCTGCGCTTTTTCAATACGCTCATGAAAAAAGGTATCTATATCGGCAATCACATGAGTGTAATTGGGATTTTTCTGCATATTTTCGGGTTTGTTCTGCATATGCATAATCACTACTTCAGCATCATATTCCGCTGCTAAACTGCATACTGTGTCATTTTCCAGACCGGTAATATCATTGACTATCGTAAAACCGTGCTCCAATGCATACTTGACCGGTTTGGGAGCATAACTGTCAATACTGAATCGCACCTCTTTTGTCAAACCCTCTTCAAAAATCAAATCAATAATCGGTTTGATACGCCCAAGTTCCTCTTCCTCGCTGACAGGCAGACTCCCCGGACGGGAAGAGACACCGCCGATATCAATAATATCCGCTCCCTCTGCAATCATTTTCCGGATTGCTTTTACTGCATCATTTCCCTGAAAACGACTTCCACTGTAAAAACTGTCATCATTTGCATTGATAACACCCATAATAGCGGGCATTTTGTATCGGCGGGGCTGATGTTCTTGCAGCACTTCAGCAAGTTTTTTCAGACCGAAAGGCTGTACCCTCTCCTTTCTGGCTAAAATCTTGCGCTGTTTTTCAGTTACAATCAAGAGGGCATTGACATGCTCATCTTTACACAAGATCGTATCTTTCTCCACTGCCAGTTCCGCACCGACAGAGAGTGCATCCTGCTTCAAAATATTGGCAGCCGGAGTACGCAAATCTTCGATATAAAAAAGATTCAGATCCATCTTGTCCTGCATAATTTTTACACCCTCTTTGGTAGAGCCAACCTTCTCCAGAAGATTTTTTGCATCTGTTGTGTTATCTATTTTGATTATCTTCATCGTCTCATCTTCGCTTCATAGATTTCAAGCAGTAACATCGCAAGTAAAGATTGCGGACGGCTGTTCAATTCCGCCAGTTCCAGTGCCATCTCGAACTTTTCAAGTTCCTGTTCTTTTAATTTGATTTTATGCGTTACCACTGCTTCATGAAGAAGTTTTTCAATCACTGCCTTAAGTTCATCCTTTTTAAGATGCTGATGCTCTTTTAAAAAAGTAAAAATTGTCTCAAGATCAGCCCTTCCCAGATCAATTCCCAAGTCAAACTGCGGTTTTGGTGCACTCACTATTTCCATCTGCATACGCGACCGGATTGTTGGCAAAAGACCATTTTTCGAACGGCTGATAATAATAAAAACAATATTTCGGGGAGGCTCTTCTAAAAGTTTCAGCAAAGCATTCTGCGCATAGATATTAAAAGAGAGGGCTGAAAGAACAATCGCCTTTTTCTGCTCTTCCGCAATATACGCCTCTTTGGTCACCAAAGCAGCATGTTCGACTTTGAACTCATCTTCAAAAAAAGTTTTGACAATAGGCGTTTGTAAACTATCCAAAACATACGATCTGGCATATTCCAAATCGTTACAAATGACAATTTTTGAGTTACTCATAATACACTTTGGATATCCACTTCGCTGAAGAGTATCGCATCGATACTTTTATCGAAAAGTGTCAAAAGCTGAATCAGCTTGATATCAAGATCCTCATCATCAGAGCGGAGTGAAAAAGAGTTTTGCATCGTCTCATCGAGCAGCCAGAGCAGAGAGTTGCTTTTGCTTTTGGCTATCTGTGAACGCGGATCATTCCCTTTCCCGACATAAAAGAAAAGATAATCATTTGGGAAAGCAAGAGAGAGCATATCTTCCAGAAGCTCCAGTTGTTCACTGTCATTGACTTTGTCAAGGTAGGGGAAAATCGTTCCAAGCGACATAATAGGCAGTAATGGGCGCTGGGTATTGACTTTGTTGAGTTTTGAAAGTGTATAACGTGCAAACCATTCACGTTCGCGATCTGTAATCAGAAGCAGTGTCTGAGCGCTGATCAGCCGCTCAATTGCCGAAGCAGCAATAGGCACCCAGTCATATCTGCGCTCCTCCATCCAGCTCATGGCAGACCCTCTTGCACGAATCTGCTCCAGTGTCCAGAGGGAGAACTCTTTGGGGCTAGGATCTGTTGTGTAATCCATAAGCTTCGTGTAATATACGTACGGCTAATTCACCATACTTTTCATCAACAATCATAGAGATTTTAATTTCGCTGGTACTAATCATCTCGATGTTGATATTCTCTTTGGCAAGGGCACTGAATGCTGTCCCTGCAACGCCGCTGTGCGACTTCATTCCTACACCCACAATAGAAACTTTGGCGATATTGGAATCAAACTCCAGGTTTTCGGAGGCATTGAGCTTTTCCATAACACCGCGTGCATGTTCGAGTTCATTCTCCGGCACTGTAAATCCGATATTTGCCGTACCATCATGACCTACATTCTGAATAATCATATCGACATTGATATTTTCGTCTGCCAGCGTAGAGAAAATTTTGGCAGCGATTCCAGGCTCGTCTTTGATATTTCGCAAAGTAATTCTTGCCTGGTTTTTATCAAGCGCAACGCCGCTTACGATTGGTTGTTCCATAATATTTTCTTCCTTTGTGATAAGTGTACCTTCATTGTCGTTAAAACTGCTTCTGGTGACAAGATTGACATTGAGTTTTTTGGCAAGTTCAACCGAACGGTTCTGCAAAACCTTCGCACCCATCGATGCGAACTCCAGCATCTCATCATAAGAGATTTTGTCAATTTTCCGTGCATGACGCTCTATCCTGGGATCGGTCGTATAGACACCGTCGACATCTGTATAAATCTCACACAAGTCAGCATTCATAGCACCTGCAATCGCCACGGCACTCAGATCACTTCCGCCCCGCCCCAGTGTAGAGACGTTACCTTCGGTAGTAATTCCCTGAAATCCGGCTACTACAACAATTTTACCCTCATCTACATGCTGTTGCATCACAGAAGTATCGATATTGTCGATTCTCGCACTGGTGTGGACACTGTCGGTATAGATACCCGCCTGCCGTCCGGTAAGTGCTATTGCATCATATCCCATCTCTTTGAGCGCTATCGCAAGTAGTGCACTCGTCACTCTTTCACCTGCACTCAACAGCAAGTCCATCTCACGGGGAGAAGGATTTTTGCTGAAATGGTGCGCGTATTCGATCAGTTTATTGGTCTCACCGCTCATCGCAGAAACTACGACGATAAGATCATGCCCCTCTTTTTTATTTCTGACAACTCTTTTTGCCACATTTTCAATACGATCCAGATCACCGA
Organism: uncultured Sulfurospirillum sp.; assembly: GCA_964651755.1. Taxonomy (GTDB): domain Bacteria; phylum Campylobacterota; class Campylobacteria; order Campylobacterales; family QNZT01; genus QNZT01. Next base: position 8,856 of record CAZYZD010000021.1, on the reverse strand, counting down.
CACTGGTACCGCCATATTTCTGAACAATCAGCATCTGCTTACAATCCTCATCTTAAGATAAATACCCCTCTTTTTTAAAATAATCCAGCACTTTTTTATAGATAGGCTTTTTCATGTGTGTGACATAATCAAACAGATCATCCGGTTTGACAAATTTGTATTCATTAAATTCCGGTACTTTCGTATTTAACTCTATTTTGGCTTCTGCTTTGAGTTTAACCAAAAAATATTTCTGTGTCTGTCCATCGAACGGATAACGTTTTTTGGTCGCTTTGGACGGGAAGTCATAACTCATCCATTCCGGATGTTCACACAAAATCTCCACATCATTGGTACCGATCTCTTCAAGCAGCTCACGCATCAGCGCCTGTTCAGGATTTTCACCCTTGTCGATACCACCCTGTGGAAACTGCCACACATCATCACGAAAATCACTGCGGTTGGCAATGAAAATTTCACATTCATGAGGATATTTTGGAGAGAGGATTACCGCTGCTACATTCGGTCTGTATGTCTTGTTTTTCTTTACACTCGACATCCGCAATCCCCCTCTCTGATTTTTTATGGTATACTATCTAAAAAAAATTTCAAAAAAGGTTAAAGCTGCTTTTATACCTGCATATCCCCTTCTGCGACAGCAAGTGTCATTACTGTGCTTTTAACTCCTATGTAGACAAACACAACCTCAAAAACAACTACATGAAAGCGATCCTGCAACAGCTTGATTTTGAGCTGGAACGCTTCCGGACAAAAGCAGAAAATATCGAAACTTTTTTCATTGGAGGAGGCACACCTTCTACTGTTTCCCCGGAACTTTACGCTCCCTTTTTCAAAAAAATAGCACCCTATCTGGCAAAAGATGCAGAGATCACTACCGAAGCAAACCCAAACTCCGCCACACAAAAATGGCTGGAGGGAATGCGGCAGCTCGGCGTAAACCGTGTCAGTTTCGGTGTACAAAGTTTTCATGAAGAGAAACTCAGGCTGCTGGGCAGAAACCATCATGCAAAAGAGGCAATCGAAGCACCCTTTCATGCAAAAGAGGCAGGTTTTGAAAATATCTCCATCGATCTCATCTACGGTACACAAATCGACACAAAAGAGCTATTGGCAGAGGATCTCAAAACTGCCTTTACACTTCCTCTAAACCACCTCAGCGCCTACTCCCTGACTATTGAAGAGGGAACTAAATTTCTGGAAACACCGGAAGTAAGCCAGGATGATGAAAACCTCGCCTACTGGTTTACAAAACAAATAAAAAAGAGATTTCTCCAATATGAAATCTCAAACTTCGGTACCTATCAAAGCCGACACAACCTTGGCTACTGGAAATATAAAGATTATATCGGCATAGGAAGCGGTGCGGTAGGTTTTTTGAAAGAGAAACGCTTTTACCCTTCCGGCAGCATCGAACACTACATAGAGAATCCGCTGCGTATTGAAGAAGAGCAGCTCACTCCAGAGGCAATCAAAAGTGAAAAAATCCTGCTGGGATTACGAAGTATAGTTGGCGTAGAAAGCAAACTACTCTCAGATGAAGAAAAAACCCGTGCAAAATATCTTATTGAAGAGGGAAAATTAAATTTACAGGGTAGTAGATTTTACAATCCAAATTTCTTTCTCAGTGATGAAATCGCACTCTACTTACTTGGCTGATAGCTCATATGCTCTACCTTCCAGGTGTACCAAAGTTATCCCCCAAATGCCAGTTAGAAGGATTTGAATTATCAATTTGGGGTGTATTAAGTACCAATGTTTTACCATTCGCATTTGCATCCGGCCAATTACGGTTATCATAAGTAATACTGTCTACCAGCATATCTTGTTTATTATATAAACGTATACTATCACCATTTTTACCCAATCCAAAAGGCAAATCCCCTATTATATTGAGAACATTCGGAAAGAATTTCTGAAAATCTGTCTGTTTCTCTACCAGCACAATATAATCTCCAGGCTGTAAAATGGTATTGGGAGGTATTGTAAAAACATTTTCATCTCTATCATCTTTGATATGCCATCCCGATATATCTACGGCAACAGAGTCGTTATTGTAAAGTTCGATCCAATCTCCGCTATCATGTGTTTTAGCAGAAGCATAGTTGATCTCATGAATTACTATTTTAGGTGTACTATAGGCTTCAAAAACAGGATTGACAGTGATATTTCCATTGATTATCAACTCCCTGCTTCGTGCAAAATTCCCATCACTCCATTTTACAAAACGATATCCGGTTTCAGGAACTGCTTTAAGAGTAACCGCCGCACCGGTAAAATAGGTTCCACTAAAATCACCTTTTAATGCAACATTATCAATATAGACTGTACCATTGCTATTTGCGTGAATATTTAATACAGGAGCTCCTGTCAACTGAAATTCCGTTCGAAGTGCATTTAAAACAACACTATTTCTATCCCGTGAGAAATTATACATCCTTTGAATGTACATTTCCCAGGTATCTTTTGAGACAGGATTACCGCTTTTGTCTTTAGACCAGCGTTGAAAATGGTGAGAAACTTCAGGCGAAATCCGTTCGCTTGCCTCTTTGATAAAACTATCCATCCTTATAGTTTGAAATGTTGTATTTAAATGTGTAAAATAACGACTTGCAAATTTATGGATAAAATTTTGATTTTTCAAAAGGTTTCTAAAAATCATACTCGTTTTATCATCATCTGCTACATATTGCAATACGCCGGTTTCAGAAAATCTGAATCCTCTGTCAAGATCAAAAAGAAGCCAGCGCCATTTAGCAGTGCTGCTCTTTTCTCTCCAATATTTTATATTGTGATGGATAGAACTATTTCCCATAAAACTTTCTGTGATAATGTAGTTGATATACTCATCCAAGTCTATTTTAGAAACTACTTCATTATAAAATAGATCATTACTGAGATCATGTGTATCGATATATGCTATAAGTGCTTTGTATGTTTTGTCATCACCGCTTTTTATATCATCTTCATAAGCAAGTTTATTTGCCAATAGATCAATCTTTTTAGGATCCACACCGTGATTTGCTGCAAGATAATCACTATTCATCTTTTCTCTGATATTATGAATTCCCCAGTATTTGCCATTGATAAAGACAACTACAGAATCTGAAAACGACTGATAGTCTATATCCATCATATCCTTGACAATTCTATGTTCTATACCATCATTTATCAGTGTCCTTCCCCAATCCGTTCCACCATTTCTCAATACAAAACTCTTCACCTTTTTAATGAAAGGCTTATCTTTAAAAAGCGGATAATCGATCGATTTTGAGCCATATTTCTCTTTAGCATAAAGCGCCAGTGACTTTTGAGGATATGAACGTGTATTGTTTCCATGAATTTTAAAACCAACATTTTGAGAAAATTTTGATTTACCATTTACAAGATATTCCACATGTCCTGGTCTTACCCAATCCTGCCGATAATTTAAATGTCTATAATCATCCGCTTCATATGTTTTATTATTGTCATCAGTACCGGGGACATATATTCCAAATTTATTATCAAATAGATATTTTTCATCAATTGAGACAGACATCACCGGCAAATAAACATTTTCATCTATAAAATAAGTTCTGCTTTTTACACTGCTGAACAATTTATCCTTTTCAAGTACTCTTGCACGTACGACTGTTGTTTTGGAAATATCCAGAGGGTGCGTATATTTATGAGAATTTTTAGTAGGAATAGAGCCATCCGTTGTATAATATATCTCTCCACCATTTTCACTGCGAATCTCAATACTCTGCGCTCCATTGTAAAAACCACTCTCTTTAGTAAATATCGGCTTTTTAGATTTTTCCGATTTTTCATACCCCTGTGCATTTGGTTCACCTGGTGTCGGATCCATATATAGGATTTTTCCATTATGTTTAGTTGCAGAAATATCGCTTTTTTGTTTACCAAAAACAATTTTATCTACAATATGTCCACTTCTATCCGACAAAATCAGCGAATCACCTTTTTGAGAAAGTTTAAAATTTGTATGCAAAGCTTTCGCTGCTTTATCCTTACCATCTGCCCAGACAAGTAAATATCCATTTGCTGCTATTCTGGTGCCATCAGGAATACGCCATTTTTTGACCTGTGTCTCCTCATCACTCAGATAAAACCCACCTACATCTACAATATGACTTTCGCTATTATAAAGCTCTATCCAGTCAGAAAATGTTTTAAAATCAGCATCAAGATTTATCGCAGCGTTTGATGTTAAAAACTCATTAATATGTGTCTCTTTTGCGACAGGTACTGTTTTGACTATTACTGTTCTTGTCAATATTGACACATTACCTGCTTTATCAGAGACTCTATAAGTTACTTTATATTGCCCCTCTTTTGAAGTGTCAACATTTGAAATAATTTTGATCTTATCTGTAATATTTCCATCTTCATCGTCAAACGCTGTAGCACCGGGATCTATAAATGTATCAAATTGATTTAAATATAGAGGGTTTACATTTATTAAAGTTATGGTAGGTTTTCTTGTATCTATATTTAGACTATTGATAACTGCCTGTATTTTCTCTTTTGTATCAATTTGACTGCTATCTAAGTTTTTCAGGTAATTATTTATTTTATCAATATTATTTGGTGTTACACCACTAATACCAAGATTTTTATAATCAGCAACAGTAGGTTCTCTTGTATCTTTTGTAACAAAATCTGTTATTATATAAAGTCTGTTCTGATCTATATT
>CAZYZD010000021.1:0-4060 GCA_964651755.1 uncultured Sulfurospirillum sp. | reverse complement strand
TATGATCACCAGCGGCACCTCCACCACAAGCAGTTAAAAAGAATATTAAGAATAAAAATTCAATATATTTAATTTTTTTAAATTTTACCACTTAATATTCCCTTTTTATATTTTATTAAGTTATAATATATCAGTTTTACTTAATAAAATATAAAATTCCTATTCTCCTGTTGATGCATTTTCAATTCAAATCAGTAAATATTTATCCAAACATATCTACATAAAGAGCCTTTGCCCAACCATACAAAAAGCTGGCATTTTCTCTTCCCACTCTCCCCTTCCAAATCTCTTGCGTTACAGGAGTTGCAAAAGAAAAACTCTTTGTTTTTTTATCATAAGCATATTCGGAGTGAATAAAAATCCCTCTCTCAGGATAAGCAGATACTGCAGAGATACAAAGTGTAACAGGCGAAGACCATTTGATTTTTGGTTGCTTATTGATCTTTGCAGCGATCAATTTAGCAACATATTGCGCTTCTGTATTGGAGGTATTTCCAGATTTCGAAAATCCCATAGGTCTAGCATCTCCGCTTACATATATATTGGGATAGCCAGCCACTTCATACGTAATAGGATCAATATCTCCTTCAAGTCTATTGTAGACAGAATCCTTTGCAACACCGGCAACTTCCAGCAACTTACCACCTCTTACATGAGGATAGAAAAATCCATCATCAAAACGATACTCTTCAAACTCTGTTTTGACAATCTTTTGATCCAGATCAATCTCTTCGATCTTAGCATTTGGCTCCCAAACGATTATATCTTTATACAATTCTTCAAATGCGGTATGAAAACCATCCTCTTTAATGGTAATATCATTATTTTCATCAAGTATCAAAACTTTTGCCTTGATCTTTTTCTCTTTAAAATAATCTGCTATCAAACATGCCCTTTCATAAGGTGCCGGCAAACAACGATAATTTCCAGAAGGAACTGTGATTAAAAAAGTACCGCCTTGAAAATTTTGAATCTTCTTCTTAAGCGTCATATGTTCCGAACCAGGTTTGAAAGCGGGAGGATACTCTTGCTGTAATCTATGCTGCAATGCTTTATCCTCCGTCCAGCAACTATAATCATAATCGATTCCAGGTGCAAGTACAAGATAATCGTAAGCAATATCTCCTTCTGTCGTATGTAAAATATTTCTCTTTTTATCTACTCCAGTAGCAGACGCATGAAAATAAAGATAATTATGGTTACGGGCTGCCTCTAAAAAATCATGTGTTAAAAACTCAAGATCTACTTTATCAACAAGCCAAAGATTACTCATAGGACATGAGATAAAAATATCTTTCTGCTCCACAAGAATCACCTCTGCATCAGAAGCAAAAACCTTTACATTTTTCGCCACACTCAACCCTGACCAACCACCTCCTACAACCACCACTCTAGGCGCTTTTGTCTTTGGTAGAGGCGAAGTAAAAACTGATGTTTTTTTCTCTTTTTTCTTGCTCTCCAAAGCATTAAGAGAAGTAGCAAAAATCGCAGATGCCAAAACAGTACTATACTTTAAAAGAGTTCTTCTTGATAATTTCATAATGCTATACCTATAGTTGATATCTATAAATTTTAATTATAAGATTATCATATAATTACTTAATCCGTTGAAAAGAGAACAAGAGTTTTTCATATTATTAATATAACTTTTTTCATGATTTAAAAGATAATAATTTTTATTATAAGTTACAAGAATATCATAGTTTCAATATCAACACAATTCTACTAAATAAAGAGACGCAACCTTAAAGAAAAAGCATTATATTTTACGCAAAGCTATAATCAAACTCTGGTTATAATAGAGTAAAAAAAGAAGGAAAAACATTGGACTACTTAGAGATCACCGGCGGAGCAAAACTCAGCGGAACCGTCACCATTGACGGCGCCAAAAACGCCGCCCTCCCCCTCATCGCAGCGACCATTTTATCCGAACACCCTGTCACCATCGACAACCTCCCGCCCGTAAACGACATCTATACGATGCTCAAACTCCTCGAAAACCTCGGCGCCACCTACCGTTACGACAAAGCAAAGCGACAAGCGGTGATCGAAGCCACCACCATCCACAACACTACCGCCATCTACGACATCGTACGAAAGATGCGCGCTTCCATCCTCACACTGGGACCACTTCTGGCACGTTTTGGGGTCTGTAAAGTCTCACTTCCGGGCGGATGTGCCATCGGTCAACGCCCAATCGATCTACACCTCAAAGCGCTGGAGATGATGGGCGCAATCATCGAGATCAAAGAGGGGTATGTCATCGCTACCGCGCCCGAAGGCGGACTTAAAGGCGCAACTATCGTCTTTGATAAAATCACCGTTACTGGAACCGAAAATATCGTTATGGCAGCCGCTTTGGCGCACGGCAGCACCCGCATCATCAATGCTGCAAAAGAGCCTGAAGTAGTCCAGCTGTGTGAAATCCTCAGAGATGCGGGTATTGAGATTGAGGGGATCGGAAGTGACGAACTGGTCATCCACGGAAGCGGCGGGGAGCTGGTCGATATACGTCACATCACCGTCATTCCAGATCGTATCGAAGCGGGTACTTACCTCTGTGCAGGAGCAATCACCAACTCCACCATCACACTGGAGAAAGTAAATCACGCCCATCTGGTTTCTATCATCCTAAAACTTCAGGAGATGGGGTATGACTTTGAGATTGAAAAGGAGCGCATCACCATCAAACCCGCCTCCCGTATCAAAGCAGTACGCATCTCCACCAGTGAATACCCCGGCTTTCCCACCGACATGCAAGCGCAATTCATGGCACTCTGCCTCATCGCCGAAGGCACCAGTACCATCGAAGAGCGCCTCTTTGAAAACCGCTTCATGCATGTCAGCGAACTCAACCGTATGGGCGCTGACATCACCCTCAATAATCACATCGCCACTGTCGAAGGCGACGCCAAACTTTACGGAGCCGACGTCATGGCAACCGATCTTCGCGCCAGCTCCGCACTGGTTTTAGCCGGACTCATCGCGGAAGGTAAAACCAGAGTTCATCGTATCTACCACCTGGATAGGGGATATGTAGAGTTGGAAGAGAAGTTGAAAAAACTGGGGGCAGAGGTGGAGCGGTTGAGGGAGTAGGCTTTAGCCTCAACAAGCTCCACTCCGATACTTGCCATAATATTTGGCAGATAAACAACCGAGTAGATATCAAAAAGTACAAGCGCTTTGAGTTTGTCATCTTTAAACTCTTCAAGCGGGATGAGACAGTCATGCTCTTTGGCGCTTTTGTTTTTTACTTTACTATAACGCCAGCCGTCAAGGTAGTGGTAAGTCATCCATCGGTTGTGCTCACTGCGTACCAGTTTGGCAAAAAGGGTATCGAATTTTTCTGGAAAATAGTCGGGTTTGAAATCGTCTGTTTTGGTGAAGTCGAAAATCTCTCCATTGTGTAGTTTGGCAAGTTTTTGAGAGAGAAGTTGCAGTTTTCGATCATCTTCCTCTTTTCTGGCTAGTTTTTTGTTGAGAATCGCTCTGTTGATCTGCAAAAGCTTTTTAGGAGATTTGGAACTTTTCTTTTTTTTGAGTCCAAGCGCAAGAAGCTTGGTATCGATGTGTATGCTTTGCATTCTGCTTGAGAGTTTGTCGCTATACATCCGGATATCCGACCAACTTTTATCCAACTCTCTTTTTGCGTCTTCGTCTATAAGCAGGCTGGAGTCATATACGATTTTTTTGTAAAAGTAGTGTACCGCTTTGGCGGTGAGTTCCCGCTCCTTGTCTATAAGATTTTTTGCTTGTGAAGCTTTGGCGATATTTGCGAAACTGTAAAAGTTGGCAAATGCTCCCTGATCTTTGTCGATCTTTTGCGCGATGCCCAAATCGACGTAATGTGCAAAAAGAACATTGGTGCGAAAAGCTTTACGGGCAATCGCCCGGATATAAATTGTATCCTGGAGATTGATGGCGATGTCGAGATTTTCTCTATCACTCCCGGTTGCGATGATGACGGTAGTCAAATTCTTCTGATGCCAAATCTCATCTTTATAAAATGTCAGGCTTTGACTATCCCGCTCCAAAGGGACAAAGTCGATATGCGGTATCG
>CAZYZD010000020.1:0-28905 GCA_964651755.1 uncultured Sulfurospirillum sp. | reverse complement strand
CAGATAGAAATCATCTCCAAATATCTCTTTGTACTCCAGTGCAACTTCTTTAGCTCTCTCATACCCCTTGGCACCGTTTTTACGGTTACGCTCACTGTTGGTATTGAGATGCCAGTTCACTTCTCCCTGTAAACAGGCAGCCGAGCAGATCAACCCTTCACTATGCTCTTTTAAAAGTTTTTTATTAATTCGCGGATAATAATAAAAACCATGGATATAACTTTGCGAACTCAGATACATAAGGTTTTTATAGCCCACTTCATTCTTGGCATACAAACAGAGATGAAAACGCTGTTTGGTAGTTCGATCTCCCAACTCTTCCTGATTGTGAATATAGGCTTCCATTCCGATAATCGGCTTAATCCCTTCTTTACGCATCGTCTGGTAAAAATCAATTGCACCGAACATATTTCCATGATCTGTGATCGCAACACTGTCCATCCCAAGCTGTTTGACTTTTTTGGCAAGTTGTTTGATTTTATTTGCACCATCAAGCAGTGAATATTCGGTATGCAAATGCAGATGTGTAAACTTGATTTCACTCATTATGTAAAACCCCTCTCCTATGTCATTGAAAAAATCATACAAAATTCTCTCTTGATATTTTATTTTTTTTCAAATTAGTCGATAGTATGTATTATGCTTTAAATATACATATATTATCTGCATACAATGTGTAATAAACTTAGGAGATAGTGAATGTTTGGCAAACTCATGGGTGCGAGTAACAAAGAAGAGGTTATCAACGAGATATTCGAGGACTTCCCTCTTCCAGTATTTTTCAAAAATGAAAATAATAAAATTCTGACAAATAAAATATTTGATGAATTTACCGGCGCCAACAGACAGAAAGTACTCCAGCAACTTTTAAATTTCAACACACTCAACAGCAGCCACTTTGAAACAAAAATTGAAAACGATATCGGTAAAAGTATCGATGCTATCGTTTATATCTCCGATACAGGCAATATGGAAAATGATGAAAAGCTGGGTATCATTGTCGATATCAGTGAAAAAAACCGTGCAAAAGAGACAATGCAACGCTTAAAAGAGCGATATGAGCTGGCTACTAACGGTTCTGACGAAGGACTCTGGGACTGGGAAATCAAAAAAGATAAAGCTTATTTTTCAAATCGTTTTAAAGAAATATTGGGAATTGCCAACCAACCGGTAAAAGAGAGTATTAAAACCTGGCTCAACCGTATCCATCCTGAAGATAAAATCAGAGTCATTCAGGAGCTGGAAGATCATATTAACGCCAAAAGCAATTCTTTTCACTGTGAACATCGTATTGTCACAGAAGAGACTACCAAATGGGTTTCTATCAAAGGTAAAGTTACACAGGATAAAGAGGGCTATCCACAGAGGATTGTAGGTTTTTTAACAGATATTTCCGAAATTAAATTTGCACAACTGGCATTGAAAAACTCGGAAGAGCAGTTTAAACTCTTTATGAAGAACTTACCTGCCGGCGCATTTATTAAAGATGAAGATCATAATATCATCTTTTCAAATCAATACCTTAATGATTTTTTTGGGGTTGATACACTTGTCAATAAAAATATCAAAACACTGCTTCCTGAACAAGACTATAACAGTATCATCAGTACTTCCGATCTGGTACTCAAACACGGTATGCACACAACAGAAGAGAAGTTAATAAACAAAAACGGTGATACAAAATATTTTCAGGCACATCGTTTTCTGATCAAAAAAGACGGAAAAAATCTTATTGCAGGTATTTTCGCAGATATCACCGATCAAAAATTGACGCAAAACAAACTCAATATTCTCGCACATTATGATCTTTTGACAAATCTACCAAATCGTGCACTTTTTCAGGATACACTAACCAGAAAAATCTCAAAAGCAAAACGTAATAAAAATAAAATAGCACTTATGTTTATTGATCTGGATAACTTCAAAATGATCAATGATACCCTTGGTCACGACTATGGTGATCTTCTACTTATCGAAGTGGCAAAACGACTTACTGGCATACTCAGGGAAGAAGATCTTGTCGCACGTCTTGGCGGCGATGAGTTCACTGTTATTTTAGATGACATCAAAGATACCGCATATCCTTCTGTTGTTGCCCAGAAAATTATCGATTCTCTATCTCAGCCGATCAAACTGAAAGATGAAATCGGCTATATCGGGGCAAGTGTGGGTATCGCTATATTCCCGGATGATGCACAAAATAAAGAAGATTTGATAAAAAATGCCGATATGGCAATGTATTCGGCAAAACAGGCAGGGAAAAATGTCTACCGTTACTTTACTGAAGATATGAACGCCGATGCGAAAGAGAGACTTGAACTTTCCAATGATCTTCGCAATGCCATCCAAAATAACCAATTAAAACTCTATTATCAACCGATTATCGATACACAAACAAATACCCTTTATGCCTGTGAAGCACTTGTACGATGGGAACATCCAAAATATGGTATTATCACCCCTGAAAATTTTATTAAATTGGCTGAAGAGGGTGGCTTTATGGCACAAATCGGCAAGTGGATAATCAAACGTGCCTGTGCACAACTCAAAGTAATGGAAAAGCTGGGACTTTCCATCAAAGTTGCTATCAATATATCGAGCAAACAACTTACGCAAAATCATCTGGAACATACTTTAAAAACAATCATCAAAGAGAGTGGTGTTAAAGCAGAACATCTTGAACTGGAAGTAACAGAGAGCTTTTTGATGGAAAATCTAAAACAAGTAAAAATCGCACTGGGCAACCTGCAAAAACTTGGCGTTAAAACAGCAATAGATGATTTTGGGACAGGATACTCTTCGCTTGCTATACTGAAAAAACTGCCTATCTCAAAATTGAAAATCGATAAATCTTTTATCAGCGATATACCAAACGATGAAGATGATATGCAGATTGCATCAACTATTATTGCACTTGCAAAAGGATTAAATCTTGAAATTGTAGCTGAAGGTGTCGAAACAAAAGAACAAGTTGATTTTCTCAAAAAAGAGGGATGTCAGCTTATGCAGGGATACTATTTCAGTGAAGCAATTGCAGAAGCTGATTTCAATGCTTATCTTCACTCAAGAGCACAATAAATTGCCCGAGGTTTAATAGACCTCGACATTTGAACTACATTTATTAAAATCTATAATACTTCTATATTTATCCATATACAATAACATAACGAAAAATCTGTGTTATAATACATTACAAAAAATAATAGAGTCTGCAAAAAACCACCAGCTGCCTATACGCAGGAGAAAAAATGACAGAGTATATATCATTTAACATCTGGTTCGTATCTGCTGCCATTTTTGCGATTGTTGTACTTTCAAAACTCCTTGCAAAAGAGACTGCAACAGTAGATGTTTTATGGCTGATCATCTTTGGTGCATTCTTTGCCAATATTGGTTTAATCCCCACCCATCATGAAGTACTTGAAGAGATTGGAGAGTGGGGTATCGTTTTTGTCATGTTTGCTCTTGGATTTGAAGAAGATCTTGATCACTTCAAAGAAGGATTAAAACATAGCTGGGGAATCGCACTTATCGGGGCAATATTTCCTTTTGGTGCCGGATATTTCAGTGCAAAGCTTTTTGGTTATAATAACGGAGCAGCAATGCTGTGGGGATTAACAATGACTGCTACTGCAGTAAGCCTGACGATGATGTGCCTCAGAAATGAAAATTTACATAAAAGTACGGCAGCAACGGGTATTATGACAGCTGCAGTGATAGACGATATCCTCTCTCTGATCGGTGTTGCCATGGTAGTACCGATTGTTTTAATGGCATATAATCCTGCTACATCCAGTATTGGTATCGATTTTACAAATATCCTGTGGATACTGCTTAAAGTAGTACTCTTTTTTACTATTTTGATTTTAATGGGAATTTTCGCTTTCCCGGAACGTGTCCCGCAAAAATTGCCAAAAGAGAGCACTTGGCTGCAAAAAACAGATTATTATCTAACCAAACTTTTTGTTTCTGTCAACATCAAAAAACTTTTACTGGCATTTCAGGGAGAATTTACACCGCTGATGATGATCTTTATTGCGATGACCGCAGGTGCGCTGGCATATTATTTCGGTTTTCATCCAGCCATTGGCGCATATATGGCGGGTCTGTTTTTACGCGAGGATTATTTTATTTTTCATCAGGCAGAAGCAAAACAGCCCAATAAACATTTTATTATGAATAAAAAAATTATAGATCATATTGCATTTTCAATTTTTGGACCCATATTTTTTGTCAATCTTGGAAGTAAACTTATTTTTGATATCGATATTTTCTGGCAAGTTTTACCTCTATTTCTGACACTATTTGTACTGGTGTTTATATTTCAAATACTTTCTGCTACGCTCGCTGCCAGATTTACAGGGAAGTATGAATGGTATCAGAGTATCATGATAGGTTTTGGAATGCTTGGTCGCGCAGAACTGGCTTTTATTGTTATTGATATTGCCTATACAGAAAATCACATTATTGACACAGCACAGTTTTATGTTATGATTTTCACCATATTTTTACTCAATATCACTGTACCACTGACAATAAGCTGGTGGAAACCCTACTATTTGGGAGAGAAGAAATTAACACTGTTTGGAATTAAACTTTCCAAATAACTTCTACTGAGGATCTACTTTATATCCAAATATGACATTCCAGGCTGCTTTGCCTGCATCTTTGGCATCTGACTGAACACGAATTTCCACTTCTCCGAGTTTATTGGGACGCATACATACAAACACATTATCTTCAGGATAAAGATTGACTTTGGTTTTAATAAGTGTTCCAGCTACCAGTGAAACCGGTTTATAAACTTTCCAGCCCATTGAAAGTGCTACTTTACGTAAGTGTTGTGCATCTTCAAATAATTTCCCCGTTGCTTTGAAACACTCCATCTCTTTTGCATGAAGTACCCAACCTGTGATAACAAGAAAAAACAAAATATAACGTAGCTTTTTCATAACAGTACCTCTTTTTAAAGACAACTAAGAATATGATTAAAACACTCTAGTAATTCCAGTATATCGAGTATAGAGCCATTCTGTCAAGATATTTCAGATTATTTAATAAAAATACAAATATATTCAATAATATAAAATAACAATTGTTCTCTTTTTACATATGACGAAGATAATGTATCCCTTTTTCTATACCCAATACTATAATCCCGACAAACAAACCAACAATAAGTTCTGCTGCAACAGAAGGAATGGAATGCAATGCATCATGTATGTAATGGATATTATGCATAAAAATACCACCCGCAACCAGTAACATTGCCAATGTTCCTATAACACCTAATGATTTGATTACTTTCGGTAATGCCCATATAAGAAATTTTCCAAATCTAAATAATGGACTTTTTCTTCCATTATCAAGTTCAATAAGCTTTAAACCAAAATCATCCATACGTACAATCATTGCTACAATACCATAGACTCCAATAGTCGCTAAAAAAGCAACGAATGTAACCACTACTATTTGAACAAGTAATGGTTCACCTACTACCGAACCAAGAGCAATAATTACAATCTCTATAGAAAGAATAAAATCTGTTACAATTGCAGATTTGATTTTGGCTTTTTCTTCTTTAAGTATCTCCTCCTTACTCATCGGTTCATAACGTATTTGTCTCTTCTCTTCATGAGGTACAAAATATTCATATATCTTTTCCGCACCTTCAAACGCAAGATAGAGACCACCCACCAATAAAATAGGGACAATCATCCAGGGCATAAAGGCACTCAGTAAAAAAGCAATCGGTAAAATAATCATCTTATTTACAAAAGAACCTTTTGTAATCGCCCACAATACCGGAAGTTCTCTGGAACTTACAAAACCGGAAGCTTTCTCGGCATTCACTGCCAAATCATCTCCCAAAATGCCTGCTGTCTTTTTGGTTGCAACTTTACCCATCGTTGCAACATCATCCATCAAAACAGAAATATCATCAAAAAGTGCGAAAAAGCCTGATGCCATCTTTACTCCTTACTCTTATAAATCATGTAATGTACCGGTAAGTTTTTCCCAGTTCATCATCCCATAAAGCTGATATAAGAGTTTTCCCCTGAAATCATAAAACAACTTATAAGGGAGTGCTCCATTCCAACCTGTATACTCCTGCGCATAGAGTATCAGTCCTTTCGCTATATCGAGATTGACAACAGGATAATTAATATTATGTTTTTGTACAAATTTTTGCATCTCTTTGTCATCTCTTTGGGAGCCTGCCTGAATACCGATTAACTGTACACTTTTACCAAAAACGTTTTGAAACTTTACCAACTCCGGCATTTCTGCAATGCAGGGAGGACAGTTTGCGCCAAAAAAATCAAGCATAATCACTTTATTTGGAAATTCTTTTACCTTTAAGGTATGCGGAGTTATCTCAATATGAAGTTCTTCCCCCGCAATCGTTTTTAAGGCAAACTGCTGTCCAATGAGCATACTGCTCAAAAGCAGTAAAAATGAAATAATTTTAAGCATCTATTTTCTCCAGTACAATTCTTGTCTCCTGATAGATTGCACTTTCACCCTCTTCTGAAAGTGCATCAGGTGTCAGATAATTAACACCAGGTGTACCGGAGTAGATCATCACACAATCGTCTCTTAAATTTTCGTCTACTTTGACAATAAATTCTGCTTCACCATATGGCGAAAGCGCACGTACAGTTTCACCGTCTGAAAAACCACATACAGGAGGAATATATATATGCGTATCGCGTTTAAACTGACTATTTAAAGAGTGTCTTTGTTTGCAGGTAATCAGAAAAAATCCCTCTGCTTCACATACTTCATCCTCATATTCATCTATAAACTGAAATTTTTCATCATCCGTATAAAAACCTTCACTATAGGGAATCTGCTGGTACTCACGATTACGCAGATAACCATCTTTTTCATAAATATTATTTCCTACAATCTCTTCAATCATGCTCTTTTCATCCGGCAATACTTCATAGTCAAATACTTTACAAAGCAAGTTTGTCAATTCTACTTCACTAATACCACTCTTACTACTTACCAAAGCAGGCATCCGTCCGACAAAATCTGTTCCGTAACTGAAACGAATATCCTCTTTTTCCAGAAAGTTTTTCGCAGGAATCACTAGATCTGCAAGTTTGGATGTTTCATTTTCGTAAAGCCCAAAATAGATAGAAAATTTACATTTTTCAAGCCCTTCACGAACTTTCGCTGTATTTGGCATTTGATTTGCAGGATTACTCCCCTGGATAAATACCAGATCATATTTCCCAAAATCAACTGTCGCTTTGGGGACTTGCTTTTTCCCTTTTGGAAAAATATCTTTAAATCCAATCTTACTATTGCCAAGATAACTCACTCCGCATCCCTCTTTTGCAAAAAGTCCCATCATTGCAGCCAAAGAATCGATAGCCCTTAACACACTGCTGCCATGTGCATATTTTTGGACACCAACACCCACCAAAAAAGAGACTTTTTCTTTATCCATCAGCATAAGCGCTGTTAAAACATCTTCAAGTTCCACACCAACACGGTCTGTTAACTCTTTGACAGTAAATGAACGTATAAATTCAACAAAATAATCAAAGTCATTTGTAAAATTATCGATAAAATCGTAATCCTCTATCTGCTCAATATAAACAAAACGTGCCATCAAAATAGCAAGGAAAAGATCTTCACGGGGCTTTACCTGGAGATGAATCGCCGCTTTTTTTGCAAGTTCGGTTTTTACAGGATCGATTACAATTAAAATTTTATCTTTAATCAAATCCATAAAATGAGAATTCGTTACAGAGATATTGCGTCCCCATACTACTACTATCCGACTTTTGGAAATCTGTTCATACGGTAAACTCAAACTTTCCCCGCGCCCCTCAATTACACCTGCTTCACCAGCACCATCACAAAGAGAGCCTTTTGTAAATGTAGCACCATACTGACTAAAAAAATGCGCAGGTGCATTTTGCAATCTACCAAAATTCCCTTCTCCTTTAAAATAGAGAGTATCCATAGACTGCGCTTCTTTTAAAAGATCCGCTAAAATTTCCATCGCTTTATCGAGTGTAATCTCTTCTCCTTTAAAACGGGGAGTAGAAATTCTCGGTTCTTGCAAATAATAATTTAGATTCGGACATAAATAACCGTTTGTGACAGGGTGTGCCTGATCGCCTTTGAGTTTTCCCTCTTCATAGACAACACTACAGGCATCGTAACAATCTAAAGGACACGTTGTTTTATTCATAATACTTCACCTACTTATTTTAAAATGATTATAACATACGAATCGCAACATAAACCAAATACAATACAAAAGTAGATTATTAATAAATTCTTAATTATAAATATTTCATTACAAAAATAAACATTTCAAGGGAAAAATAGAATATTTGAGGAAAATATTTGTATATTTTTTTAAAATTATGTAAACTTATATTAACTTTTGTCGATATAGGTTAAAATATACTTTGGAGTTAGAGATGTACTTTGATGTAAACAGGTTCCTTTCGATTTCAATACTGTGCAGCTGCTTTTTACTCACACAAAAATCATATGCATTTGATTATGAGAAATACAACAAAGAACATCGCCAATTACGCTCCCTTACACCTATTTCTTCTGCTACTGCATCTGTTAAAGAAAAAAAAGAGGAAAAATCACCTGTTATGAAAGAATTTATTACGAAATTACTTGATGCCATGCAGAGTGATGCTGTACCGGCAAAGCTTTTCGATACGAACACAAACTTTTCTATCTATTTCAAACCTGCCAAAATTTCAAAAATTGGAATCACATATAAATTTTAAAATGATTACGATAAAATCATTTTTATAAATAAATAAAGGATAACAATGGCATTTCCAATCACACCCACTGTAGAGGGAGAAGAAGTCCCTTATAAAAATCCCAGTCCAGAGTTTTACGAAGCTGTGGGGGGAGAAGAAGGTATGCGTAAATTGATGTATAGTTTTTATGATCTTATCTATGAAAGTGATATTGCCAATTTTTTCCCGCAGGATAGGGAAGAGTTTGACAAAATCAAAGAGAAGAACACAAAATTTTTCATTCAGAGATGCGGCGGACCAAAAGTATACGAAGAAGAGAGTGGCGGTGTAGATTTAAACGAATATATGATCCATGTTCATGATGATTTTTCTATCGCTGAAAAGGCACGTGTCGAATGGCTCGGATGTATGCGTGAAGCTTTAAAAAACTACGATATGGATGAAAAGATCAAAGAAGACTTCTGGCAGTACGTTGAAGCTTTTTCAAAACTGACAGTTAACGATTTCCCAGAAAGAAAAAATCCCTATTTTTGATTGATGTCATTGTAATAGGCGCCGGCATCGCCGGTGCAAGTACCGCTTTTACCCTGAAAAAGAGAGGATTAAATCCACTTGTACTGGAAAAAAAATCTGTATGCAGCGGTGGTTCCGCTGCAGCAGGTGCATTCCTCTCTCCCAAGATATCAAAACCTTCTCTTTACAAGAACTATCTAAATCATACTCTGAAATACGCTTTAAAATTTTATGCATCCTATTTTCCACAGCTGCTTCAAAAAAACGGTCTTTTAAAACTACCAATTGATGAGGAAGATCAACTCCGCTGTAAAAACTATGAAGCTTATATCGACTTTCCATGGCAAAAACAAGGAAATGCCTACTTTTTTCCTGAAGCTGGAATGATTCCGCCACACAAACTATGCCAGGCTCTTTTAGAAAATATCGACTTGATCGAATCCTATGAAGTAAAAGAGATCTTACATGACGGTGAAGTATGGCATATTAACGGAGAATATCAGGCAAAATACGTTGTCCTGGCAACAGGAGATACCCCGGAACCCTTTTCCCTCCCCTATCTCAAAAGTAAAAAGATCGGTGGTTACCGCTATGATGTAACATTTTCAGGATTTGACCAGATCAATCATAACATCCATAAAGAAGTTTCTCTCTCTACACATATGAAAGAGTATCTCATTGTGGGGGCAACGCATATCAGGGGTAATGTTGATCTTTCAAAAGCAGCTGAAGAAGACAGTCACCATCTTCTGGAAAAAGCAGAAGATATACTTCCCATGCCTGATCTGAAAATCATTAGAAATTATATTGGGTACAGACGTTTCAGTTTCGATTATTTTCCATTTGTCGGAGCAGTGGTCAATGCAGAAGAGACCATCAAAGCATACCCGTATATTCGTAACGGTACCAAGGTACCATTAACTAAATATCATTATTTTCCAAATCTCTATCTTCATACAGCGCTCGGATCAAGAGGGTTTGTTTTTGCACCTTATAATGCCCATATGATTGCCGAAGCCATATGCGATAAAATAGATTTACCTGATTATTTGTCTCCTGCACTCCGTTTTCAAAAATGGGCTAGAAAATCAGCTCATACTGTTTAAAGGTCATCTGACTTCCATTTGGCTATGGCATACCGTTTTAACAAATCGTTTCCAATCTTTTTCGCTTTTTCATTATCAATAGCAAGCTGAATACCCTCTTTGTCTTCAAACAAAGTGATTTTTCCTTTTGCATTCATAACCTTCTGATAAAAAGTTTTAAAATCAGGGAAAGTTTCGCCATTGACTTTATCAATTACCCAGCGACTGACGTTATAATTACCGACACTTAGTGTCGAAGCAAGCACTTTTAACAAAATTACAACCTCTTTACGTTCCTGTGTCGGATACTGTGTTGCAAGATAGCGAAGCTCAAGCGCACTGCTGCCGTATGCAGCGATAAGATTGCTTGTCAATTTTGTAAAAACATATCCTCCATAAATAAAATAGGTCGGCATTGTATCGTAACGTTTGGTTTTAACCAAAAGCATATCATCTACCCGATGTTTCAGTGGAAGTGAAACTTGCATCTCTTTTCCATCCCTGATAATATCAAAAAGAACAGATTCTCCCATCTGATGCAGATCAACATAATAGTTAAAAGAAGTATATTCATGATAACGGTACTCTACTGTACCGTCATTTTCAATATTATGTCCGTCGATTGCAGTGATAATATCTCCTTTTTTAAAAACATCCTTTGCAGTAGAGTTGTACACCCAGTCTACTACCAGTTCTCCTGTAATATTCTCATCCAGATGATAAAATTCGCGCAAAGTAGGATTTTCAAGCTTTTCAATCGTCAATCCTGTATGTGCAAACCCATCATATCTACCATCTTCAATATCTTTCAGAAAATGCTCAATAAGCATCGTTGGTACCAGATAGCCGATATTTTGCGCATGTGTTCTGTTCTGCATCACTACACCGATAATTTTACCGTCGCTTATAGCTGGACCTCCGCTATTGCCGGGGTTGATCGCTGCATCCACCTGAATAGCCAAAAACTTTTCATTGCTGTGTATATAACGATGATGTTCTATACGTGAAACAATTCCCTGTGTAATACTCAAGGTATTACCCCCTGTAGGATAACCAAAAACAGCGATTTTTTGTTCAATCTTCGGCAATTCTCCAAAAGTAAGAGGCTTAATCCCCTCAAAAAAACTTTTATCTTTTACTGTAATCAGAGCCAGATCAACCTGATGGGAAACACTAAGCACCTCTGCTTCATACCGCTTTGTCTGACCATAACGACGTACTTCTATAAAAGTATGGTTGGCAACAACATGTGCATTGGTTAAAATACGATTTCCGGAGATAACTGCACCTGAACCTGTGACACGATAGATGGAACTGTTCCATGGTCTGGTAAAATCAGGACTTTTCGCAACTGTATAGATTTTTACTATAGATTCTTTATTAATCTCATTTTCTGTTTGATTTTGAATCTTTTCTTTTGCAAACAATATCAGAGAAAAGAGTACTAAAAGAAGAGAAAGTTTTTTAATGAGAAACATTGTTACTCTCTGTTTTTTTGTTTCAGAATAACTGCAAAAGAGTTGGGTTTTTTAATCTTTTTAATTGCTTCTTTCGCAAGAAAAAGTTCTTCCCGACTTTGTATCAGTAACACTTTCCCATCAAAAGAAGTTTCCACAGGATCAAGATGTTTCCCCCGTATAATCGCTTCACTCACACTCAAAATAAAAGTCAGCCACTCCACCACTTTCAATTCCGGTAAAAGTTTCTTATAGGTTTTAAAAATGCTATTGTCCACTTTACCTTTTTGTGAAAATCTCAAGAGTACAGCGATCAGAAGTTTCTCTTCATGAGAAAAAGTAAAATTGAGATTCTCCAGTAAAAAGAAAAAACTGTAATCACTGTTAGAATAGATATTAAGCCTGTTAAAAATCAGTACAAGTTTGGCAGCCATAAAAAGTTCTTCTCTATATTTTTCATCTTTGTCAAACTCAGTGTAAACAACAGTATAGATTTCCCGGGCAATTCGTTGAGTATGGTTGCAATGTTTGGGAAGTAATGCAAAACGATCCATCATACTTTTAATACTGACATTAAAATTATGTGGGAACAGATGATTAGAATTTCGTAAAATATCATGCAAATATACACCTTCACGTACACCTGCTTTGCTTGTCAAAACACTCTGAGGTTTTAATTTTTTATTGACTGCATAAAAAATAGTACTACCTTCCCGAATCGTATCATAACGGCTGGAAGAGATAGGAAACTTTTTCAGTTCCATAACAGAAGATTTGGCAACACTTTTTATAAAAGACTCATAGTCATTATACAGATATTCAAAAGCATGCAGCGTATCGATAGGATACTTTTGCAACCGCATAATCGCTTTGGAAAGAGCCCTGATAGTACCACCGATTCCTATTATTTTTTCTGACTGAAAATGTTCCGGAATCAAATCGAGCATCTCTTCAATAAAAGAAGTTGCATCTTTGAAATCTCGTTTTTGATCAAAAAATAACTCTTTAATACGTACAGTTCCAATATTTAAAGATATTGTATCTATGATTTTTCCATTTTTGATTTTTGCCAACTCTGTAGAACCACCGCCGATATCGACTGTTGTTGCTTCATCAAATTTTGGCAGAAGATTCACAGCGGCAAGCGCACCAAAATATGCCTCTTTTTCCCCATCAATAACTTTGATATTGAGTTTCAGTTTGTGACGCACTCGTTGTAAAAAAAGTGCTTTATTGGGAGCATCTCGGAGTGCAGAAGTCGCTACACAAAATATTTTTTGTGCTTTGTAGCTTTTGGAAATCTGCATGAAATCTTCCAAAGTTGCATATGCACGATCCATCGCATCTGATGTCAAAGCACCATTGTCAGCATAGGCATTTTCACCGATTCTGACACTACTTCGCACTTTTTCTATCAGATGAAATGCAAAACGTGAACTTTTCTCGTATATAACGAGTGTCATTGAGTTGGAACCAATATCAATAATTGTTGTTCTTTTTGCCATCAGGAGTTATTTCTTTTAAATTTTTCGAGGAGTTCTTCCGGTGTTTCAACACATGATTTATCGTAGATAATCGCCTCTACAGGACATACCGGCATACATGAAGGTTTTGCATCCTCCACATATCCCACACACTCTGTACAAAGTGCCGAAGTAATAATATATATAGGATCGGCACATTCAATCGCCCCGCTGGGACATGCTTCCACGCATGCATCGCAGGCAATACACTCATCTATGATCTTAAGCGCCATTTAGATTAATATTCTCTTCTTAGTACACCGAAGATCCCCCGGCGTTTATTTTCCGGTGATTCACCCATTGGACAATAATTTTTAGAGCTGATAATCGCAGTTGCGACCGCCCCATTCTTGCCGTCTTTTCTATTTTTAATATTAAGCTTTGCACCAATTGCGTCCGCTGCTCCCTTCGCGAGAAAAAGTCCAAGTCCGGCTCCGCTTTTATTGCCGAGCCTTTTGAAGGGTGCAAACAGATCCACACTTTCATCGATGCCGGGTCCTTCATCAATCACTTCTATTTTAAAATCATCACCAATCAATCTTGTTTTGATAATCACTGTCCCGCCTTCAGGTGTAAACTTGAGTGCATTTTGTACAAAATTTTGTAAAATATGCGTTAAAAGCGAGGGTTGTGTGATAATACAATACTGATCAGGTTCAAGATCTGTTTTGACAGATTTTTGTTTATTTTTTGCAATAAGCTCAAAATCTTTCGCCTTATCTTTGATAAACTGTACCAAATCAACTTCAACTGGTTTATCAAACTGCGCACCTTCCTGACGACCTATATCAAGTATCGACCCTATCATAGCATTCATCTCATCAATTGTTTTGTTATTAACACGCAATGTATCTTTGTAGGTATCGATATCTCTGTCTTTAATCAGAGTGACTTCATTTTTCGTCTTCATGACAGCCAACGGCGTTTTCAACTCATGTGCCGTACCGATAAAAAGTTCTTTCTGATATTTGACAAAATTTTGAATACGCTCTATCAGTTTATTTACGCTCTCACCCAGTGAACGATACTCATCCGGAAGATTTTCTGTATCAATTTTATCCAAAAAGTTTTCATTGAGTCTCGCTAATTTTCTGTTGATAGATTTGACCGGATAAAGCAAAGTTTCAGAAAGGAACATCGCATATCCTAGAATCAAAAGCAAAGTCAAAAGATTTGCAATAATAATACTGTGCTTTATTTTTCTGAGCAATGCCTCTGTACCGGAGACATCACGCTCAATTTTAATAAAACTTGATCTCGCTTTATTATACGGATAAAAAATCGTAATATGCGGCTTACCGTTTTTCTCATACTGCTCGTAAAAAGGCTCTGCTTTTTTATCGGCACGTATAACGGTAGTATAATTTTTTCCATATTGCAGCGCTATATTGTTTGAAGCAGTTTGATTTTTACTCGCAAACGGTAATTTTGCTTTTGAACTTTTTACATATGCGGCTGCTTCTTTTTTCAGATTTGCAGAGACATCATCATAAACCTGAATCTTGATATAATAATAAAGAATAACAGAAAATATCACAATCAGCACCGACGATGCGGTGACTAATTGGATAAGAAATTTACGTTTTATGCTTTTTTCGGAAAACAAAATCTATAGCCTCGTCGTCTTACCGTTTCAATTGTGGAGATATTAAGAGGTTTGTCCATTTTCTGGCGTATCTGATTAATTGCAACTTCAATAACATTTGGTGTAACCAGTTCCGGTTCTTCCCAGATAGCATCCAAAAGCTGCTCTTTTGAAACAATCTGATCACTGTGTCTTGCGAGGTGTGTCAAGACTTCAAACGGTTTACCTTTGAGTTCAATATCGATTCCTTTATAGGTGATTTTCTCTTCATCAGGATCGATAATAAGTTCATCTATTTTAATGACATTTGTACCGCCAAATCTCAATCTTGCTTCAATTCTTGCTACAAGGATATCAAAATCAAACGGTTTTTTAATATAGTCATCAGCACCTGCTTTAAGCGCTTTGATTTCACTCTCTTTGTCATCTTTGGCAGAGAGTACTACACAAGCTGTTCTAGGTGTTTTCTGCTTGATCATAGTTACCAAATCTACACCATCTCCATCCGGAAGCATCCAGTCTGTCAAAACCAGGTCATAGTTACGAATCCCGATATAATACTCCGCATCTTTAAAGTTTTCCGAACTATCAGCCTGATAACCGTATTCCTGTAATCCCTCAACAAGGGTTTTGTTCAATGTGATTTCATCTTCAACAATGAGTACTCTCATTATTTTCCTTTCTAAAAAAAATTTGACAAAAGTATAGCATAATTTCAGCTAAATATAAAGACTTTTTAAAAAAAATTTAATAATTTATCGTTTTTTTTACAGAAACTCTGCAATTTGTAAGAATTTTTGGTTTACTTAACTTTAAAGTAATACTTTTTATGGCAAAAAAAGCATCCTTTATTGCAAAAATGATCTCATCCAGAGCATCTTCAATCAATAAATATTGACCCTTTTGGAGCATCTCTTCAATCAGGTGAGAAACTTTTGCGTAATCTATAAAATTTTCACCTTCACGTATATAATCAATTGTACAATCTGCAACAACCAACTGTGGTTTTTTACGTTCGAAATCCAAAATTCCAATTATCGCTTCTATCTGTAAATCTTCAATATATATAGTATACATGAAGCTATCAGGCAATTCGTTTTTCCTGCCCTTTAAGCAAGCGGATAATATTGTCTGTATGCTTGTACAATATAATTAAAATAATGATTACTACAGGTGCATGCGCCATATCCGGATGCAGTATAAACGAACAGACTCCTACAGCTAGCACTCCTAATATTGAGGAGAGAGAAGAGATTTTGATTGCTTTTGCAGCCAATACCCACACCGCTATACCAACCAGCGTACAGATAGGTAACAATACCAGTAAAACTCCCAGTCCCGTAGCCACTCCTTTTCCACCTTCTCCCCACAAAAAGATACTAAAACAGTGACCTATTACGGCAAATACGGCAATTGCCCAGAGCGTTTCCTGAGATACTCCAGCTGCATATCCCAACAATAAAACAAAAACACCTTTTAACGCATCCAGTAAAAGTGTTGCTATTGAAAGTTTTTTGGCAAGTTTGGGATTTTTTTCTTTTAAAACACGAAGTACGTTGGTAGCACCGATATTCCCGCTGCCCTCTTTTTTAATATCTATCCCTGCAAAAAGTCTGGTAAGAATCAGACCGAAAGGAATACTCCCTGCAAGATATGCAAGCAGGTAAAATTGTATATTTGTGTTTGATAAAAAGTCCAACATATGTTTCCTTAATTTGATAGAAGTTGGATTATAACTTAATTTTTTTTATATAGAGTTTAGGTATAGTAACAGAAATAAAACTCAATAAGGATTACATTTTGGAAAAT
Organism: uncultured Sulfurospirillum sp.; assembly: GCA_964651755.1. GTDB lineage: Bacteria > Campylobacterota > Campylobacteria > Campylobacterales > QNZT01 > QNZT01. Next base: position 12,177 of record CAZYZD010000020.1, on the reverse strand, counting down.
GCAGTCATGGATAACAAAAAGCTGAAAGAGGATATTCTCAAACTGAAAGAGGAACTCGACGTCACTATAGTAGCACATTACTATCAAAAAGATGAAGTATTTGAACTTGCAGATTTAAGCGGTGACAGTTTACAACTTGCACAAATGGCAATGGAAGATCAAAATCCGTTTCTAATCTTTTGCGGTGTAGGTTTTATGGGAGAAAGTGTCAAAATTCTTTCACCGGAAAAAAGAGTTTTAATGCCGAAAATCGCCTGTTGTGCAATGGCAAAAATGATTGACGGTGTTCACTATGACAAAAATGTCAGAATCCTGGAAGAAGCAGGCATCAAAAAAGAGAATATTCTGCCTATTACGTATATCAACTCTTCTGCAGAGGTTAAGGCAAGAGTGGGTGAAATGGGCGGTATGGTCTGCACCAGTTCCAATGCGAAAAAGATCATTACAAAAGGGCTTGACAGCGGTAAAAAAATCCTTTTTGTACCTGATCAGTGCCTTGGTATCAATATTGCCAATCAAATGGGGTTAAAATCTTGTGTTGTAGATGATGGAACAGATCCAAACGAAGCAGATATCATCTGTTATAACGGTTTTTGCTCTGTTCATCAGCTTTTTGAAGTGGAAGATGTAGAGTTTTACAGAAACAGATATCCAGGTATAAAAGTAATCGCCCATCCTGAGTGTAAACCGGAAGTATGTGACTTATGTGATTTTGTCGGTTCTACAAGCCAGATTATAAATTATATCAAAGAACTTGATCCGGAACAAAAAGTTGCGGTTGGAACCGAATACAATCTTGTCAACCGACTGCGTGAAAAGAACACCTATGTCCTCTCATCCACTAAACCGGAATGTCCGACGATGAATGAAACAACACTTCAAGATCTGTACAACACTCTGCTCTCTATCAAAGAAGATAATATTATAACTGAAATAGAGGTTGATCCGGAAGTACGAAAATGGGCAAAAATAGCACTTGAAAGGATGTTTGAGATATGAGAGTCAAAGAGACAGTCAGGGAAGCAATACTTGAAGATATAGGAAGAGGCGATCTTTTCTCCCTGGTCAGTGACCGGCGTAAAGTAGAAGCCAGGGTTATTGCAAAAGAAGATGGTATCTTTTCCGGTAAACTCTATATCAAAGAGCTGGGAGAGATGGAGCATATTGAAATCGAGTTTCTGCTGTATGACGGAAGCGAAATCAAAAAAGGTGACACAATCTGCTATGTTAGAGGTGAGGTAAACCGTGTACTGATGTATGAAAGAGTCATTTTAAATATTATGCAGCATTGCAGCGGTATCAGCACCAATACTGCAAACTTTGTCAAGCTGGTAAAGGGGTATGATGTTAAACTGCTCGATACCCGTAAAACAAGACCCGGTCTAAGAGTGATGGAAAAGTATGCTGTCCGATGCGGAGGCGGAACAAATCACAGACTTGGACTCGATGATTGTCTGATGCTCAAAGATACCCATCTAGCTGCAATAGACGACCTGGATCTATTTATCAAACAGGCACGAAAACGTATTCCCTATACCTCTAAAATCGAAATCGAATGTGAAAGTGTAGAAGCAGCGAAAAAAGCGATGAAAAGCGGAGCCGACTTGATCATGTGTGACAATATGCAGGTTGATGAAATCAAAGAAGTTGTTGCCTATCGGAAAGAGAAACATCCTCATGTACTGATCGAAGCAAGTGGAAATATCACTAAAGAGAACATCGTTGAATATGCAAAAACCGGTGTAGATGCAATCAGCAGCGGAAGTCTGATTCACAAAGCTGTCTGGCTGGACTTTTCCATGAGGATAGAAAACAGGTAAAAAATGGCAGACGACGCTGAAAAAACCGAAGAACCCTCCTCGAAGAAACTTGAAGATGCCAGAAAGGAGGGAAATGTTCCCAAAAGCCAGGATACCAGTGCTTTTATAACTCTTGTTGTCGCTGTTGTAGTAGTCTATTTTGCAACCTCTTTTTTAACATCACGTATTGAACATCTCTACCACTATTACAGTAGTATGATAGGTATTGAAATCACACCGAAAATTGCCTATGAAATAGCACTCAACACACTTAAAGAGTTGTTGCTGATGATCATACCGCTTGCAAGTGTCGTTGCGTTTGCAGGTATCCTCTCTTCGGTTGTGCAGTTTGGTTTTGTTTTTACAACCAAACCACTTACTCCGGATCTAAAAAAAATCGACCCCATTAAAGGAATCGGCAAACTTTTTTCTGTCAAAAAGTTGATAGAAGGTATAAAAATCACCGCTAAAATTGCCATTGTTTTTGCGGTAGCGTTTTATTATCTGATTCAGGATATTCAGGAACTTCCGACAGTTATCAACTTTAGTCTGGAACATCAAATCAGCTGGCTGGTGGAAAAAATCATCATGCTTGTTGCGATTATGCTGATGATCCTTTTCATACTTGCCATGATAGATTTGATGATTGTACGTTTTCAATATTTTAAAGACTTGAGAATGAGTAAACAGGAAGTCAAAGATGAATACAAACAGATGGAAGGTGATCCTCAGGTTAAAGCACGGATTAAAAAAATCCAGATGGAGATGGCACAAAAAAGAATGATGGCAGAAGTACCTACCGCAGATGTCATTATCACCAACCCTACACACTATGCAGTGGCATTACGTTATGATAAAGATAAAGAGAATGCACCAAGAATCATTGCAAAAGGAATAGACAATATGGCATTAAAGATTAAAGAACTAGGACGTGAAAATGCCATACAGATTATTGAAAATCCCCCATTGGCACGTGAACTATATGCAAAATGCGAAGTTGACGAATTAATCCCCGAAAACTTTTACCAGGCAGTTGCAGAAGTACTCGCCTTTGTTTATCAAACAAAAAACAAACTTCCTTAAAAAACCATTACCCTCTGTACCGGTTTACGCTGCAGTTGCTTAACATCATGAGCGTAATTTTCTGTTCGTGATGCATTGATATACTCTTTTTGTAAAGCAATATGCAACACTTGAGTATAAAAAAACATTAATGCTTGAAATGCTTTTTGTTTCATCCTGAACTGATATCCCTGCTTTGAAGAAAAATGTTTCATAAACAAGTCAATCTCTTCCATACCCATATAGCGTGGATCTCTTTTCCCATGAAAACGAATGTACTCTTTTATGGTATGCAAATAAAACTGTTCTGTTTTAAAGGAATATCCCTTCGCCGTCATTTTTTCTTTTAGCATCGTCAAAATATTTACTTCTCTTTTCATAACTTACTCCCAACTTCAATACTTGAAACAATTTTATAAGCTTTTGAGAAGAAGAGTTAATTTTATTTCATATTGAAATATATTTAAAAACACTATTTATTACAAAGAGGGAGAAAACCTATAACAATCATTCACAAAAAATGATATCTGTCGATATAAAATAAATTGACAAAAGGAAAAAAATATGCCCTATTCCTCCCTGAATATTCCAATTAGTAAACTAAACAATATGACTATTTTGTATATAGAAACTGATCTTTCACTTCAAACAGAGAAAGAGTTATTTTTAAAGCCATTATGCAAAAAACTATTTGTTGCACAAAATGGACTGGAAGGTTTAGTTTACTTTGTGGAATATCACATTGATATGATTATTACAAGTATTGATATGCCAGTTATGAATGGTAATGATATGATAGAGAAAATTCGAAGTATTGACAAAAACGTACCTATTGCATTATCATGTGATTTACATACTAACCATATAACTTTACTGACCTCTTTAAATAACCGTATCAAAAAAATCTCCAAAGAGATGGAAATCAATCTCACAACATTGATAAATCCATATCAAGAACCTGTAATGTTGCAAACTGCATAATAAAACTTCTAAATTGTGGTATACTTATTTTTGAAATAATACTCCCCAAAAGGAGTTGCGATGCCGCGATCACACAAAATTTTATATGCAATTTATATTTTCATATGGATTATGGCAGCTATTAATCCGAAATATCCAGAAGACTGGATGCTTGAAAATGTTTTACCCATTCTCTTTTTTCCTATTGTAATCTGGCTGGATAAGAAATATCATTTTACGCTTACGGCATTGATACTTTTACTAGTTTTTGGTTCATTACACGCTCTTGGAGCACATTATACTTATGCGGAAATGCCCTATTTTAAACCTATTAGTCAATTTTTTGGCTTTGAAAGAAACCATTTTGACAGAGTGGTACACTTTCTTTTTGGATTGTTGCTTTTTCGACCTCTATTTGAAATATTGTCATACTTTATTAAAAATCATAAAATTCTTTTGTGGATTACATTTTCAGCTATTGTCACAATCTCTACCTTATATGAAATTTTAGAATGGGCAGCAGCTATGGTTTTTCATCCGGATCTTGGTATTGCATTTTTAGGAACACAAGGAGATGTCTGGGACGCACAAAAAGATACGCTTGCAGCAATTATCGGCGCTGCAATCAATCTTTTCTTTTTATCTTCCCTCTATCAAGATATAGCAAAGGAGAAAAACAATGCAGGAGATAGGTAAGCTTTTCATGATAGTTGGTTTTTTTCTTTTTATTATTGGTCTTGTCTTTTCATTTAGTGATAAACTCCCTTTTTCTCCAGGTCGACTCCCCGGAGATATCTTTTATCAAAAAGGAAACTTTTCATTTTATTTTCCAATTACCACATCAATCATATTGAGTTTAATTTTATCTTTACTACTTTACTTTTTCAGTAAATTCTTCAGGTAATGGTATGCCATTGACCATTCCCAATATACTCAGTCTTTTTCGAATTGTTGCCGCACCATTTCTACTCTTGTCCGGCTGGATGCACAAGCCTGATCTATTCTTTTTTCTTTTTGGTGCTATGCTTATCTCCGATGCTCTTGATGGATTTATTGCACGGGCACTCCATCAAACATCAGAACTAGGTGCACGACTTGACAGTTACGGAGATATCTTAACCTATCTTACAACACCCATTGCGATCTGGTGGCTATGGCCGGAAATAGTTATAAAAGAGAAAAACTATATTTTTGCGGCTGTTCTACTTTACATATTGCCTGCATTTTTTGCTCTGGTAAAATTTGGAAAACTGGCAAGTTACCATACATGGATTACCAAACTTTCAGCACTATTAATGAGTATAAGTGTTGTTGTTCTTTTATTGTTTGATAATCCATCTCTCTTTCATGGTGCGGTCTGGCTTTTGGCAATTGAGACAGTAGAAAATATCGCAATTACATTTATTTTGCATGAACAAAAAAGCAATATACATACTATCTGGCATGCTATGCAGAAAAATCAAAAATGATTTCTCTTTTTTTAGGAGAAAGTTCAAGATAAAATCTTTATAATGATGCAAAAAAGAGAAGCCGTTATGTCATTTTACAACCTCATCGTTATCGGTTCCGGTGCAGCAGGGATGCTAGCAGCCATTACCGCTGCGAAACGTGGAAATAAGGTACTACTTCTTGAAAAACTACCCAAACCTGGTGCAAAACTAAAAGCTACAGGCGGGGGAAAATGTAACTTGACAAATACATTACCAAACGATACCTTTATGGCAAGTTTTGGCAGGAACGGTCGCTTTATGAGACCGGCATTAACTCTTTTTGACCATCATAAGCTTATCTCTTTTTTCCAACAAATCGGCGTGCAGACACATGCTCCAGACGGCTTTCGTGTTTTCCCAAAAACACATAATGCACAGACCATTCTCTCTGCACTCGTAAAAGAAGCAGACAGAGTGGGTGTCATTCTGCGCTGTTCCCAAAAAGTTGAGAAACTTACCAAAGAAAAAAATCTTTTTTGTGTTGCTGCTACAAACAATACCTTCTATGCTCAAAATGTCATTATCGCAACAGGCGGCATGGGCTATCCGTCACTAGGCGCAGAAGGAGACGGATATAAACTTGCAGCTGCTTTCAATCATAATACTACCAGTCTCTATCCGGCAATGATGCCTCTGCATACCAAAGAAGAGTGGGTGGCAGAGTGCCGGGCAGACACCATTTCCAAAGCAACTATCCGTATCGATCTTCCCAAAAGTAAAAAATTACGTGCTACAGGAGATTTAATCTTTACCAAAACCGGTATCAGAGGTCCGGTTATCCTTGATTTTTCCAGAGAAATCACGCCTCTTTTAGAAAAATACGGTGAAGTTCCTCTTTTAATCAATATGACAAAAGGTATGCATGAAGATGCTATTTTAGCACACCTGAAAAAAATGATACAAAAAAATCCTGATGGCACACTACAAGAGCACCTCAAAACACTTTTACCAACTTCAGTTGCCCAGGCATTATGCAAACTTTGTGATATTTCCCCAAAAGAAAAATTTTCCAAAATAGCTGGTATAAAAAGGGATACCCTCATAAAAACTATTGCCTGGACACCACTCACTGTTACAGGACATGACGGTTTTAAAATGGCTATGATTACCAGAGGCGGTATTTCACTCAAAGAGATCGACCCCAATACCATGCAAAGCAAAAAAACAGAAGGACTCTTTTTTTGCGGAGAGATAATGGATCTGGATGGTCCATGCGGAGGCTACAATCTCCAGTGGTCTTTTGCCAGCGGTTACCTTGCAGGACATCTTGGAAAAACATCAGATTAATTATCTCTGCTAACCACTTTCTTAGTAAAAATTGTATAGACTTTCATTAACATATAAGTTAAATAATTTTTCCCATTTTAAATAAACCAACCAGAGGAACACTATTTGTATCAAGAAGCTTGGAATATTATCTCAAAGAGTCGTCATATCGTACTTATTTCCCATATCAACCCAGATGGTGATGCACTTGGAAGTTCATTGTCTCTCTACCCTATTCTCAAAGCTATGAGTAAAAAGGTAACTATAGTTAACATTACAACACCATTGCCGATACGTTATGATTTTCTTCCCAACTTTGAGAAAATCAAATCTTCACTCCCCACTGGATTTGACCTTCTCATCAGTTTTGACTGCGGAAGTTTTGACCGTCTTGGTATCGAAAAGCAAGATGTTCCCATTATCAATATTGACCATCATGTTACCAATACCCGTTATGGCGATATCAACCTGATCGATGAGCATATGCCAAGTGCTTCAAGCGTTGTTTTACAACTACTGAAAGAGAATCATATTCCTCTAAGAAGAGACGTAGCTACCTGTTTATATACTGCACTGGTAGAAGATACCGGCTTTTTCTCCTATGAAAATGTTCACACAAAAACATTTGAGATTGCTGCAGAACTCATAGCGGCAAAAGCGGATCCTTCTTTTATAGCACGACAGATCAAAGAACGAAATTCACTTGCAAAACTGCGACTTGAAGCACTGACTATTGAAAAGTTACAACTCATTAACCAAGCTATGGTAGGATATGCGATTTTAAATTTGGACGATTTTCATAAAACAGGTGCTTTACGTTCAGACAGTGATGCCTGCGTCGATATAATTCGTTCACTTGTTACAGTAGAGATCGCCATTTTACTGATTGAAGAATTTAGCGGTTATAAAATCTCTTTACGTTCAAAAGGGAAAATTGATGTTTCAGAAATAGCCATAACTTTTGGCGGCGGGGGACATAAAAGAGCTGCAGGATTTACTGTTCAGCATAAAGACACAAAAAAAATAATAAAAGAAATTTTGGAGAAGGTAGATTTATGAGAAGAAAAAAAAGAGCAAGTGCATTAGGCTCTCTGCTTATCATTCTAATGCTTATCGGTGGTACTTATGGAGCCTATAAAGTACTGAATTCACCTGCTTTTGAAACTAATAGACCTATTATAAAAATGCCGGTTGAACGGTTTTGGAACAGTCATCATCCGTTTGAAATCCAAATCAGTGACGATACAGGTCTGAAAAAAGTACTTGCTTATTTGAGTAACGGCAAAGAACGGGTTAAAATTGCAGATATTGATTTAAAAAAAGCACCTAAAAATTATTCTTTGCAAATCAAATATCCTAAAATAGGCTTTATAGACAACAGTGACAATCTCATTCTTACTGTTATTGCTCATGATATCAGCAAATGGCATTTCTTTAAAGGAAATAATACCATCAAAAAAAGTCGGCTTAAAGTTGATACCCAAAAACCGGATGTTTTCTCTTTGATTACCTCTTATGGTATTACAAGAGGAGGCAGTGCCCTGGCAATTTTCAAAGCAACCGATAAAAATCTCAAAGAACTTTATATTGAAACCAATTTTGGAAAAAAGTTTGAACCTGTTCCTTTTTACAAAGAGGGCTACTATGCTGTTTTATTGGCATGGCCTATCAACGAAAAACGGTTCAGAGCAAAAATAATTGCAAAAGATGAAGCAGGCAACGTTTCCAAGGCAAGACTCGGTTTCTTTTTGAAAAGCAGAAAATACCGTATCTCATACCTTCAGGCAAAAGATCGTTTTATCAATGGAAAAATTGCAGATTTGGCAGAAGATGAACCTGAACTGACAGCGAACCTTTCACCTACTGAAAAATTAAAATTCATTAATGAAACATACAGAACCAAGAATGATTCACTGATTAAAGAAGTGACTTCAAAAGTGGATCATAACCGAATCACATCCTTTAATATTCAACCGTTTTATCCTCTTAAAAATGGTAAAGTAGTCGGAAGTTTCGGTGACCATCGTTACTACTGGTATAAAGAAAAAGAGAATGTTATCAGCGAATCATACCATCTTGGAATAGACCTTGCAAGTGTACGAATGGATGATATCATCATCAGTAATCCAGGTATCGTGGTTTTTGCCAACTATAACGGTATTTACGGTAATAATCTTATTGTTTATCATGGTCTTGGACTCTATACTGTATATGGACACTGTTCTACCCTGCTGAAAAAGAGAGGTGACCTGGTAGAAGCAGGTGAAGTAGCAGCCAAAACCGGAGCCACCGGTCTTGCACTAGGCGATCATCTACACTTCAGCACAATGGTACAAGGCATTTTTGTCAGACCTGCAGAGTGGATGGACAGTAAATGGTTACAGGCAAATATTATAGATGTAATTCAAAACGCTAAAAAAATGATTGATAAATAGTACAGGAACAAAAGGAAAATCAACTATGAAAGCAAAACAGAAAAATCTTAGAATATTCGAAATCAATATTGCAAATGATGATGAATTTTTTGCCTATATGAATAAAAATCTGATTCTGTTAAAAGATTTCTTTTTGTTAATCGATGGTCATATCAGTGAAAAGATAAAAGAGTATCTGGATGAACAAAATTTATGCTATAAGTTTGCCAAGGATTGTACTATAAAAATGCCTTCTAAGCATAATACCAATGAAAGTCGTGCTATAATGGAAGAAACAGAGACTCCAAAAGCGGCAGTTTCCAAAGAGCCAAGTATCCGTATAATCAGTGAGAAAATAAAAACCTTGCTGATAGAACAGCCTATTCGTTCAGGTCGGGAAATTGTACATGAAGGTGACGTAACGATATTCGGGCGCGTAAACAGTGCCTCAAAAGTCATCGCAGAAGGAAATGTAGAAGTATACGGCGTAATAGATGGTCTGGTACAGTGTGACGGGGATTATATGATTGTCAAGGAACTGGGAAAAGGACATATTATTTTCAATGGTGATATTCTGGATCGTGACGCTTTTGATGGAAAGCTTAAAAAAGTCACCTATGGAAAAGAAGGTGCAATTATAAAGGATCTTTTTGAAACAGCTAACTATTAAAAAAGAGATAAAAGGAGTTGGCATAGGGTTGCATAAAGGCGAACCTGTACGTTTTAGTATGAAACCACTTGATGCCAACAGTGGTATTATCTTTTACAGGACAGATACAAATACTTATATCAAAGCCTCTCCTGAAAATGTTGTAGATACCAGAATGGCAACTGTTATCGGAAAAGACGGCAGTAGTATCTCAACTATAGAGCACATGCTCTCCGCCATTTATGCTTTTGGTATTGACAATATGCTTATTAAGATAGATGCTTCTGAAGTACCCGTAATGGATGGAAGCAGCACCAGCTTTTGTATGATGCTTAACGAAGTTGGATTACAGGAATTATCCGGAAATAAAAAAGTGATGATTCTGACAAAAGAGGTTGAAATTCATGATGGTGACAAATTTGTCAAAGTTTCTCCACATGATACACAATCTTATCACTTCCAAATCAAATTCAATCATCCTGCAATCGGCTTTCAGGAGTATAAATTTGATTTCAGTAAACAAAAATATCTTGATCATATTTCCAGGGCACGTACATTCGGTTTTTTAAAAGATGTACAGATGCTTAGATCCCAAAATCTTGCATTGGGTGCTTCATTGGAAAATGCCATTGTACTTGACAATAACAAAATCATTAACAATGATGGTTTACGTTACAATAATGAATTTGTCAGACATAAAATTTTGGATGCCATAGGTGATCTAAAACTTCTTGGAATGCCTTATATCGGTGCTTACAGCTCTTTTGCAGGAAGTCATCACCTGAACCATCTTTTAACTAAAGAGATTCTCAAAGATAAAGAGAATTATCGTATTGAAGAAGTTGAAGGAAGTTTTACGGAAAATTTCGCAAAGGTGTACGCGTAAGTGTCAAAGAAACAGGTAGATCTGCTGATTATCTCTTTAACTTCTCCTCTACTTGTCGGTATTTATGAGAAGAATACACTTCTGGAAAAATTGGAAAGTAATGAAAAAACTAGTGAAATCTTGCCAGGTTTAATTGAAAAAATTCTACAACATTATGAAATCAAAAACCTCTATTATGCCAGAGGACCAGGAAGCTTTATGGCAATAAAAATCACCTATCTCTTTTTAAAAACACTTGGTATAACTTTGGAAGTGCCACTTTTGGCAACAGATGGTTTCGCATTTAACCAAAACAGTCCCATAAAAGCCGCCGGTTCACTTTACTTTTGCAAAGAAAATGGTATGATAACGACTCAAAAAGTGGATATTTCAAAAAAAAAGATAATTCCATTTGCCCTACCTGTGCATTTGGACAAAAAAATATTTACAGAAGAGAATAAACCGCTTTATATTTTACCGGCAGTTTAAGAGGAAATCAGTTGACTATAGATGTACCAGCGACCAGTGCGAACCTGGGTCCGGGATTTGACACCCTGGGCCTGGCACTCGATTTGACCAATCATATTGTTGTCAAAGAGTCTAACTTTGTCTCCATAGCAATCAAAGGCGAAGGAGCCAATAAACCAAAACTCAGAACCAACAATCAATTTGTCAATATTTTTTACAATTTTTATATCAAACTTGTAGGAAGAAGAGATAGTTTTCGCTTTGAGTTTCATAACAACATACCATTTTCCAGAGGACTGGGAAGTTCTTCGGCAGTCATAGTTGCTGCTATTGCCAGTGCCTATAAAATGGCGGGCGTAGAACTTTCAAGAGACTCTATTTTAAATAAAGCCCTCTTTTATGAGCCTCATCCGGACAATATTGCACCTGCTGTACATGGAGGCTTTACAGCATCATTAACTATTAAAGGAGAAAAAGTACTGACACAAAAAAAAGAGATACCGGATTATCTCAAAGCTGTTATGGTAATCCCCAACCGTCCTATGTCTACAAATCAGTCACGTTCAAAACTTCCCAGAAACTATTCGATGCAAAAAACTGTTTTTAATGTTTCTCATGCTGCTGTATTGACAGCGGCATTTTTCAATGAAGATTGGAAAGCACTGAGACTTGCTTCTGAAGATATGATGCATCAGAATACAAGGATGAAAATGATGAAAGAACTCTTTGAGGTACAAAAAACAGCCCTTTTAAACGGTGCCTTAATGAGTACACTTTCAGGAAGCGGTTCCTCTTTTTTTAATATGGTGTATGCAGATGACGCTGCTTATCTGCAGCGTAAAATCAAAGAGAAATTCCCACAGTTTCGCGTGGAAACTTATAATTTCAACAATATCGGCTATAAGTTCGGAAATTAATAGTTTCTTTAAGGTAAATTATTATAATGTACAAAATTATTTAACTATGAAAAATCCCACCAGGATGTGCATATACTGCAAAAAGAGGAAATCCCAAAAAGAGCTTATCAGATTGCAGTGCGTCGATAAAGAACTGACTCGTTTTCGAGGTGAAGGCAGAAGTTTCTATCTTTGCTGCAAATGTTCTTCTTTAAAAGAGAAAAAACTTTACAAAGCGCTGTCACGGGCGTGCAAAAAAGAGATTAAAATTACAAATTTGGAGAGTTTATTAAATGGATAAAGTTCGT
>CAZYZD010000019.1:15917-29271 GCA_964651755.1 uncultured Sulfurospirillum sp. | reverse complement strand
TATTCAACAAGGAGAAAAATACACTATCAATTTAGAAAATAACAGTATCAGAAAAGAGAAACTTTTGACAACAGCCTTATATCAGAAATTTAAAAAACTGACACAGCAAGACCAGAAACTTCTTTTAAAAAAAATCCAGCAGTTACCTAATCGTTCCTATCAGAATCTTAATAGTAATTGTATCTTACATGCAAAAAAAATAGCAGGTTTTTGGTGCAACGAAGAACAAATTGATGGCAAAACCGAATGCAGTACAGCACATGGAGCACTATTACTTGATTCTACCATCAATATCCTGGGATATCATGTCAAAGAATTTGCAACAAATATTGAAGCCAAAGAATTAAATCCCGCTCTTTTCGAAATTCCAAAAGATTTAGCTATTACATCAGGTAGTATGGATATTGACAAAAAAGCTGAAACAATTATACACTACCTTCTTCATACAGATAACCTGCTTTCTTGTCAACCAAGAAGGGCAGATGCAACACCAAAAGAAGAGTTGCATCAATTAATGTATAACGAGATTCAAAATCTCTCTAAAAATTTTTAAAAAGTAGAAAGAAACATTTTACGGGCAAAATTTTGAATTTTACTCGGTTTAAGAGTCGCAATATTTGAATTTGAAAAAATCGGCAAACTCGCTGCTAGTGAATACTCCTGCGTATCTGTAATAATTTTTGTTCCCTTAACTACCAGTTTATAATCTCCTGCCGGTAAATCAGCTACTTCAATTTGTTCAATATTATCTACATGATTTGCCTTATTTTGCTGTGCTATTCGTGAAGGATGGTCTTTATCCAAGGTATAAGGATAATAGATCTTTCCAGTTTCATCATTTTGCAAAAAGATATCAATATCATTGACCAATGTTACAGCACTTGAAGGATCTGCCTCCGGATCAACCCATGCTATAGTCACTTTTAAATCACTCCTTGCAGGCAATCTGAAAGCATAACTGTTTTCTCTTCCATGGCGAATCTGAGAAATATGCACCAAAGGGTATTTACCGGAGATTGTTGAAATAGCCTCTACCGCCGCCTTTGCATCAATCATGCCAAATCCCGCTTTATAGTCAGGTCCTGGATTTGCAATATCTTCAGCAGTATTGATCAATACTGCTTTAAGCGTATCATGTCGGATATCGTACCCACCTGTCACTCTCTTATACTCCTGAGCAACCAGTAAACCCATTCCTGTAGCTGCAGGAGAAGCCATTGATGTACCACTCATCATTGCATAAGCACTGTTGCTTTCACTCGATGGAGAAGTGACAAATTCCCCTCTGACACATAAATCCGGTTTAATACGTCCATCCCTTACAGGACCTGTACTGCTCAGTGTTGCAACTTTGTTACTCATACTGTTTAATGCACCTATGGTAAAAATATTTTTTGAATTTCCTGGTCCCTTAATAATCCCATATTCACTATAACTTTCATCTACACCATCATTTCCTGCCGCTTCAAAAATATTCAAATATGGATTGTTTTTCACCGTAATATCCTGTGTCGCAGCAACAGAATCATATTCCGCCAAATGTTCCTTTAAACTATATCCATAAGAATGATTCGACAACAAAATACCATCCTTGCGATACATATTTAATACTGCATCCGAAAAAGCATCATCTCCAAAGTAATAACTGTATATCTCTACTTCATTTGCCATACCATGTGCCTTTGAATTAATCCCTTTTGCACCGATAGTACCGGCAACATGTGTTGCATGAAAGTTGACTTCGCCATTGGATGTTCTGTCATGTACACGGTTTCCAAATTCCTGATGTGTTTTCAATACGGCACCTCCATCCACAATTCCAACAGAAAAATTTCTTCCATTTAAATCATACGGTGCCTCCCACAGTTCTTTAACATGACTGATTTTTGAAGTTTTATCATTACGTGTCTCAAGTAATGGCATATCATGGGTTTTTATAAGTTTTTGCACTTTATCCATATACTGTACCAGCGGCAATTGTGACATCTTCTTAAAATCATGAACTGTCAATTTAAGTTTTGCACTTCGCAGTTCCGGTGTTACTTTATTGATTTGCGCCTCAATATTATTTTCCGATAAATATCTTTCAACCTCATAAGGCTGTAACTCTTTTAAAAATAAAACATTGACATCAATCAGATCATCATCGGATAATGTCATCAATCCGCCATTTTGCAAATCATTAATATTGGTTTTCTGTTCTGTTCCAACTTTTCTGATAAATTTGACAGAAGTGTCGCTTGAGAGCATATACACCAGTGATTCAGGCAAATAAAAATAGTAATCCAAATCCCCGGCATAAACAATAGTATCTACACCCATTTCATAAAAATGACTCTTCTCATCATTGCTCAGTGGCTTGTGACAACTTACCAGGACGGTAGTAGATGCATTTTTTACACCTAATGATTTGAGTTTTAACTTGTTTATATTTTCAGGTGCCTTTGTATCGCGTAAATTTTGTGCATAACTTTCAGCCTGCATCAATGTTACACACAAAATTGCATTCATTGTAATATGAGATAGTTTATAAGACATCTTTGACTCCATGTATTTTTGTTTCTATCTCTATTTCGGTAAATTCTTTTAAAAATCTACAATTTTATTTTACTTTTGTAGTTTTTAGACAAGAAAGTATCTTTTTATTTACCAAATGAAACATTTTTTTCATTTTTTATATAAAAAGGGTAAAAACACGACTGTGAAAAACATAAAATTATTTCGATATAATCTCCACATTTCAATCAGGACACTATTTTTATGCGAGTTATTACAGGGATACAACCATCGGGTACATTACATATCGGAAACTATTTCGGTGCAATCAAGCAGATGCTGGATTTTCAGGACAAAAGTGATCTTTTCATCTTTATTGCAGATTATCATGCATTAACATCACTCAAAGATGCCAATGCCCTCCGGGAAAATACAATTGATGCAGCTATTACTTATTTGTCATTAGGGATTGATCCGGAAAAATCAACACTGTGGGTACAGTCAGATGTCAAAGAGGTACTTGAGCTTTACTGGATTCTATCAAGCTATACACCAATGGGATTGCTTGAACGCGCACATAGCTATAAAGACAAAGTTGCAAAAGGTATTTCTGCCAATCATGCCCTCTTTTCCTATCCGGTGCTGATGGCTGCTGATATTCTGCTTTATGATGCAGAAATTGTCCCTGTCGGTAAAGATCAGATTCAGCATGTTGAAATCACCCGTGATATTGCTATTAAATTCAATAATGAAAGGGGAGATATCTTTACCCTTCCCAATTTTAAAACGGAAGAAAATATTCAAACCGTACCTGGAACAGATGGTGCTAAGATGAGTAAAAGTTACGGCAATACAATCGACCTTTTTACCACAGAGAAACAGCTCAAAAAACAGACTGGCAAAATTGTGACAGAATCTGTTCCAATGGAAGAGCCTAAAGAGTATGCAACCTGCAATGTATATAATCTTTGTAAACTCTTTTTGGATGAGGCAGGACAACAAGAGCTTCAGGAGCGTTACAAACGTGGTGGAGAGGGACATGGACACTTTAAAATGTATCTTAAAGAGTTAATTTGGAATCATTTCAGTGACGCTCGTCAAAAAAGAGAATATTACCTCAACCATAAAGAGGAAGTACTGGAAATTTTAGATGCAGGAGCCCAAAAAGCTTCTGCTATCGCTAAAGAGAAGATGAAAATCATCAGAGATGCCGTAGGTATTTACAGATAAAGGACCTTTATGCTTGATTTAAAAGCTTTGCAAAACGATTTTGATACTGTGGCAACAAAACTGCAAAAGAAAAAAGTCGATGAGACACTATTGGCACAACTCAAAGAGATCTCACTGAAACTCAAGGAGCAGCGTAAAGTGCTTGAAGAGTTGCAAGCAGAACAAAATGCAAAAAGCAAACTCTTTCCTGTTTACCAAAAAGAGGGGAAGGATATTGCAGCACTCAAAAAAGAGCTGGCTGAAAACAAACAGAAAATTGCAGCAGAACAGGAGATTGTCAGAGAGCTGGAAGAGCGCATGTATGATATCGCTCTCAACATTCCCAATATTCCTGATGATGATGTACCGGAGGGTGAAGATGAAGAGGATAATATAGAGATCAAAAAAGTACTTGAACCAAAAACGTTCCATTTCACACCCAAAGAACACTGGGATCTTTCTATTACACCAGAATGGATCGACTTTGAGCGTGGTGTCAAACTGGCAAAAAGCAGATTCTCCGTACTTAAAAACGATGCAGCAAAACTTGAAAGAGCTCTCATCAACTACATGATCGATTTTAATCATCAAAGAGGATTTGAAGAAGTATGTGTTCCTTATCTGGTTAACCGTGACTCACTTTTAGGTACAGGACAACTTCCAAAGTTTGAAGATGATCTATTTAAAATTGAAGATGAACCACTCTATCTGATACCAACAGCCGAGGTACCGGTAACCAATCTTTTCAGAGATGAAATTTTACAAGCAGAAGAACTTCCCCTCAAACTAACCTCCTACACAGCCTGTTTTCGTAAAGAAGCGGGAAGTGCAGGACGTGACACCAGAGGAATGATCCGACAACACCAGTTTGACAAAGTAGAACTGGTTTCTATTACAACACCGGAACAAAGCGATCAAGTATTTGATGAAATGGTCAATTGTGCGAGTGATCTTTTAACATCACTTGGTCTACCGCACAGACTAGTTCTGCTTTGTGGTGGTGATCTCGGTTTTTCCGCGGCAAAAACAATTGATCTTGAAGTTTGGCTACCCGGGCAAAACCGCTACCGTGAAATTTCTTCTATTTCAAATACCAGGGCATTTCAGGCAAGACGGGCAAAGATACGTTATAAAGAGGGAAAGAAAAATCTTCCTGTACATACACTAAACGGTTCATCCCTGGCAGTAGGCAGAACACTGATTGCGATCATGGAAAACTATCAGAATGAAGACGGTTCCGTAACCATCCCGGATGTACTTCAAAAATATATAACATAAACAAGAGTATAACCGATGGCTGAAGAAGAGTTTTTAAACCTCGAAGATGAAGAACTCGAAGAGGATGATCTTGTTGAAGCCGCCTCGGTTGTCGAAGAAAAACTTGATAAAGAACAGCATAACAAACTCATTTATATCATAATCATTCTTCTCACTTTTGCTATTCTGATACTCGGCGTAATCTTTTTCTATCTTTATAACAAAAAAAAATCTACACCTCTACATGAAGTTAATGCCACTGAGATTGCAGAAAAAATCATTACCAAAGAGAAACCCCAAAAAGAAAACAGCAAAATACAACAGTGGCTTAAAGAGGCTCAAACACTTTACCAAAGAGGTGAAAAAGAGAAAGCACTCCAACTCTATCAGAAAATTGCCAGATACAATCATGCACTCTCCTGGTTTAATATTGGAGTCGCAAAACTCAAAGACCATAACTACACTGTCGCTATAGAAGCTTTTGACAAAGCTTCACTCGATGATAAACTCAAATGTGAAAGTGCACTTAACGCTGCCGTATGTGCTTACAACCTCAAAGATAAACAACTTTTTGAGCGCTATTTGCAACTCTCAAAAGAGTATCTCGTATATGAACAGGATTCTCCTCTCTACTCATTTTACAATACCCTGCTCAATTACTACCAAAATGCATACCCTGAAGCCATCGTTTCAATTACCCACCCTACTTCAGATTATTATCGTAAAAAAGAGTTTTTTATAGGTTCTAAAATCTATACCTCTTTTGGAAGTCTGCAAAATGCTATAAGTATGCTCGAACATGCGGACAGTGCAAAAAACTTCTTTACGCTCGGTCTGCTGTATGCCAACAGCGGTGATTTTAAAATAGCATCCGACTATCTGCAAAAAGCGATAGAGATCAAAGACCATCTCAAAGAAGCAAAACTTGCACTCGCTCTTACACAAAACCGGTTAGGCAACCTGGAAACATCAGCACGTCTAATGGAAGAAGTAATACAAAAAGATCCAAATGCCACGGAAATATACCCTATTCAGGTACATTTGAAAGAGTCTCTTTTTGACCCTGTTGTAGCACAGGAAGAGTTTCAGAAAAAACTTTTTTTAGATAAATTTTATAAATTTTCTCTTCTTTTCTATTATGCTCCTTTCAAACTCTCCTTTTATGAAAATGGCATCAAAGGAATCAAAAAAGGAGCAAGAAATATCGATATAGACAAAACAAAATCTGCTCTGAACTATCTTACCACAAGCAAAAGTATTGCACAGGTCAATCTTGAAATTGCCAGAGCAATTGAATTTTCACTTTCCCACAGACTCTACGAAACCCATGCCATCCTTAAAGATGCCCTGAAAAAGTATCCCTGGGATGCTGTTTTACACTACAACCTGGGACTTACCTATGCTCAAATGTTCAACTTCAAAGATGCATATAAAGAATTCGCCAAAAGTCAGACTCTTGATCCTACACTTTTCGAAGCTACGATTTTCAAATCTTACTGTGCATATTTGATCAACAAAGATCCAACAATAGACAATCTTGATCAAATCTATGCCCTTTTATCTGTAATAAAAGATGAAACATATAAACAACGCATTAGCGCACTTATCAATATTGCAAAAGAGACTCTCTCAATGCCGTATGGATATCTTCCGGCAAATATACACCCTTTCGATACTGCTATCGATATCATCTTTGCCTACAATCGTTCAGAGGCGAAAGAATATAAAGAGAGTACAGAAGCGTTACAAAAACTACTGCCCAAAGATCTTGTCAGTAATATCCTCTACCTTGACGCGCATCATGATAAAACCAATATCAAAACTTACGCCAAAACCATTCAGGAAAAACTTATCAATACAAATCTCGACTTTCGTCCACTCTATTTCGGAGAAACACTTCCAAGAGAACTCTATATTTCAATGCTGAATATTGCAGGTATAGTACACAAACTTCAGACAAAATTGGAAAAAGAGAGCACAAAATATAACGAATATATCGCTTTTAAACTTACCAAAGCATTTACCGCAATCTACACGCAACAATTTGAAAAAGCATACAATATCTATAATAACCTCATAGACGATTGCGGACAAAACGATACCCACACACTTTTTCTTGCTGCCGTTGCGGCAATCGGCAGCGGACATCATGCAAATGCCATTGCCCTGCTGGAACTATCCAAACTCACAGATACTTCAAATATGGAGAGCCGCTATGCACTGGGGCTGCTTTATCAAGAGGCAAAAAACTTTGATGGTGCCGCGATCCAATATCGAAAAATTGGAAATAAAGGTTTTCGTTCATCTTATTTTACCTTTTATATTGGTAAGCCATAAAAATTCAAATATTTATTGCATAGTTTTAGAAAGTTAATATATTTTTATATTTAATCAGATAAAATAGTCTATTCAGATATAAAGGAGTTTTAAATGACACGTCGACAATGGATGTGGCTATGGATATGGCTGCTGCTCTTTTTGATTATTTTTTGTGTCTGGAATAAATTACAGACAATAAAAAATTCCCAACAGGAAGCAACCGTTCCAGTAACCATAATACCAGAACAAAAAAATGACCAAACTACAACACAACAAGCTGCAGATACAGTTACAAAAAAAGATATTATGCTTAAAATCATCAAAGAAGATGATATGTTCAGGATTTCAGGGGTATTTCCTTCTGAAGAAGCAGTAAAGCAGATACTCAACACCATTGCATCTCAAACAAATAAAAAAGTCGAAAAAGGAGCAGTTATTATTGATCCAAATGCAGACAATAAAAAAATGTTTGCATCTATCTCTGATATTGCAAAAACATTATCCAATTTCCAAAATGGTTTTTTTGAATACAAAGAAAAGACAATCACTTTAAACGGTACAGTCACAAGTGCAGAGAGTAAAGAGGCTGCAATCAAGGCAGTATCGGAAATCGATCAAAAAATAAATATCCAAAATCAGATTACGGTAGAGGCACCACCAAAAATTGTCAAACCTGTTGTAAAAAAGAACCCGCCTTCAACAGATGCGAATAAAACAACTAAAAAAACAGAAAAAGAACCACTTGCAAAAAAGAGAGAGGCAGAACAAAAAGCACAAAAAGCACTTGATAAAATTTTAAAAAATAAACGCGTAGAATTCCTCTATGCCAAAGATAAACTCACTCAAAAAAGCAAAAAAATAATTGATCAGGTAGTTCGTGTTCTTAAAAAGTATCCAAATATTCATGTAGAAATCGGTGGGCACACCGACTCAGACGGTTTGAAAGAGAACAATCTTAAACTAAGTCAAAAAAGAGCAGAAGCAATAAAACGATATCTTGTCAGTAAAGGTATTGATGCGAACAGACTTGTCGCAAAAGGATACGGTGAAAGTAAGCCATTGGTCAAAAATGACACACCGGCACATAAACAGATCAATCGACGGGTTGAATTTAAAGTTATAAAATAGAAGGAGATAAGGATGGATAATTTACTACAAATGGCTATGGATATGATATTGTGCCTTATTATTGCAGCCATCATAGGTGCAATAATAGGCTATCTGTTGGGAAAAATAAGCAAATGTGAAAAAGATGACGAGTTGAGAGGAACCCCTCCTCTTAATAGCTATGAAGAGGAAGCAGCTGTACCAAAAAACAAACAATTAGGACTCTCCTCTTCTACAGCTTCATCTAATACAACTGTACAATTAAGCGATGAGGAAAAGGCAAGTCTCTCTCTGGTAAATGAAGAAATTCAAGAATCTTCTGATGAAAAAGCACAGGCTTTTCAAAAGACAATTGAAGGTATTGAAGGCGAAAGACCTGAAGCACTTCCGGCACCTGTCAACGGTATACCTGATGATCTCAAAGAGATCAGTGGCATTGGTTTGAAAATTGAGGAAGCCCTTAATGAACTTGGTATTTTCCATTTTGGACAAATTGCAGCATGGACACCGGAAAATGTAAAATGGATTGACAATTATCTTGTATTTAAAGGCAGAGTAAACCGTGAGAACTGGATAGGTCAGGCAAAACTCCTTGCTGCCGGTCAAGCTACAGAATTTAGCACAAAAGTACAAAAGGGCAAAAAAAAGTATTAATTTCGCACTTTCAAAATCATACGGATTCTCCCGTATGATTCCTCTTCACAATCTTTACTTTACACAATTTCGCTATAATACTCCCCAAAAATCAGAAGGCATTTTATGATCTGTATATTTGACTGCGAAACAATTCCCGACACAGATCTGATTCGTAAACAGTTTCAATTAGAAGGCGATGACTTAAGTGTCACAAACCAGGCATTCTCTCTTCAGGAAGAGAAAAGCGGAAGTTCATTCCTGCCGGTTCCATTTCATCAGGTAGTCGCTATTTCCGCTGTTATCAGCGATGACTTTGGTGCATTTGAGAAAGTAAACTCTATCGGAGGAAGAGATGAAAGGGAAATGCTTTTAAACTTCCTTCACTTCATCGATAAACACAATCCAAAATTGGTCAGCTTTAACGGAAGGAATTTTGATATTCCTATGCTCATGATAAGAGCGATGAAATACAACCTCTCCTGCCCGGCATTTTACGACAAAGACAACAAAGAGTTGAACAAAAGCAAGTGGGATAACTACCGATACCGTTTCAGTGACCGTTTTCATGTAGACTTGATGGATCACATCAGTGAATTCGGTGCCATACGCGGTTTAAAACTTGACCTTCTCTGCAATATGGCAGGTATTCCGGGTAAGTTCGATGTCAGCGGAGACCAGGTACATACCCTCTACTACGAAGGTAAACTTGATGCCATCAAAGAGTATTGCGAAAGCGATGTTCTCAATACCTACTGGCTCTACCTCAAATATGAACTTTTGAAAGGAAATCTTATTTTAGAAGATTATCTGACATATCTGGATACTATGGCACATAAATTGCCGCAACATAAATCTTATACATCCATATTTACAGAAGGAATTCAAACGGAGATAGCAAAATATGATAGCAATCATTGATTACAATATGGGAAATCTTGCCAGTGTACGCAATGCTTTTGAAAAGATAGGTGCAAAAGCGGAAATTGTACAGGATCCTCAAAAAATCGACCAATATGATAAAATCATCTTACCCGGTGTAGGTGCTTTTGGTGATGCAATGGAACACCTGCAAAAAACAGGAATGGATGAAGCAGTCAAAACATTTGCCGAAAGCGGAAAACCGCTTTTGGGCATCTGCCTGGGAATGCAGCTGCTTCTGGAAAGTTCGGAAGAGTTCGGTATGCACCGGGGGCTGGGACTTATTCCTGGCAAAGTTGTAAAATTTGACACCCAAAAATTTCCAAAACCACTTAAAGTACCACATATGGGATGGAATGAACTTTTTGTCAAAAAGAAAACACCACTGCTCAAAAATCTTCCTGATGCATTTTATCTCTATTTTGTACACAGTTATCATGCAGAGTGTGAGGAGCAATATACAATGGGAGAGACACTTTATGGTTATACGTTTCCAAGTGCTATATATAATGGAAACATTTACGGGTTTCAACCCCACCCTGAGAAGTCACATAAAAACGGACTTCAAATACTAAAAAACTTTATGGATATGTAATATGGATATTTTACCGGCAATCGATTTGAAAGATGGACAAGCAGTACGCCTTACTAAAGGCTTGATGGATAGTGCAAAAATCTACAGCAATGAACCGTGGCAACTTGCAAAACGTTTTGAGGAGATGGGAAGCAAATGGCTGCATCTAGTCGATCTCAACGGTGCTTTTGCAGGTGAACCGAAAAATCTCGAACAAATTAAAAAAATTCGGCAAATGTGCGATATAGAGATAGAGCTTGGCGGTGGTATTCGTGATGAAGAAACTATTAAACGCTATCTCGATATTGGTATAGATCGTATTATTTTAGGTTCAGTTGCATTAAAAAATGCCGATTTTGTGAAAGAAGTTGCAAAAAAATACCGCATTGCAGTTGGTATTGATGCCATTGACGGTTATGTAGCTGTTGAAGGATGGGCAGAAAAATCAACTATGAAAGCAACTGATCTGGCAAAAGAGTTTGCTCAGGCTGGTGTAGAGGCAATTATCTGTACCGATGTTGGAAAGGATGGTACGCTAAGCGGCGTCAACGTTGACTTTACACTTGAAATTGCCGGAGCAAGTGGTTTGGATACCATTGCCAGCGGCGGTGTTAAAGATATAGGTGATATCAAATCTCTCAAAGAGACAGGTAAGATATCCGGAGTAATTGTGGGTAAAGCTTTCTATGAAGGTACTCTTGATCTTGAGGAGGCTTTTAAGATAGCACAAACATAACGATAATAATCAAGTTTAAAAGGGAAAAAATGAAGTTTTTGGTAGTAGATGACAGCTCAACAATGAGAAGAATTATTAAAAATACACTTGCGAGACTGGGACACAAAGAGATCTTAGAAGCGGAAGATGGTGCAAAAGCATGGGAAGTGATGGAACAAAACAGTGACATCGATATTCTTGTCACAGACTGGAACATGCCGGAAATGAATGGACTTGAATTAGTAAAAAAAGTACGAGCAGAAGACAAATATTCTGAAATGCCGATTATCATGGTAACAACAGAAGGTGGAAAAGCGGAAGTAATCACCGCACTTAAAGCAGGTGTAAACAATTATATAGTAAAACCATTTACACCTCAAGTTTTACAAGAAAAGCTAGAGGCAGTCCTATAATACGAAAAAGAGAATGAACGAATATTATTATCAACTTATTGTCACCCCTGAATCTCATCTGGATATTTTCAGCGAGACGCTGCTTGAGATTATGCAAAATGCAATCGAAGAGAAAAACGGTTCGTTAATTGTACGAAACAACGAACCGCTTGACGATGTTGCATGGGCAATAGAATCCATGGGAGAAAGACTTGGTATCTCAGTACATACAACACTCTCAAAAGAGAAAAATGAAGATTGGATCAACAAATACAAATCCTCTATTCAACCTATTGAAGTAGGAAACTTCTATGTCAGACCCCAGTGGGAAAATCCAAAAGAGAATACTATCGACATTATCATCAATCCGGCACTTGCCTTTGGATCAGGACATCATGAAACAACCTATTCCTGTTTACAGACGATTAACAATTATGTCAAAGAAAATGATACACTGCTTGATGTAGGATGCGGGAGTGGTATTCTCTCTATTGCTGCTGCAAAAATGGGTGCAAAAGTTGACATTTGCGATACTGATGAAATTGCTGTAAAAAGTGCAGAAGACAACTTCACACTGAACAACATTGATTTTCATGAGTCCTGGATCGGTTCAGCACACAATAGTACCAAAACATACGATATTGTTGTTGCCAATATTATTGCAGATGTTCTTCTAATGATCCATAAAGATTTGAAAAAGTCAGTCAAACTTGGCGGAATTTTAATTCTATCGGGTATAATTGACAAATATATTGATAAAGTCAAAGAAAAATATCAAGACTTTGAATTATTGGAAAATTTACAAAACAAAGAGTGGCATACACTCATTTTTAAAAGGATCTAGATGTCTCAAGACAACAAAAATGACAAAAACAACAATTTTTTCAACCAAAACCCTTTGGTGATTTTTGCCATTTTCTCAGTTTTAATCATCTTGCTTTTCAAAACGATGGTTGAACCGACAAACGGTGTAGGTACGGACAATGGTCAAGGCGGTTTTTCCCAGGCAACTACCAGAAATATTAATTATTACGAGCTGAAACAGCTGATCAAAGATGGAAAAATCAACTATGTTGCCATCGGACAGACTATGATCAAAGCAGTTGCTGACAACAATGGTGTACGAACTATCTATTATGTTAAAAAAGTGGGAGAAGACAATACTCTTATTCCATTGCTAGACAAAAATAAAATTCCCTACGGCGGTTACAATGAGACCAACTGGCTGACGGAGATACTCTTTTCATGGATTATTCCTATCTTTATTTTTGTCGGTATCTGGATGTTGCTTACCAGCCGTATGCAAAAAAATATGGGCGGAGGCATACTTGGAATGGGAAGCAGCAAAAAGCTGGTCAACTCTGAGAAGCCCAAAGTAAAATTTGACGATGTCGCCGGTGTAGAAGAAGCAAAAGAGGAAGTCAAGGAGATTGTTGATTTTCTGAAATACCCTGAACGTTATATGAACCTTGGTGCACAGATTCCCAAAGGTGTACTTTTAGTAGGACCTCCGGGTACTGGTAAAACATTACTCGCTAAAGCAGTTGCAGGTGAAGCGGATGTGCCGTTCTTTTCTGTTTCCGGTTCAAGTTTTATCGAGATGTTTGTCGGTGTCGGTGCAAGCCGTGTAAGAGATCTTTTTGAAAATGCAAAAAAAGAGGCTCCTTCTATCATTTTTATCGATGAGATCGACGCTATCGGTAAAAGCCGTGCAGCAAGCGGAATGATGGG
>CAZYZD010000019.1:0-15817 GCA_964651755.1 uncultured Sulfurospirillum sp. | reverse complement strand
GAAGAGATTGCAAGACTGACAGCAGGACTAGCAGGTGCAGATCTGGCAAATATTATCAATGAAGCAGCCCTTCTGGCAGGTAGAAAAAACAAAACACACGTCGAACAAAAAGATTTCTTTGAAGCTGTAGAGCGTGCTATTGCAGGTCTTGAGAAAAAATCAAGACGTATCAATCCGAAAGAGAAGAGAATCGTTGCCTATCATGAAAGTGGTCATGCACTGATTGCCGAAACTACCAAAGGTGCGAAAAAAGTTTCCAAAGTTTCTATCGTACCGCGTGGTCTTGCAGCACTGGGATATACACTTAACACTCCGGAAGAGAATAAGTACCTGATGCAAAAACATGAACTTATAGCCGAAGTCGATGTACTCCTGGGCGGACGCGCAGCTGAAGAAGTATTTATCAAAGAAATCTCTACCGGTGCCGGTAATGACCTTGAACGTGCAACAGATATCATCAAAGCGATGGTAGGACTCTACGGTATGAGTGACGTTGCAGGATTGATGGTACTGGAAAAACAAAGAAGTACTTTCCTACAAGGTGGTTCTGTAAAAGAGTACAGCTCCAAAACAGCAGAGAAAGTAGACGAATATGTCAAAAACCTCCTTGATGAGCGTTATAAACATGTAGTACAAACACTTAAAGACTATGAAGGCGCTATCGAAGAGATGGTTCAAAAACTTTTTGAAACAGAAACCATCGAAGGTAAAACCGTTGTTGATATTATCAAAAAGTATGAAGAAGCGCATGGTATGGAAAGCAGGCTGACTGATCATGAAGAACCAAACGAAGATATCAACAAAGCTATCAGCAAAGAGGAAGAGAAACAAAAAGAAAGTAAACCTGACAATGAATCTGAAGAGAAAACATCTGAAAATGCAGAGCAAGAAACACCTGGAAAAACAGATAATGAGGATGAAAAACCTTCAGAAGAGAAATAATCCACCTCTAAAGGTAATAACATACACCTAAGGAAACACCTGGATGTGTTTCCTTCCCCAAAAACATTCCCCTTCAATTAACCCCTTTTTAATCTTGAATATATGATAATCTCAAAAAAATCCGAAGAGTATATATGAGTGATAAAATCGTAAAAATATTTGATACTACTTTAAGGGACGGAGAACAGAGTCCCGGTGCTTCAATGAATATGGAAGAGAAAATACAAATTGCGCTGCAACTGGAAAAGCTCAATGTGGATATTATCGAAGCTGGTTTTGCAGCTGCAAGTCCGGGAGACTTTGAAGCGATCAGCAATATCGCCAAAGTAATAAAAAACTCAACCGTTTGTTCTCTTGCCAGAGCACTGAGCCGGGATATCAAAGCAGCCGGTGATGCCATTGCAGATGCAAAATACAAACGTATCCATACATTTATCGCAACCAGCCCTATTCACATGAAATACAAACTTCAGATGACACCGGATCAGGTTATCCAAAAAGCTGTAGAAGCAGTAGAATATGCACGAACATTTACTGACGACGTAGAATTCAGCTGTGAAGATGCAGGACGAAGTGAAATGCCTTTTCTCAAAGAGATTCTTGATGCTGTCATTGCGGCAGGGGCAACAACACTCAATATCCCCGATACAGTAGGCTATACAATGCCTGAAGAGATGGGTGCAAAAATCAAAGAACTGCACGAATTTGTAGGAGATCGCGCAATCATCTCTGTACATTGCCACAATGATCTCGGACTTGCGACGGCAAATTCTCTGGCATCTGTAAAAAACGGTGCCAGACAGGTTGAGTGTACCATCAACGGTCTGGGAGAGCGCGCAGGAAATGCTGCCATGGAAGAAATTGTAATGGCTCTGAAAACCAGAAATGACTATTTTGAAGGTCTCGATACACGTATCAACACCAGAGAGATCTACCCTGCCAGCAGACTGGTAGCCAACATTACGGGTATCGTTCCCCAGCCGAACAAAGCGATTGTCGGTAAAAACGCTTTTGCTCATGAAAGCGGTATTCACCAGGATGGCGTACTCAAACATCAAGAAACTTACGAGATTATGCGGGCAGAAGATATCGGATTGGATAATGCAGAAACTATTGTTTTGGGTAAACTATCCGGTCGTCATGCATTCAAAGAGAAGATCGAATCTCTGGGATATAAACTTTCAGAGGAGGAACTTAACCAGTCCTTTGCACGTTTCAAACTGCTTGCCGATAAGAAAAAAGAGATTTTCGACGATGACTTGAGAGCCATCATCACCGATGAGATCGTCCAGGTTCCCAAAACCTACGAACTTGTCAATCTCCAGATCAACGACTGCATGAACGGTGTACCAAGTGCTGCCATCTGTATCAAATATGAAGATGAGGAGATCACCGACGCAGGTATCGGCAATGGTACAATGGATGCCATCTTTAAAACCGTAGACCGTATTTCCCAAATCAAAGGAGAACTCAAAGACTATAAAGTCACCGCCGTTACGCAGGGAAAAGATGCACTGGCAAAAGTTACCGTCAAGGTTAGTTTTGATCCCGCTCTTCCAAGTTTTACAGGTCATGGTCTGAGTATCGACACGATGATAGCCAGTGCCAGAGCATACATCAGCGCACTCAATGCCTATGTTTATGAAAAAGAGAACCGCAGCAAAAGAGATCGGGGAGGCATTTAAACTATGCATATGGGGATAGATACAAGACTGAACTACTTTCTATTTGGTGTTTTCTGTGCTGCTATTATACTCCCCTTTCTGGATGGCATCGTTTCACTCTCCCTTGCAGTGCTGCTTTTGATTTATATGATTGTGGTAGTTTCTCTTCACTTTAAACGAAAAAAGGAGTTGCGGAAAAATAAACTCAAAATCAAAAAAACAAAAGAGCATAAATTTTTGGAAAAAATCCATAAAAAGCGCAATATCGAACAACATCAGAAACATGACACCATCAACAATCAGGTTGCACATATCCAGGATATCTGGGATTTGAGCAAAGACCAGCAGAAAACATTTGTCAATTTTATCGAAAAACGCGCCTATACCGATCTTTACACCAAGATGACAAATTCCCTGCTTCCACAACTGATCAAGATGATTGAAATCTGTCTGGAACAGCATAAAAGAGGCTGCAAAAGAGAAGTCCAAAGACGAATCAATGAACTTACAAAGATCATGAAAGAGGAGATTACCCGGACTAAAGCAAAAAAGAGAGATGATTTTGAAACAACCAGTGAAGTATACGACCAGTTATTGCATGAAATTCATCCCAAAAAATCCTAACGATTAACCAAAAATCCTTCCATCACCATAAAATCAAGATTTGTATCGATAAAATCAGTCAAAGCATGCTCCGGTGTAAGTACCATCGTACGTCCATGTTTGTTAAAAGAGGTATTGATAATCACTCCAAAACCTGTCAACTCTTTGACTCTTTGAATCATACTATAGTAGTTGGGATTATCTTGTGGTGAAACAAACTGCACCCTCGCTGTCAAATCTACATGAACAGCTCCGGGGATCTCCTCTTTAAACTCCTCTTTCAGTTTAAACGCAATGGTCATATGTTTGTTATCATATGCTCTTTCAAAAAGACGTTCTCTCTCTTCTTCCAGAACAGAAGGACAAAAAGGCTGAAAGAGAGGTCGCTTTTTAATCTCTTTATTGATCAGTTTTTGAATCTCTTTATTGCGTACATCAGCAACGATACTGCGATTTCCAAGTGCCCTTGGACCAAATTCACAGCGTCCATGAAAAAGCGCACCGATCTTACCCTCTACAATCAGTTCAGCAGCTTTCAAATAAGCCTCTTCACCCAAATACCGATACTGCACACCTGCCTTCATCAAAGCTTTTTCAACTTCATCTTTACCATATGCAGAACCATAGTACGGCATCATCCTAAAATGAAATTTTCCTCTCTCTTCAGGATAGAGTTCCAGATATTTCATCACTGCTGCCCCCTGAGAAATACCGTCATCTCCCATTGCAGGAATAATAAATATCTCCTCAAAAAGTTCTTCAAAAATCTTCATATTCATGATAACATTTGCCGTTACGCCTCCAGCCAGTGCCAGTCGTTTTGCGGGATATCTTTTTTTAACTATACGCAAATAACGCAATACAATCTCTTCCAATGCTTTCTGAAGAGCCGCAGAGATATCCTCTTTCGTAAACTCTTTAAAAAGCTTGTCCAGATTTTTCGGGTCAAATATCTCGTTAAGTTTGGCAACATTCAATTCGATAGATAATCTCTCTTCATTAACCTCAGCAACGGCACAGAGATCGTCAAAAAGGCTGTTTTGATGATTACCAAACGCTGCTAGTGCTTCCACTTTCCCTTCATCAGCATTGGGAGTATATCCCAGTAAATAGGTAAAAATAGAGTAGATATTCCCTACCGATGCATAGCCACTGTCTGCAAAGTCATATATTTTCATGTTTTCAACATATCGGTTTTCACTTGCCCCGACTTCATGAAACTCTCCCTTTTTTACTTCATACACTCTGGAGAAACAACCATCCCCTTCTCCGTCAAAAGTAAACACAAGCGTTTCATCAAAGCCTGAAGCATAATAAGTCGAATAGGCATGTGTAAGATGATGTTCATAAAAAGAGATATTTAGTTTAGCATTGGGGAAAATCTTTTTAAGATGTTTCTGGATAATTGCATCCAGAGGTATTTTTTTCCCTGTAAACTGCATCTTCAGATACTTACGTCCCTCTCTGCTTCTGGCGAAAGTAAGCAACTGAGAAAATTTTCCCTTCTTCTGAAGTGTCTCTTTTCTCTGAACAAAATCTTTGATATAGAGTGTTTCATCACTTCCTTTAAGCATTCGGCGCAATGAAGTAGTCATCTCATAGGCATACTCGTTAAATATACGTTTCTGAAATGCCAATGTCGCTACACCCACATCTAACTTTTCTATGACAGCAGGATCTATCTTTTTATAGCGTAACATCTCAAGTAAAGCATCAACAGGGAAGATAGCATCATGTTTGATACGGGTAATGCGTTCCTGCGAAAGTCCGTAAAGATCATCTTCAAAAATGGCAAAAATACTTGTATCATGTCCGCCAAAAAAATTCAATCCAAGTGTCAGTGATTTCATCATACTTCCCTCATATAAAAAAATTGACTATAATAGTACTATAACATAAATCGGTATATCTCTAAAAAATATTATACAAAATCCGATTTAGGTAAATATTGTCATACAAAGGAGTTTTTATTGTGCCGACTATCTCTATTTTGATTCCCGCTTATAACCATGAAAACTATGTCACTCAAACACTTGATTCGATTTTACATGATAGTTTTAAAAACAAAGAGATCGTCATCATAAACGACGGTTCAACAGACAATACCGACCAGGTAATACAACAGTGGATCAAAAAAAACGGCGATAAAATAAAAATCATCTATAAAAGCCAAAAAAATCAGGGACTGACAAAAACACTTAACAAACTTCTGGAACTTTCAAGCGGAAAATATCTTGTAACACTCGCAAGTGATGACTATCTTTTAGAGGGAGGGCTCGAAAAGAGATATCGTTATCTTCAGGAACATCCTGAGAAATATGCTGTTTTTGCAGACTGCATCGTAGTCGATCAAAATGGTAAAAAAACACATGAAAGCGGTCTTTTTTCACTCAGACATGCCAACAGAGCAAAACTTTTGACAGATGAGGGGATCAAAGAGGAGTTTATTTCCAATTTTGCCGTTCCCGGACCAGTCTTGATGGTCAAACGCGATTTTTATAAGGAATTTGGCAACTACAATGAAGAGATGTATATGGAAGATTATGATCTCTATCTACAGTTTGCCCAAAAAAACCTGATAGGATTTCTCGATGAAAAAGTAAGTGCTTACCGGCTGCATGAAAACAATATGAGTATCCAGAACAATCCAAAATTCATCCAGCTGCTTATCGATAGCAGAAAGACACTCATTCACCACTGGAATAATTTTTATGGTTATCACAAATACCTTCTGGCAAAAGAGATTGCCAAATTTACAATCCGTATCCAACTGCTGCGAATCAAAAACCGTTTAAAGCAGTAATAATCTTTTCAACTTCCTCTTCCTTCAACATCTCATGAAGGGGGATACTCAAAACTTCACGATGTATCTGTTCTGTCAAAGGCAGTGCAAGCCCGGCATATTCACGATACGCTTCCTGCTTATGCGGAGGAACAGGATAGTGAATCATTGTCGCAATACCTTTATTATGAAGATAATTCTGCAACTTCTCTCTCTCCCTGGTGCGTATAACAAAAAGATGCCATACATGATCATTTTCACTCTTTTGAACTGGCAATATCAGCTTTGGATTATTGATCTTTTCCAAATACTTTGCTGCTATCTCGGTACGTTTTGCATTATTTTGATCCAAATATGGAAGTTTGAGAGATAAAAAAGCTGCCTGTATCTCATCCAGCCTGCTATTGACACCTTTATAGAGATTATAATATTTTTTTGCACTTCCATAGTTCCGAAGTACTCTGACACTCTCTGCCAAAGCCGCATCATTCGTAGTCACTGCACCACCATCACCCAAAGCTCCCAGATTTTTTCCGGGATAAAAACTGAAGCCGGCAGCATCTCCGAGAGTTCCTACACGTTTACCGTGATGACGCGCACCATGTGCCTGTGCACCATCTTCGATTACTTTTAGATTATACTTTTTTGCCAACTCATAAATACGCTGCATATCCGCACTCTGCCCATAGAGATGTACTGCAAGAATTGCTTTGGTTTTCTCTGTGATTTTTGCTTCAATTTCAGCAGGATCAATATTGTATGTTTCTATATCCGGCTCCGCAAAAACAGGTTTAAGACCGTTTTCACTGACAGCCAGGATAGAAGCAATGTATGTATTTGCAGGTACAATCACTTCATCGCCTTCTTCTAAAACACCCATCTCCTTGTATGCTCTGAAAATCAAAGAGAGTGCATCAAGACCACTAGCAACCCCAATCGCATATTCTGTTTCACAATAATCAGCAAATGCTTTTTCAAAATTCTCAACCTCTTTACCCAGTATATACCATCCGCTCTCTATCACTCTCTTTGAAGCATTACGCATCGCTTCCATATAAGGAGCATTTATTGATTTCAAATCCAAAAACAAAATCATTGCAATATCCATTCATAGCGATCATTGACAACTGCTCTGGCACCAAAACGCTCTTTTTGATCTATCAATCCCTTGTTCAATACACGCCCCTGCTCTTCGTTCGAAGTACCAAAATCAAAAAAGCGCTTACCTCGTTTTAACCGATCATTAATCAAATGATCGATCAGATAATCCAACGCACCAATTTGTCTACCTTCATTGGAATTGGCAACATATTGAAGATGTGTGATCTCTGGATTATCAAATGTAATTCCCCCTGCCATTAAATGTTGCTCTTTGTAAATCAGATAGAGTCGTATATTTTCAGGAAAAAGGTTGTTTAAATGCTCTATCTCTGCAAGGGTATGAACAGGTTTGGAATCATGCTGCTGCTTTAAAATCTCTTCCAAAAGTCCCCAGAAAAGTTTAAAATCCCTGCTCTCTTCAATCGTAAAAGACTCTTTTTTCGCCTTTTTCAAACTCCACTTACGTCCATTTGAATATTTAACAGGTTTTTGCAAGTCAATCACAGCTCCGACATCACGCTGAATCAACTTTGCATTTTGTATAAAGAGCGCATAACGATCCTCTTCCGCCGGTTTGTAATGATGTATATAGGGAATCGTTTTATAAATCAATTTTGAAATACCTTTAGATACAAGAAAGCATTTCAATGCTTCAAAAATCTCAAGCATCTTTTCTACTTTCATATTGTCATTGATCAAAAAACCGCCATAAGTCAACCCCATATGGGAAAAAAGCGTATCACCCTCTACATTTGCCGGTAAAAGAGCTACCAGTTTCTCTTTTTCATCGTAAACCAGTAATGAAAAATCTTCAAACCTTTCGCCATGATACGCCAAATATTCCCTGTGAAAAAAGAAATGATAATTTTTCGTATTTCTTAAAAAGTCATTCCAAACGTTTTTTAAATCATCCTCATAACGTATTATCTTCATGAAGAGACTCCGCATAACTCCAGAAATTCTTTATAATCGCGTATATACTCGTCCGGATCATATAAAGAGTCAGAAAGTACCATTAAAACAGCATCCTTGGAAAAATGTTCCATCTCTCCCCAAATCAACGGCTTCTGAACAACTCCTTTGTTTGGAGCATCAAGCAATATCCTCTCTGTCTCTCTTCCATCACCAAGAATAATTTCACAACTTCCATGAACACACACAAGTAACTGCCAGGAAGTACGATGTGCATGCGCACCACGTTTTTGATGGTAATCCACACCATATATATAAAAAATACGTTTCACTTCAAAAGGGATATCTTTACCTGCTTCTAGTGCGACCAGTGCCCCACAACTACACTCTTCATCATCATGAACACTAAAATGCAATTTTTCCAATTTCATTTAAAATCCCTTCCTTTAAATGTCAAAATTTTATACATTATCGTCAGAAATATATAAAATTTTAATTTCTTTCGTATATTAAATACTGAAAGTAAAATATTATCTGCATTTTTCTCATATGCCTATATAGTTTTCATGTTATCATGAGGTAAAGAAAAGGAGTTTTTATGAAATTAATATATACAATAGTAACAGCTGTTATCCTGTTGACAGGCTGTGCTTCAAAAAATACTACCCCTTCCGGAATAGCATATGACTTCTGGCTTGCAGAAAAAGAGCATAAACCCCAAAATGCAGCAAAATACACCCTTAAAGAAGATCCCGATGCTACAAAACTGCACCATAAAATCAAAATAGCAGAGATCAAGTTACAAGATCCCGAAATCAATGGAAACGAAGCACAGATTCCTACAGTACTTATCTTAAAAGATTTTTCCCCGTTAAACAACGATGAAGCAAGCGTATCATTTGAAACAAAAATGCAAAAAAAAGATAAAGAGTGGAGAATCAATATGTTCGAAACCAAAAAAGCGCTTTATCTTGCCATCGGTAAAACATATGCACAAACTCTGGGAAAAGATTTTGCAAACAGTGTTCAGCAAGCACTTGGGGACGGGAAAGAGATCAAATCGATATTTCAGCAATTGATACATGGACTTCAAAAAGCTGTTAATTCACAAAATAAGCTTAATTAATTTCATAACAAACTTTTGTTATAATAAACAGTTATAAAATACTCAAAAGGACACCTATGAAAAAACTACTTCTTATTGCAGCTATACTCTCGGCAAATCTACTTTTTGCTTCACACGGAGGTTCGTCATCAGGGAAGTGTGATCTCAAATACAATCACTGTATGGGCGACTGTTCTGTCAAATACGGTAGTGACACAGAGTGTGTTGCACGTTGCAAAGCAAACTACCAAAACTGTAAAGCAGGTCTGCATACGGAAGATTACGTTGCACCAAAATCTGCCGAAAAGAATACAGAGAAGTCAAAACACGAAAAAAAAGCACATCACTAAAACCAAAACTATAGTTGTTGTCTACAACTGTAGTTTTTCTCTCCTCTTTTTGCAATGAAAATATCATCACTGCCGGGCAGGACAGACATCTCAGGGGCTACAATCAATCCCGCTAACTTTGTACGATCACCGGTGCAAATGCCTTGGTACTTACCCGTACCTGTTTTCCTATATGCAATTTTTTGGCGGCTTCTTCACTCACCACTACTTCCACAAGCTGCTGTCCGATTGCCACAATCGCTATATAGATGACATCTACTTTGACAATCTCCAGAAGTTCTCCTTCAAAAGAAAATTTTTGACTTCCACTGGTTTGAAGCAATACCTCTTTGGGTGTACCGTCATTTACTATACGCCCCTGCTGAAGCACCAATACACGGTTTGAGAGTCTGTAGATTTCACTGGGATCATGAGAAACCATCATAGTCGTTGTGCCAAACTCACGATGTAAATTTAATATCTCATTTTGCAGTTTTGCCCGCATCGAAGGATCCAGTGCGGAGAGAGGTTCATCCATGAGTAGAAGTTTTGGCTTATGCATCATCGCACGGCACAGCGCCACCCGCTGTTTTTGCCCGCCGCTGAGAGTAGCAGGTACTCTTTTTTTAAGTTCATGAAGTTCTGTCATCTCCAGAAGATGCATTGCCAGCTTTTTATCGTTGTTTACAAAAAGAAGGTTTTCTTCGACACTCATATTTGAAAACAGTGCAAAGTCCTGAAATACAAAGCCAATACGACGTTTTTGGGGTGCTTTTGCTTTTCTCCCCTCAAGCCAAACCTCATCACCCACTTTGATAAATCCCTCTGCTTCCTCAAGCCCTGCCAGGATTCTTAGCAGTGTCGTTTTTCCACTGCCGCTTTGCCCGCTCAACGCAACAAAATCCCCCTCCTCGATCTGCAGCCCAACATCCAGCTTCATCTCTCCGTCCGCGCCCAAAAGCGGTTTGGTTACAGCTATCTCAATCATAAGGTTTTATATCCATCTCAAACTCCAAACTTTCTACCCTGCTTCTGGTTAAAAAGATAAACCGCCAGAAGTACCAGAAAACTGATAATCACCATAATCGCACTGTAAATATGCGCCGTCGTATAATCCATAATCTCCACCATCTCATAAATTGCAACCGACGCCACTTTGGTTTCTCCGGGAATACTGCCGCCCACCATCAAAACCACACCAAACTCCCCGACAGTATGGGCGAAAGTAACTATGAGCGCTGTCAACAGTGAGGGTTTGATATTGGGAATCGCTACGTGAAGGATCGTCTGAAATTTACTTTTACCGCTGACATAGGCAGCTTCCAGCATGTTTTTATTTAAACTCTCAAATCCACTCTGCAGAGGCTGTACCATGAACGGCAGACTGTAAAAACAACTCGCCACAACCAATCCTGGAAATGAAAACACCAGCTTCACCCCGAAAGTCTCTTCGAAAAAAGCCCCCAGAGGAGAGTTCTGCGATAATGCCCAAAGGATATAAAAACCAAGCACAGAAGGCGGCAAAACAATAGGCAATGCAGTCAGCGCTTCAATAAAAGGTTTCGCTTTGGACTTTGTCTGAGAAAGATACCAGGCAAGAGGAAGAGAGATGATAAAAAGAATCACCATCGTGATAAAAGCAAGTTTGAAAGAGAGTATAAACGGAGCAAAATCGAGTGATTTTACAGTCTCAAACATCATAAATCTCCTGTACGGAGAGTTCGCTCGCCATAAACACGGCAAATACCTTGTCTCCGACCTGGATATCCAGTGCCTGAAGATTCTGACGTATGAGTATGGCTTCACAAGCATTGTCCGCTAACTGGAACTTCACCATACTTAAAAGTTCACCCTCTTCTACACCTGTGACCTGAACCGGCAGAGAGTTGGCAAAACTTCCCCTGCACTCCTCTTTGAGAAGCGCTATCGCCGTCGGTTTGACACCCAGTCTCACACCCTGTCCGACTCGCAGTTTACGATCCATCTCCAGACTCATCATCACCACTTCGCTACCCATCACATCAAAATAGACCAGAGTCAACATATCGTTACTCACAATCTTTTTCACAGCAGCTCTGAAATAGGTCATGGAATCAAATAACCAAACTTTTTGAAAATCTCTTCTGCTCTGTGAGAAAAAATAAAAGCATAAAATGCTGCTGCTTCAGCATTTGCCGCACTCTTTTTCAACAATACAATCCCCTGGTTGATAGGCGTATAGAGTTTGGAATCAACACTTTGCCAGTTTTTCCCCTCCCTGTACTGTGCCATATGCGGTGAAAAAAGCGACGACTTGGCAATAAGCCCCAAATCCGCAGCAGTAGTTGCATAAGTCACCGTCTGGGAAATTGACTCTCCGTAGATAAATTTGCTTTTGATCTTTTCATAAATTCCTGCATTTTTCAACGCTGCCACTGCTGCTTTGCCATAAGGAGCTGTTTTGGGATTGGCGATAGCAATACGCCTGATAGTATCTTCCTCAAGCAATGCCATACCCTTGTCAAACGCTCTTTGTTTACTGCTAAAAAACGCCAGTGAACCCTGTGCATATACCAGCGGTCTGGTAACAGCAATCCCTTCATGATAGAGTGCCTGAGGATAGTGCATATTTGCAGACATAAAAAGATCATAGGGTGCACCGTTTTTGATCTGGGCAGTAAGCTTTCCACTGCTGCCAAGCTGTACCTGAACTTTGGTATCAGGGTAAAGGATATTAAAAGCTTTGATCAAGTCACCTATGGCATAACTGACATTAGCAGCAACCGCTACCCTGATCTCACCGGCACTCAAGCCAAGAGAGAGCAACAAACTTACAAACAACACCTTTACCTTCATCTGCTTCCTTTAAAAAAGATAGTTGACTTCAAAACGAAACTCGCGATAGGATGGATCACTTTTATGGGTACCATCTGCTGCTATTGTATCATTTTTACCATTGACAAAAGCTACTCTTATTTTGGCATACAGATCAGGAGTATGTTTGAAATTTTTCAGGAGATCCAGTGTCAGAATCCGGCTGTCAGCCTGTACCCCCGGTTTAGAATCATCAAAATCTTCTATGGCATACCGGAAAAACATTTTTGTTCCATACAATAACCCTGCTTTATCAAAATTATAATCTCCACGAATCATATATGTTTTCGTATTGGCATACCAGTTATACTGTCCCATCGCACGGGTAAAACCTCCGGTAGGAAATCCTCTCCATGGTGCTATTAAATCTGCTTTATCCGCCACCTGTGAATATCCAAGACGAAATTTCCAGGCTTGATATTTCAAATCAATTTTGGCAGCATATAAACTACTCTCTACTGATTTTGGATTTCTGTAACCAAAAGTATTGTTTTTAAGATTTGCACCGCCTATATTCCCTGCCCCATCATCAAATTGTCTGATATAACGAAAAGCCGGTTTTAGATGAAAAGTATTAAATACAAATTCATAACTTCCTCCGATTGTACTTAACACAACCAGTTTTGGCACAGCTGTTATATTGAATAACCATTGCACAGAAGTTGTTTTCTGTTTATCAGCTTCAAATACCAGAAGACGATCCTCAATACCAAAATTTTTCAACTTTGAGAGGAGTAAACCACGGTGCATAGCTCCATCATCATTTTCTCTCCATCCATCATACGCCAGTACATGATGGAAGTGGCTGTGATCCTTCAACTTTTGTCGTGTTAAGTACGCAGTTTTATAAGTAATATCATCAGAAAACTTGCTTTGTAGTGTCACTCCTTCAAAAGTATTTGGATCATTTTTGTATCATTGCTCTTTGTCAATAAACTCTCAAAAATAATACGTCCACCTTTTAGAGAACTTTTACCTGAATTATATTCGAGATAGAATTGCGCCAAAGAGACAATACTTTTCTTCCCCTTTTTCAGAAAATCATATCTGCTAAAAACATCTTTACCTGCTTTATAATATTTAAGTTCATCTTTTTTAATATTCAAAACATTTTGTGTCATATAAATCCCGGTAGTAAACCCCACATCATATAAATAGGCACTCTTATAAATCAGACTACCACCTGCTCCTAAAGCATCATGATTTTGACTGGAACTATTCTCTTTTTCCGTTTTAAAAACAAATGTATTACATCGTAATCGACCAAATAAACTCCCTTTTGTCAAAAATTCTGATACTTTTGTTACATGAAAAGGTTTTTCTATATCCTGGATTGTCATATTGCTTCGCAAAAGACGTCTTTGTGCTGTTTCATCAGCTTTGATTACCATCAAAATAAACAATAATACAATTACAAATCGCATCTATGTCCTTTATAAATATAATAAATCAATTTACTATGTACATAAAAAGTAGTATTTAAAAATAAAAACATGAATATTAATATACCCCAGAAGTAAAGAGGCAATTGTAGCATATTAAATAAAAAATTTTGGTAGTCGATATTCCATTAAACGCAATTCTGGATGGTATCTAATGTTAAAAAAATTAAATATAAAAAACTCTATAAAGTATAAATTCTTTATCTATTTGAGTATGGTTGTTCTTTTATTTGTTGTTGTTATTACTTCATTATCTTTTCATGGCGCAAAAAAAGAACTTGAATCCGCAGCAAAAAATGAGTTACAAATTTTGAGTAATGCAATCTACCAGTCCATGACCAACAGTATGCTTTCCGGTGTACCTGAATATGTCCGGGATGCGGAAGATCAGGCAAAAACATTACAAGGCATCAATTATCTCAATATAGCAAAATCCAAAAAAATTATCGCAGAATTTGGTTTGAAAGAAGAATATACCAACGATCCTGAAGTCTTGAAAATATTTTTATCTAAAAAAGAACATCTGAAAGAGATTAACGGCGAGAAACATGAAATGAAAATTTTAAAACCCTTTATCGCTGAAAAAAAGTGCCTCAGCTGCCATACAAGTGCAAAAGAAGGAGATGTTCTAGGTGTTATGGATATGAGAGTATCTCTTGAAAATAGTGATAAAAACATAGCTTACTTTACCACAATGATCTCTCTTTCAAATATTGTACTTGCACTTGTACTTGTTGCAATTGTACTCTTTTTATTGCATAAACTTGTCGGTAAACCACTTCATAATATGATCACCCTTATTCAGGAACTCTCTTCCGGAAACAGAGACTTGACCAAACGAATTACAGTGCAAAGTAATGATGAACTCGGCACCATAGCAGCAAGTTTTAACAAATATCTTGATCAAATAGAAGACAATTATAAACAAGAGCGAGCTTTTATCGCAGAAGCACAAAAGACAATCAACAGGGCAAAAAAAGGCTGGTATAGTGAAACTATTACCGCACAAACACAAAGTCAATCATTAAGCGCTTTTAAAAATAGTGTCAATGATATGCTCACAGCAACAAAACAAAATTTTGAAAAATTAAATTCCGTACTTGAACAGTATACCCAGCATAATTATACAGCCGAATTAAAATTGGAAGATGTTGAAAAAGAGGGAGACTTTGCTAAACTTGTCAAACACATCAACCAACTTAAAGATGTTATTACAGATATGCTGATAGAAAATAAAAAAACAAGTTTACAACTTAATAACTTCAGTGACGTTTTGCTTGAAAATGTCGCTTCTGTCAATCAAACAACAATGACTACAGAAGCTTCACTGCAAAATCTCAGCAAATCTCTTACACATATTACCAAAAATATTACACACAATACAGACAATGTTACGAAAATGTCCAACTACTCAAAAGCAGTAACAAGTTCAGCTAAACATGGTGAATCTCTGGCAAAACAGACTGTCGGCGCAATGGAGGAGATCAACGAACAGGTTCTGGCAATAAACGAGGCGATATCCATTATTGACCAGATTGCATTCCAAACCAACATTCTTTCACTGAATGCAGCTGTTGAAGCAGCAACAGCGGGTGATGCGGGCAAAGGCTTTGCCGTTGTTGCCAGTGAGGTACGCAACCTTGCAGCAAAAAGTGCGGAAGCTGCCTATAAAATCAAAGAGCTTGTTGTACTTGCATCCGATAAAACAAGTGACGGCAAAGAGATTGCCCAGGAGATGATCGAAGGTTATAACCAATTGATTGAAAATATCTCAGAAACGGTAACACATATTCATGAAATAGAAATCGCTTCTCAAGAACAATCTAAAGCCATAGAAGAGATCAACAAAACTGTTTCAGAAGTGACAAAACAGACAAAATTCAATGCACAAGCAACCCAAAAAACCCAGGATGTTGCTATACAAACAGATAAAATGGCAAAATATGCGGTTCAAAAGATAGACGAAAAAGAGTTTACAGGAAAAGAAAACATCACACTATAAATATAAAAAGTGGTGTCCCCGACAGGATTCGAACCTGAGACCTTCGGATTAGGAATCCGATGCTCTATCCAGCTGAGCTACG
>CAZYZD010000018.1:0-31576 GCA_964651755.1 uncultured Sulfurospirillum sp. | reverse complement strand
ATCTATCTGACAGAGGGCAGCTACAAATCCAACAGACTCAAAGAACTCTATCCGGATTTTTCCCATAAACTGAAAATGGTAGGTTTTTCCAAATTTGACGCCATTGCAAATATGCAGGATGAAGAAAAAACCGCACTATATCATAAATACGGTCTCGATCCTTCCAGAAAAACCATCCTTTATGCACCGACATTTTTCCCTTCCTCCATCGAAAAGATGAGCGACAACTTTCCTGCGGATTTTAAAGAGTGCAATATACTCATCAAGGCACACTATCTGACCTATGAACGAAAACAGTATAAAAAACAGAGAAAAAAGCTTGCACACTGGAGCAACTTTCCAAACTGCACAGTAGTAGATGTCACTACCTACGACCTTGTACCTCTCTTTGCAATCAGTGATGTCATGATCAGTGATGAGAGTTCGGCAATGTTTGAATTTGCAGCACTGGACAAGCCGGTTATCTCCAACCGATATTTCAAACTTCGATGGTCTTACTATCTGATCCCCTCCAAACTGCGAAAAAGAATAGACGAAGGCAAGGAGAAATACCGACAGATACTTGACAATGCAAACAGTTACGAAGAGACACTGTTACGCACAAAAGAGGCACTTCAACATCCCCAAAAACTTTCAAAACTGCGTACCGCCTTTTCAAAAGAGATTTGCGGTACAATAGACGGCAAAGTCTCTGCACGTATTGCCGATCTTTTAGAGGAGAACCATGGCTGAAACAAAACGCGTAATCACTTACGGAACATTCGATATGTTTCATGTCGGACATCTTGAACTGCTGAAGCGCATCAAACAATACGGAAATGAATTGATTGTTGCTGTCTCCACAGATGCTTTTAATGAAATCAAAGGGAAAAAGACAATTATCCCCTATCAGCACAGAGCACAGATTGTCGAAGCAATCAAATATGTCGACAAAGTCATACCCGAAGAACACTGGGAACAGAAAGTAGAAGATATTCAAAAATATAAAATCGATACTTTGATTATGGGTGATGACTGGGAAGGAAAATTTGATTTTCTCAAAGAGTATTGTGAAGTAATCTATCTTCCCCGAACCAAAGGTATCAGCTCAACAGAGTTGAAAGAGACACTCAAAACACTCTCCAGTGTCAATATCAATGAACTCAACCATGCCCTGGAAATTTTAAAAAGAATCAGAGACAACCTGGAATGACAAACTATACAATAGCCCCAGACTATAGCAAATGTGAAGATTTTGTACATCACATCGAACAGCACTTCGCAGCATCTGAAGAGGTCATCACACACAAACGCAATATCATCAAAATCCTGGAGTGCGAACAACAAAAAGTAGTCGTAAAATCATTTAAAATACCTAACATAGTAAACCGTTTTGCCTACCGTTTCATCAGAGATTCAAAGGCAAAACGCTCTTTTCTTAATGCACAAAAGTTACAGGAACTGGGTATCAATACACCCGATCCGATTGCATATATAGAATTTTTTACCCCGCTTCTTACAAAAAGTTTCTATATCAGCAGCTATTTTGCCTTTGACTTTGAAATAAGAGATGTTCTAAAAGATCCTGATTTTGAAAAGAGAGAAGAGATTCTGGAAGCATTTGCCGCTTTTTCCTGGCAGCTTCATGAAAAGGGTGTCTATCATATCGATTACTCACCGGGAAATGTCCTGATCAAAAAAGAGAAAGATAGATATATCTTCTCCATTGTAGATGTCAACCGGATGAAATTTATCACATTTGACAATGATCTGCGCTTTAAAAATCTCTCCCGTTTCTCAGCTTCATTGAAAGATACAGATTTCATTGCCCAAAAATATGCATCACTCGCAAATATTGACACAACATATGCTGTAGAAAAACTGCGCTATTATCACAACCGGCATCAGCAGTATCGACAGAGAAAAGAGAAACTCAAAGTACTGAAAAAAAGATAGCAATACGGACTGCAGATTTACTCTTTCTGCTCCTCCTCTCTGTATAGTGCATCCAGATAGAGCATAGTAAGTACCATCGTATAGAAAAAGATATATTTGACATGAACGCTGATCGGTGAAGCTGTCAGCATCCCTGTTACCGTGACAGTAAGCAAAAGCATCATCCCCACAGAATGCACACTGTATGCTATCCAAAACTGATATACCAGAACGCCTGTTATCACCACTGCACCCAGCAGACCAAAGAGCATAAAAAAGAACAAAAAGTTATTGTGCGGATTGAAAACATATTTCAACCCAAGCCCGCAATCATAATATAGTTTACGATATCCCTCTTCGCCTAGCAAAAGATTCATCTCGTACACACCATCACCCGTTCCAACTCCGGCAACAGGATTGGATTTTCCCAGTTTCAAAGCATAATCCCACATCTCAAAACGACACGCTATACTGTCTCTTTTACCGGTGTTGACAACTTCATGAAATTCATAACTCGCTTTATCCACTCTGGTTTTAAATTGATCGCTGAGATGATACGCCGTAAAAAAGAGCAGCAATCCACCAACTGCCACAACAGCCACACTTTTCACCACAGAGAGTCTGAATTTCCATATCGCCAGAATAAAAAGTACCGGAATAATCGCCACCTGCCCTATCCGTCCTTTGTTGATAAATAGTACAATCAGTG
Organism: uncultured Sulfurospirillum sp.; assembly: GCA_964651755.1. GTDB lineage: Bacteria > Campylobacterota > Campylobacteria > Campylobacterales > QNZT01 > QNZT01. Next base: position 28,953 of record CAZYZD010000018.1, on the reverse strand, counting down.
TCAGCAGAGCAAAAAAGAGGTAAAAGAGCATCTTTTTGTTTTTGATATTTTTAAAATCTATTTCGCTAATGAGATATCCGAAGGTAAACGCCAGTATCAGCGAATAGTGCATATGATGTATAAAAGGGGAAGGCCAGGAAGCCGCCGTTTTGGAAATACCCGTAAAATAGAGGTACAAGGAGTAAATTTCCGAGATAAATATAGCTGCCAAAAAAGCACCCAACGCATACTTTGCATACCGTTTATCGAAAAAGGAGATGACAAAAGGAGCAAAAAGATAGAGTTTTTCCTTGGAAAGCAGTTTCAAACCATGATGCAGATCTTCTGTCCATAACATCCCCGCAAGATAAAGCAGGAAAATTGCCAGAAAACTCAATGCCAGTCTGTCATGAAACATTCTGTAGAGTTTTTGACGATAATCGCCTCCCGCAATCCACAAAAGAGCCACCAATATAGTCAACAAATAGGAGAATGAAGCATTAATGGTCATCGTAAAAAGTAAAAAAACAATCAGATAGTTATGAAGATTGGAAAACTTTACCATCCCCCTGAGCCCTTTATTCAAAAAAGATTGATGCAAACTGATAAAATAATATGATACAATACCTGGACTTTACATTATCACTATGGATAGATATAATGGTATTATTTCATTCATAATTTAATTATACATGATACAATTCAAACCAATACACATTAGGACAAAGATAGTTTGAACACACATTTAAAAAGTTTTTTTAACAGGTTTCTGCCTTACTTCAAAGATTATAAAAAAGAGTTTGCCATCTCTTTTACAGGTATGTTTATGGCAGCAGGCGGAGCCGCCCTCTCAGCATACATCATCAAACCTGTTTTGGACAAAATTTTCATAGAAAAAAACGAACATCTGCTCTATATACTCCCTTTTGCCCTCATCCTGATCTATGCCTTCAAAAGTATCGGAAAATATCTCCAGATCTATTATGCTTCCTATATTGGTCTTGATATTGTTACCAGACTGCGTGACAGAATGCTGGAAAAGATTATCTCTTTTGAGATGGATTTTTTCCACAAACAAAGAAGCGGTGAACTGATCAGTCGGACAGTAAACGATGTCGAACGTATCAAACTCGTGGTTTCAAATATGATCCCGCATCTTCTGAGAGAAGCCCTGACAATCATTATATTGCTGGGATATATCCTCTATCTCAATCCTGTCATGGCGCTGATGTCCATTATCTTTCTGCCGCTGGCGGCAAAACCGCTTTCAACACTTGCCAAAAAGATGAAAGCACTCTCTTTCAAACTTCAGGAGAAAATCTCGGATCTGACATCCAGACTGAGTGAAATGTTCAATAATATCGAGATGATCAAAGCAAACGGCGTAGAAAAATATGAACTCCAGAGATTCAAAGAGGAGAACCATCTTATCAATAAACTGGGACGGAAAGCAGTACGAACAACCGAACTGGTCAGCCCGATGATGGAGATATTAGGCAGTTTTGCCGCTGCACTCATCATCTTTTACGGCGGAAAGCAGGTCATTGCGGGCGATATGAGTGTCGGAAGTTTCTTCTCTTTCCTGACAGCGCTTTTTATGCTCTACACTCCGATCAAAACTGTTTCCAGACTCTATAACCAGTTACAGGATGCAGTTGCCGCCAGTGAGCGTATCTTTTCCATCATAGACAGAAATCCTGCCATAACAGATGGTACCATACCGTTTGATGAAGAGGTAAAGCAAATCAAATTTGAAAATGTTTCACTCTCCTATGAAGATAAAATGGCATTGAAAAATATCAATCTGACAGCAAAAAGAGGTGAAAAAGTTGCACTTGTAGGTAACAGCGGCGGAGGGAAAAGCTCCATCGTCAATCTTCTGCTGCGCTTTTACGATCCAAACAGCGGAAAAATTACCTTTAACGATCAGAATATCAAAGAAATTACGATGCAGAATCTCAGAGAATCGATCTCTATTGTTACCCAGCGTGTCTATATCCTCAAAGATACGATCGCCAACAATATTGCCTACGGAAGAGCGGTAGATGAAGCAAAAGTGATCTCCGCTCTCAAACAGGCAAATGCCTGGGAATTTGTCAGTGAACTGGCACAGGGAATCCATACTCCGATCAATGAATTCGGTACCAATCTTTCAGGAGGACAGAGGCAGCGTATCGCTATCGCACGTGCAATCTACAGAGACCCTCAAATTTTTATCTTTGATGAAGCTACCAGTGCACTCGACACCAAAAGTGAAGCAAAAATCACCCAGGCACTTGAAAATATCGCCAAAGACAAAATTGTCTTTATTATCGCACACCGCCTCAAAACGGTTGAAAATGCAGACAAAATTATTGTACTCAAAGAGGGTGAAATCGTATGCGAGGGAACACATCAGGCACTGCTGGAAAATTGTGAAGAGTTTAAACATCTGCATGGTCTGACACAAAAGGAGTCTTGAATGTCCATTCCTCTGCACTCAAAAATCAGACGAAAACTGCGTACTCTACTCAACATCACACTCGGCAAACTCCTCACTCCAAAACAGGAAAAAGAGAAACTCGATCCATCCAGAATCAAAAAGATACTTCTCATCCGCATCAATTATCGTATCGGTAATATTATTTTCATGACACCGCTGATCAGAGCACTCGAACAAAAACTCCCTCACGCAGAGATCGATATGCTCGTAGGTGCTCCCTTTACCAGACCGATCATAGAGAAAATGCCCAACATTCATGAAGTCTACCCGGTACCCAGATCACTGCTGAAACATCCGCTGGCATTTTACCGTTTTATCAAAATGCTCAACCAGAACAGGTATGATTTGATCATCTCACCCGCTTCCGGCTCTGTCAGCGCCAATATCGCCACTTTTTTGATCAAAGCACCGCACAAACTCGGTATATTCAAACAAAATACCTGGCTCCCTTTTACCATCACCGTTCCCTACCCCCAAAACACAAAACATGAAGCCCTGAAACCGCTTGCCGTGATGCAGGCTTTTGGAGGTGAAACACCGGAGTATTTACCCTATCTTGATATCGCACTGACACAAGAGGAACAGGAGAGAGGGAAAAAACTTCTTGCAGAAAAGATCAGCAATGAAAAAGATAAAAAGATTGTCGGACTCTTCCGGGATGCAAGAAATGAGAAAAAAATAGCAGACGACTGGTGGCGGGAATTTGTAAAAGAGATAGAAAAAAACAATCCGGATATCGTTTTCATCGATATTCTTGCACCTCATGAAACAGCGCCGCTGATCAGCGGGATGCCCCACATCGCTTCCAAAAATCTCAGAGAACTGGCAACAATCTTTTCGGCACTGGATGCTTTTGTCTGCGCCGATACAGGACCGATGCATCTGGCTTCCGCATCAAAAACAGCGACTATCGCCCTCTTCAATGCCACCGATCCTTCCTATTACGGACCGCTCGGAGAGAGAGACAAAACTATCCAGATCAACGAACAGAGACTTCAGACAACCGCAGCACTCTGCGCAGAGCATATCCGGAAAATATCCGACTAAGAGCGCTGCTGCGCCTTTTGGATAATTTTCGTCGTACTCTTTCCATCTACAAAATTTACCAGACGGGTCTCTTTGGCAATATCACTTCCCACAACCTCTTTCCCGGCATAATCCCCGCCTTTGACCAAAATATCCGGCTGAACGGCTTTGATCAGTTGATAGGGCGTATCCTCATCAAACCCCACCACAAAGTCGACCGACTCCAGCGCAGCCAGTACAGCAGCACGGTCTTCCCACGCATTGATCGGACGGCTTTCGCCTTTGAGGCGCATAACCGAAGCATCGCTGTTGAGTCCTACTACCAGCAAATCTCCGTAACTTTTTGCCTCTTCCAGGTATTTTACATGACCGGCATGCAAAATATCAAAACAACCGTTGGTAAAGACTACCTTTTTGGAAAGGGTTTGTAAAATACTCTTTATCTCTTCCATCGATTTGATCTTCTTCGTACTGCTCTTTTGCAAAAGTGTCTGTTCATACTCGGCAATCTCTTCCAGCGTAACAGTCGCACTTCCCACTTTACTCACCGCAACGGCTGCAGCCGAGTTGGCAAAGTGTGCCGCCTGAAATATATCTTTTCCGCTGCAAAGGGCAAATCCAAGTGATGCAAGTACCGTATCTCCGGCACCGGTTACATCGTATACCTCTTTTGCGACTGTAGGTATTTTGGTCATCCCGTCGGCAAAAATCGCCATACCCTCTTCCGACAGTGTGATAATCGCATACTCCAACGCCAGATCTTCTTTCAGCTGCATACCGGCATGATAGAGTTCCTCATCACTCTTCAATGCCACACCTGTTGCCTGTGATGCCTCCTTTTTGTTGGGCGTGATGAGCGTCGCACCTCTGTACTTGCTATAGTCGCTCCCCTTGGGATCTACCAGAACCATTTTCCCATGTTCGTGCGCCAGTTTGATAATCTCCTGTGTCAGCTCCTGCGTCAATACACCCTTTGCATAATCAGAAAGCAAAACAGCATCATAACTGCCGATATCTGCACGAATCTTCTCCAGTATCGCTTGTTGTGATACAGAAGAGATATCCTCTTTGTTCTCTTTATCTACCCGGACAATCTGCTGGTGCAGAGCAATCACCCTGCTCTTTTTGGTCGTTTTACGCTCCGCTTCTGTAATCAACCCCTCCAGCCGTACATTTTTGGCATGAAGACGCTGCCTGATAAACGCACCGCTCTCATCATCTCCTATCACCGAACTGACACCCACTTTCGCGCCCAGTGCCAGAAGGTTGTTGATGACATTACCCGCACCGCCCATAAGATAATCTTCTTTGGTGATTTCTACTATCTGTACCGGTGCTTCCGGCGAGATACGTTCACACTTTCCCCAGAGATAGTGGTCTATCATGAGATCTCCCACCACCAGGATACTCGGACTGGCATTTCTGAGACTATCCATTTTCTACCTCGTTTTTAAAGAGTCTCCTGATTTCGGGGATATAGGCTTTGATCCCCTTTTCAAGCGTATAATTGGGCTTATATCCCAGATAGTGCTCACTCTCACTGATATCTGCTTCGGTATGAAACTGATACTGACTCGTATAGGGGTTGGGGATATACTCTGTTCCATAGTCGGTACCAAGCTCTTTTTGCAATATATCCGCGATATCCTGAAAACTTCTGGCTTTGCCCGTACCGACATTGTAAATTCCGCTCTTTTTCGGCTGACACGCTTTGATATTGGCTTGAATCACATCTTCGATATAGATAAAATCACGTAAAATACGATCGCTTCCTTCAAAAAGTTTCGGTGCATCTCCCTTAAGAATCTGATGCCCGAACTGCACTACCGTCGATGCAGTCTTGTTTTTGAAAAATTCACGCGGTCCGTAAACATTGAAATAGCGCAACCCCACAATAGAAATATCCACACCCCGGGCAAGATAACTGCGCGTAAGGTTGTCCATCATCAGTTTACTGAAACCATATACATTGCCAGGATTTTCCCGACCCACACGCTGCGGACTCTTTGCATCACCGTATGTTGCCGCAGAAGAGGCGTAAATCATCGCCGCCCCCTGTCGTATCGCCATCTGCAACAAATCTTCAAAAGCATTGACATTGGTTCGGATCATCAAATCCTGTTCCCGGGCAGTAGTATCTGAAATCGCCGCTTCATGAAAGATATAGTCAAAACGATACATCTCTTCCAGCTTTTGAAGTGCCGCTTTGTCGTTGATATCTCCGCTGACAACAATCCCCTTAAAACCCAGAAGATTTTTAAAATGCCCGAAACTCGCAAGATTACCGTTACTCAGTGTTTCACCGCTTCGGAACCTGTCAAAAACCACAACCGTAGCATCCGGGTAATTCTCCTGAAAATAAAACGCCAGATTGCTTCCGATAAACCCGGCACCGCCCGTAATGAGAATCGTTTTACCGTTAAAGTCAATATCGCTGTATTTCATCTCTTACTCCAGTGCGTCATCTACAGACTGACACATAATATGCCCGATCAAAATATGCATCTCCTGAATACGCGGCGTATCATCACTCGGCACAACAATGTTGATATCGCAGAGAGTGTTCATCTCACCGCCGCCCCGACCGCTGAGACCAATCGTCCTGCATCCCATATTCTTCGCTTTTTGCAGGGCATTGAGTACATTGGCAGAATTTCCGCTTGTCGAGATACCTATCAAAAGATCACCCTTGTTCGCCAGCGCTTCTACCTGTCTTTCAAAAACTTTATCGTAACCGAAATCGTTTCCGATAGCAGTCAGGGCAGATGTATCGGTCGTCAATGCGATTCCAGGCAAGCCTCTGCGCTCTGTTTTGTAACGCCCCGTCAACTCCGCCGCAATATGCTGCGCATCTGCCGCAGAACCGCCGTTTCCGCACAAAAGAACTTTATTGCCGTGTGCAAGTGTATCTGTAATGAGTACACAGGCAGTATAGATGTAACTCTGTATCTCATCGATACTCCTCTCCAATACCTCCTGATGCAGCTGCATTTGATGGGCTATCATTCCGATCATTTTCGTATACCTTTCTTTTCTAAATAGTTTTTCAGTCTGTAAAATGCTTCCGTTTTGCGTATGGTATTGTCACGGTTGTCTACCAGACCATACCCCGGTGCAATCAACTGATGCCAGTAAATTCGTGCAATTTTACCCGTTTTTTCCGCAATCTCAAAATAGTCTGTCATGAAACGCGCATATTCCGACTCGCTCACACACTCCCTCTCACTCGTGGGAGCATACGGCGCAGTCCCTGACAAAGGCCAGTTTACCTCCGTAATATAGACCAAATTTTCCGATTTGGGAGAGAGCTTTACCATTGCATATAGCAGATCGATCTTACGGCGGGTATCGAAAAAGAGCATCTGGCGATTATAGGGAGAGCCCCGTCTGTCGACATAAAGCAGTGCCGAAAAACGATCATAATGGAGTTTAAAACGGTGAAAAAGCGTACGCACCGTATAGTGATACTCAAAATCGATTACCGACGAGCCGATCAACTTCAATTCAGTAAAAGCAGTATCGCGAACCTGCTGCACAGCTTCATACCAGCGCAGGTATTCATCCATAGAGAAAAATCCCCATTTGGTACGGTTAACAGCATTGCCCACCTGAAACTCACTGACAAAAGGAGAGAGCTTTTCAAAAAGTTCTCCGATATCCTTTTTCAAAAGTATATGGTCTTCAATATGCTCACGATCCTGCAAAATATTGACCAGTACATGCTTCCCGCGCTCCGTAAATTTCCGGATAAAAGCAGCATACTCATCCATACGCTTCATATCCCACAGGGGAACACGCACCAGAATATGCTCTATCCCAAGCTCTTCGATAAGATCAAACTGTATCTCTCCTTTATCCAGATCGACCCCCATCCCATACTCTACAGAACGATCCGGCACTCCTCTCATCCACGGCATCAAAAGCAGTGCCAGCGGATAGAAGAGTATATTGCTCATGAACAACGGCAGATAATCTTTGAAATACTTTCTGCGCATCCTCTTTTTATAGGGACGGTCTTTCAGCGGATAGGGCTGATCCGAGTAACCATCCCAGATAAACGGCGCTTTCACCGCATCACTTCCCGGATAGCTTCCAGAATCTCATCCGGCGTAATCTCTTTGATAGAGTAATCCTCTTTGTTGAGTTTGAGAGGATTAACATGAGAACCTGACTTCAAAAGTCTGGTACGCCGATCCGCATAGACCCGTACCGGAGGTGTCGGTCCAAAAAGGATAACAGAAGGAATATTGCAAGCCCATCCAAGATATGTTGGACCGGTATCGTTACCGACAACCAAAGCACTCCGGGAAACAACCGCTTTAAGTTCCGAAAGAGAGAGTTTCGGCAATGGCGTTACATTTTCAGATACTTCTGCAAGATAACGGGCAAAGGCATACTCCGCATCATTGCCGTGCGCTACCACTACAGGCATATCCAGCCCCTGCGCCACCTTTGCAAACTGCTCTTTCGGATAAATCCTGCTCTGCCAGGTAGAACCGACCACAAAAAGTGCAAAAGGGCTCTCAGGAAGAAAATCAAACGCTTTTTCGGCACACATATAGGGCTTTTTTGCCAGTACCCTCTCTTTGGAAAGTGTAAAATCAAGTGCGAAAGAGACAAGCAGCCTGTATCTGTCCGTAGTGGGAGTCTCATAGGCGATATCATACCTTCTTTTATAAAACCATGCCGCCTGCTTCTCCCGCAATCCTTTTCTGGAAAAGCCGCGGACATCATCCGAAAGCAGCCTCGCCACCATCGCAGACTTTATCAAGCCCTGCATATCGATCACCAGATCATAGTAACCGTAAGAACGTACCTTTTTGATTTCATCCACAATAGAGAGAGGACTCTTTTTCAGACGGGAAAGATTGACACTGCAAACTCTGTCGATCCCCTCGACACCCTTCAGCACTTCACTGAACTTCTCCTCCACAAACCAGTGCAGTTTCGATTTGGGAAATGCCTCTTTGATAAACTGTACAACAAAAGCGCTCTGGATAATATCTCCAAGCGCCGATAACTTTACTATTGCTATTTTCATCGATTCTCTGTTTGTTAGTATAAAAATTATTATACCTTTTTAAAGTAAATTTAGTGTGTACCGGAGGTGAGATTTTGTTCCGGCTGCAAAAAATTAAAATTTTTTCAGATTTTATAAAATTTATTGATAACTTGAGCACCAATAATCATACATTTTATAAAATACTATTTATATCGTTTTTCTCTTTTTTAGTATAGAAATTATTATCCCTTTTTAAGGTAAATATATAATGGTTTATACTATATTAACTATAAAGAGTTACAGTATCAAAAACTGAGGATTTACCTATGATAAAAATACTCATGATCGAAGATGATGCGGAACTGGCTGAGATTTTAACCGAATACCTTGCGCAATTCGATATGGAAGTTACCAACATCGAAGACCCTTTTCTGGGACTCTCAACACTCAATACACAAAAATTTGACCTGGTGATCCTTGACCTTACCCTCCCTGGTCTTGACGGACTTGAAGTCTGTTCGGATATACGCAAATGGCACGATATACCCATTATCATCTCCTCGGCGCGTCATGATATTACCGACAAAGTTGAGGCACTGGAACGCGGGGCGGATGATTACCTTCCAAAACCCTACAATCCCAGAGAACTGGAAGCGCGTATCAAAAGTTTGCTGCGCCGGAGAAAAAACGAGTTTGCCAGTACCGAACGCACTGCACAGAAGAAAAAAGATCTTGAAGTCGATGAAAACCAGCAGATCATACGTTTTAAGGGAGAAGAGCTGCAACTCACAAAAGCGGAGTACGGCATCCTGAAGTATCTCATCAAAAAGGAAGGCGGGGTTGTCTCACGTGAAGAGCTGATTTACAATGTCGAAGCGATCAGTGAGGAGAGTTCCAACAAAAGTATCGATGTTATCGTCGGAAGAATTCGACAAAAACTTGGGGAAACACCCAAAAATCCTGTTTACATTCACTCTGTAAGAGGTGTAGGCTATAAGTTTACCCAATCCTGAATCTGATAAATGAAAAAATCGATATTTTATAACATCACCTTTATTTTTCTTGTTGCGGCAATGGCTGTCGGAGTAGCCTATCTCTATATGCTCAAATATGACAAACAGAAATATACGCAGGAGTTGAACCAGCGCTACTCTATCGTTGCCAAAGCAACCCTCTTCCGCCTGCTCAGCGAACCTATCAACGAAAAATTCCGAAAAGAGCTTGCTGTCTACAACATGAAGCTGATCAAAGATACAAAATTGATCAAAAAAGTACTCCAGAAAGGAGAAGTTTTACAAAAGCTCAAGGCGAAAGTAGGAAGCAGCGCCATCTACTACTACGACAAAAGCAATTTTTTACTCATCGAGTCTGTGAACAACAAAGCGATTCTGCTTTATGATAAAGCCTTTAAACCCTACCGGACACAGATTCTCTATATCAAGCTGATTTTCGGCAGTATTTTTATTGTTCTTTTTATCGCCTATCTCTGGACGATCTCCCGGCTAAATCCTATCAAAAAACTGAAACAGGAGATAGACAAATTTGCAAAAGGAGATCTCAATATCAACTGCAAAATGGACAGAGGAGACGAGATTTCCGAAGTTGCCAACGCTTTCAACAATGCCGTAAATGAGATCAAAAAGCTCAACAACTCCAGAAAACTTTTTCTGCGAAATATTATGCATGAACTCAAAACCCCCATTACCAAAGGGATGCTCTCAGCCGAGATGCTTCCGCCGGGCAAACAGAAGCAGAGGCTTATCTCCGTTTTTCAGAGGCTGGAGAGCCTGCTAAATGAGTTTATCGCTATTGAACAGATTACTGTCGACGGGAGTTATCTGAACAAACGTGTCTACCGGATAATCGATATCATCGATGAAGCGATCGACCTTTCCATGGCAGACAGAAACAATATCGAACTGACCATACAGGAAGATATGCAGCTTAAGGTTGATTTCAAACTTTTCAGTATCGCTATCAAAAATATGATCGATAACGGTATCAAATATTCCAGTGACAACAAAGTTCTGATTTTTGCAGAAGAGGATGGCATCGACTTTCTGAGCAAAGGGCGCAAACTCGAACATGATCTCGATTACTACATCGAACCTTTTACCCAGGGAACTAACAAAAAAACCAAAAGTTTCGGGCTTGGACTCTACATCGTAGACAGTATTTTAAAAGCCCACAAGATGAAACTCGCTTACGAATATAAAAATGGATATAACATATTCAAGTTTATAAATATAATGCCGATTATATGAAAAATATTTCGTAAAGGAAGTCGCCGTCATGGAAAACGCATTTTTCCCTCTCAACTCGTTTAAAGCGCTTGTTGCCCACCATATCGCATTGATTGAACGTTTTTCAGAACCGGAACTTGCAGAGTTTTCCCTTCTTTTTCTCAAACTGGACGATTACCGCAATATCGAAATCAAAAAAAGTATTCAAATTGTTTTTCGTGACAGTGATATTATTTTTGAATACAAAGAAAACTATATCCTGCTGCTGCCAAAAACAGACTGGAACGGCGCGTATGAACTGCTCAACGGTTTGCAGGAGTTTCTGGGACAGGAGTTTCAGGATTCTATCGTTACCTATCCCGACGACGGGAAAAATGCAGACACTCTGCTGGAAAATTTTAAAAATGTAGTTAAGAAATACTATAATATCCCTTTGGAAATCAATTAAAAAGACTATCTGGTCTCACTATACCAAAGGATGCTCATCATGAAAAGGCTTCTTGGCACAAAAAAACTGCTTAAAATCTATATCGATACAGATGATAAATACCATGGCAATCCTCTCTGGGAAACAATACTCAAAAAGGCAAAAGAGCATGGACTTTTCGGCGCTACTGTCTACAAAAGTGTCAGCGGCATGGGTATACACAGCGAATTTAAAAGCTATAACCTGATTGCACTCTCCCAGTCGCTTCCGCTTGTGATCGAAATGATTGACAGTGAAGAGAAGATCCGCTCCTTTCTTGAAGTTCTCGACACCATTATGGAAGAAGGTTTAGTAACACTCAGTGACGTGGAAGTGATGCAGTATAAACACAAAGGAAACAACTGATGTTGAATGCAACTCTGCTTTATGTTGGATTTGGAGGTTTTTTTGGAGCCATTTCACGTTTTCTGATTGCAGGCAGCGTCCAGAAAATGGCAGGCAGTTTTTTTCCGGTGGGAACACTCAGCGTCAATGTGATAGGAAGTTTTATCATCGGTATTGCAGCACTCTATTTTGAACAGATTGTCGCACCGGAATACCGCGCCTTTTTCATCACCGGTTTTCTGGGAGCATTGACAACATTTTCCACTTTTTCCTATGAAACAACGATGCTTATCGAACAGAGCGCTTACTACAGAGCTTTTCTCAATATGGCTTTAAATCTCTTTTTGAGTGTAGGCGCTACGATTCTGGCAATGGTGCTTTTTCGAAAATACTTTACGCTCTGAGTCAATATTTATGGTCGGTAAATTGTTTTGAGATGATTTCCCATATCATCTACCGCTGAGGGAGAATAATAAACAGGTTTCCAGTTTTGATCAAGAGCCTGTGCGCTGACACCAAATGTACGCTGCATATTCTCAAATTTTTTTAACTTTACCCTGACTGTATCCACCAATCCTGAGACAGCACTCTCAACTTTGCCGATCTCATACCAGTCCCATTTATCACGATCCAAAGACTGGTAAAGATAGCCGTTTTCGACAATATAATCCGCACCATTTTCTAAAGCGTTGCCTGTACTTGTATTGTTGTCGATATCGATAATAAACTGAATATTGTGAATCGCACTACCTGCTTTTGTATGGTCAAACTGCATATAAAGATAGGTATCGTCCAGATGGAGTTTCAAACCTTCGCCGTTATCTGTTTCCCAGTTCACAGACGAAGGGTCAAAATCAAGTTGTTCTGGATTTTTAGCATGATGTGCCAGCGGGGTTGGCTGCTTAGCATCTGTACCGCATCCAACCACTGCCATACCGATTCCAAATGCCAGGGAAATAGCAGTAAAAATTTTTTTATACATTCCAATACTCCTGATTCTTCAAGTTAGAGAAATATCGGACTTTATCACAATATATTGAACGATTAATGCAAAAAGTGACGTATACCGCTAAAATAGAGGCTCATACCATGTTCATTTGCTGCTGCAACCACTTCATCGTCACGGATACTTCCTCCAGGCTCAATCACAGCACTGATGCCGGCTTTGGCAGCTGCATCGATAGAATCCCGGAATGGAAAGAAAGCTTCACTTGCCATCGCTGAACCGGTCACATCAAGTCCGCTCTCTTTGGCTTTTTCCAAAGCACATTTGGCAGCATCTACACGGCTGGTCATCCCCATACCGATCGCTACCATCGCACCCTCTTTGACATACACCACACAGTTGGATTTGGTCAGTGAAGCTACTTTATAAGCAATTTCAAGATCTTTTTTCTCTCTGTCGGTGGCAGCTTTTCGGGAAACCTGTTTCGCATTCTGCACTTCATCTTCCCCTACTTTATCACTGTTCTGGTAGACAAAGCCGCCGTCAATATGCTTAAAATCATACGGATCATCCGAAAGTGTCAGGTAATCACTTTCCTGTGTAAAGATTTTAATACGCTTCTTGTTTTCAAAAACCGCCAGTGCTTCATCCTCTACATTTGCAGCAATAATCACTTCCGTAAAAATCTCATTTATCTTCTGTGCCAGTTTTTTATCCAAAGTACCATTGATCGCCACGACACCGCCGAAAGCGGAAATAGGATCACACTTCAATGCTTCTACATAACTCTCATAGAGATTCTCTTTGATGGCAAAACCGCATGGATTTGCATGTTTGATGATCGAAACAGCAGGCGCTGTACCAAAAGATGCAGCAATCTTCACGGCACCGTTGATATCAGTCATATTATTGAAACTCGCTTCACCCTTGAGTGCTTTGAAATGTTTGGTGAAAAAATCTCCAAACTCATACAAAGCACCTTTCTGGTGCGGGTTTTCTCCATATCGTGTATCGAAAACTTTTGATCCTACGATAAACTGCTTCTCTCCGAATCCCTCGTTAAAACGCTGATTCATATAGTTGGCAATCATCGCATCGTAAGCCGCTGTATGCTCATACGCTTTGATCATGAGAGAACGTCTGAATTCCAGTGTATTTTCACCCTCTTTGAGGCGTCGGATCACTTCTGAAAAATCTGCTGTATCGGTAACGATCATGACATCCGCAAAGTTTTTGGCTGCACTGCGCACCATCGCAGGACCGCCTATATCTATATTTTCAATAATTTCATCAAAATCATCTGTTTTGGCGATTGTCTCTTTAAAAGGATAGAGATTGACACATACCAGATCGATACCGACAATTCCATGCTCTTTGGCTGTTGCCACATGTTCAGGAAGATCTCTGCGGTGTAAAATACCGCCATGAATCAAAGGGTTGAGAGTTTTGACACGACCGTCAAACATCTCCGGAAATTTTGTTACTTCACTGATTTCTACTGCCTGAATGCCATTTTCTTTGAGAAGTTTATACGTTCCCCCTGTTGAAACTATCTCAAACCCTAAAGCTTCCAGTTCTCTGGCAAACTCTACAACACCACTTTTGTCACTGACACTGATTAACGCTCTCAATTTTTTCCTTTATGATTAATACTCTTTTTATTTTGGTTAAATATTATATAAAAAAAACAATTAACCTATATTTTTGTTAGCCTTTTAAGAGCCTTTGACATACTATTTCATAATAATCTTTAAGGATCATATTATGGATATCTCAAGACTTGAAACTTCACTTTACAATGCTATGAATAATTCACTTTTCGATTTTGGTTTTTACCATCCTTATGTTGTTGATTTTGCCATTACTTTGCCTATAGTAGCACTTTTCTTGCACTTTGTCAGTATCTTGACACAGGCTGACGAAAACAGCAGCAAGGTTTACTACAGAGTCTCCAATATGCTCTTTTTTATAGGTGTCTTTTTCATGATCTTTGCGTATATTACAGGAATTGCAGAAGGAAACGATGTAAGAGAAGTACTCTCTGTAGAGGGAAGAGGCGTTTATGATGCACACCGGACACTTGGTACATATATCGTCATCGCATTTATTTTTCTCTCTATTTTAAAAATCATTTCACTGCTGGTGAAAAAAGATCCCATCCGCTACATATTCGGTACACTTATCACGATCACCCTGCTTATACTTATCTACTCCTATGTACTGGGTATTTCACTGGTTTACGACTATGGTGCAGGAGTCCTCTGCTCAAGCTAAATTATCCTCACAATCCTTTCACAATTTTCTTTTATAGTTACAGTAGAAAAAGTGAAAGGAGAATTCATCATGAAGCGTGCATTGATACTGTCAGCTTTTGTATCTATTCTGATACTCTTTGCAGGATGTATTATAACCGATGATTCTCTGGATTATCGAAATGACCTGAGTGATCATGAAGTCAAAAAAATTGTCAGAACAGTACTCCTTTCACAAAACAGTATCAATCGTGCAGGATTGATCACTTCAGACGGGCTTGAAAACCTGGTCAGACGAAACTCCCGTTATTATAACGATAACCGACTCGAGTGCAGTGACGGAGGATATCTGACATTTACACTCTTTGATGATAATTTCGCAATTACCCTTGAAACAGAAACTCCTTTGCATATTGACTATTATGAATGTCTTTACGCACCCCTTTATTATGATGCCAGTCGTCTTGACGGCGGTATGAATATCATCTACCATCAGCATACAGAAGATTCATATGAAAAACTACTCGACTTTTCCATTGAATATCTCGATACTTATCTCTACAGCAGCGGAACGACTATCCGTATTGACGGGAAACTGGGTGTACACTACGATGAAGATTATCTGCGCCATCAGCTCGCTCTTGTCTTCTCTGCAAACAGATTGGAGATTGAAAACAGAACATATTATGACAAAGATATTTTTACCAATATTGTACTCGAATATCATATCGATACCAACACCTATGCCTACCGTTACAGTTACAGTGGAACACTCTACAACAGCTATTTTGGAAGGCTCACTTTTTCAACCCTTACTCCTATGGAAGGATACGGCAACCATAACCCGAGAATAGGACGATTTAAAATTTCTAACGCACACATTAATCTGCTTGTAATCCCGCAAGATGATTATTATGTAGATATTATTGTCGAAAATCACTACTACCCGTCCCGTAACCATACAATTCATACCACTTGGCTCAATATCGGACTCTAATAAAAATTTGCTATAATTGAGAACAATATATTTTACTTTTTGAAAAAGTAAACTCAATAAAATGGAGCGGGTTGTTGAAACGTCTAATAGTCATTTTACTATTGCTTGTACCCCTCTTGCTTTTTTCCAAAACAACCTTTGTTTATGTTGAAGTCAGCGGAAACAAAAGCTTTTCCAAATCGGTTATTTTTGAAAATATCGGTCTGGAACTTCCCGCATGGTATCAGTTCTGGAAAGAGCGTAAAGCCAAAGTCAATCCAAAGATTATCAACTCACTGCAGGAGTCTCTGAACAATTTCTATATTTCCGAAGGTTTCTATCATGTAAAAATTGACAAAGAAGAGAACAATACCACCGTAGTCTTTCATATCAAAGAGGGGAAACCCGTTTTGGTACGCCACATTCGGATTCAAAGCGACTACCCTATCAAAAAACTCGTCACCTTTCGCAAAAAAGAGAGATTTCAATCCCAGAAATTTATCAATATCAAAAAAGCAATCAGAGAAGAGATGCTCAATAAAGGCTACTGCAACTATGAACTTGATGCAAAAGCTTATGTTGATATCAAAAAAAATGTGGTAGATCTCTACTTTAAACTCAATCCCAAAAACCCCTGTTTTTTTGGATTGATCAATATCCATCCGCCAAAAGGAATCACAAAAAAGGTGATACGTTCAAGGCTTCTGTTTAAAAGCAACGAACCATACTCTCTGGAAAAAATCAACAAAAGCTACAGTACCCTTTCCGGTCTGGAAGCTTTTGACGGTATACAGCTGGAAACACATAAAAAAGAGAGCCGTGTTGACACATCTATCACGCTTTATCCCAAACAAAAACCAACCAGAAGGGAGATTGGTATCGGTTACGAAACCAACTACGGAGCAAAAGCTTTTCTCCACTGGAACCGTAAAAACTTTAAAGGTGATGCAAAGAAACTCTCTTTTGATCTTAAATACTCCCGTAAGGAGAAAGTGATTAAAAACGGATTTTTCTGGCCTGCTTTCTTTAAAATTCCAGGTTACGATTACTATCTGGATTTAAAAAATGAATTTAGCTACTCTTTGCTGACCTATGATAACTTTGAAGAGAACAAACTTGCCGACAAAATCCACTTACTAACCGACTATGACTGGTTCAGCCTCGACACAGGTGCCGGTCTGGAGCAGATCACCATTACAAAATTTAAAGATATCTGCAATATCTCGGCTGGTAAATTTTTCCTTTTTTATCCTTATGCTGAAGTGGTTTTTGATCTCAGAGATTCTAAAATCAACCCCAAAAAAGGTCTCTATATCAGTCAATATGTAGAGGGAGGCATACGTTACCTGCTCTCGGAAGTAACCTATATCAAAGCGATGCTTGAAGGACGTGCAATCTATACCTTTGACAAATTAACCATAGCGGCAAAAAGCAGAATCGGACTTCTGAACGAGTTTGACAACAAACTACCGGAATCAAAACTCTTTTATGCCGGCGGTGCATTCAGCAACAGAGCATACAGTTACAATGAACTGGGTGCTTTCGATGCAGGATGCGGTAATGTCGGAGGACGTACCATGCTGGATAACTCAGTAGAGATCAGCCATCCGATTTACAAACAACTTGATCTCGCACTTTTCTGGGATACCACAATGATCAGTACCAATACACTCAATTTCAGTCTCGATTTCAAACATGGTATCGGTGCAGGTTTACGTTATAATACCGCTATCGGTCCCATCAAATTCGACATCGGATTTGATCCGGCTGACAGCAGTCAGTATGCTATCCATTTTCAGATAGGACAATCATATTGAAAAAAAGAACTGTTCAATTTCTTGGTCTGATAGAAATCATTATCCTGATTGGGGCACTGACTCTTTTTACCCTGCAAAACCCCAATACACTGATTCTTTTTCTAAATTATGCAACCAAACAACTTGACCTCTCCTACAGTGAAGTGCGCGGTAATCTACTCAAAACCATTCAGGTCAAAAACATCTCCTATAAAGGGAAACTTCTTACAGAAGAAGCTGTCATAGACTGGGATCTCAAGGCACTGCTGACAGCTTCTTTGAAAATAGATGAAATAAGCATCAAAAAGCTCAATATCCCAGTTACACAACTCTGGATAGAAGATTTGCGTGAAAAGTTTCATCATGAAAAAGAAAGCAGCAAGATTACAGAAATACCGACAATCGAAGTCTCTGAAATCTTTTTCTCAGCACTTCCTTTCAGCAACGACAATATCAAGGTAGAGCGTATTGAACTCTTTGCAAAAAAGATCAGAGGAGATCTCAGCCACATTAATATAGGTTTTTTCTCTTTTCTGACAGAGAGCAACTATGCCAATATCACTGCACTGGGAAAATTGGAAGAGAATACTCTCTCTTTTGAAAAATTATGGCTCGAAAAGATTGATATCCAAAAAATCAGAAAACAGTTCAAAGCAACCAAAAAAACGCAAAATACTACTGCAAAAAAATCCCCGGCAATCAAACAGAAATTTATCAAAGAAATTTTCGCCGACAATATGATCATCTATATCAAACCGCTTCATCAGGGACACTATCAGATAGATCAAAGTATTGTTGCCGTCCGAAAACTTCGTACAGGTGATCTCAGACATTTCAATGCAGACAAAGTATTTATCGATGCCGTTACCAATATGTGGAAACTCTCTTCGGAAGGAAAACTGGAAAACAATACCTTAATAACAAAAGTGGATCTTTCCCTGATTGATAAATATTTCAAACGGTTCGTTCCTTTTTTCAATCACAATGCCATTAAACCTATTACGATAGATCTCAAAGTAAACAAGAAAGGGCTCAGCGGTCATCTCACTACCCGTGCCGGCACTGCTTTTTTAATCAAAAAATACCGCGATATCAATCTCTCCATACCAAAACTTGACGGATATGTGGATTTTGACTTTCAAACACTGCTCATGAAAGGCGATATCAATGCCACTGTCCGGTCAAAATATACACCCAAAAGTCAGGTAAACGGACATATCTACTTTGACAAACACTTTTTTTATGACGGCAATATTTCAATTCCTGCCGTCAATGCACTGCCCCAGCCTCTGATATCGATGTTACGAAACAGTAATATTTCATTTCATGGCAATACCAAAAAAATTGAAGCTTTTTTACAAAGCGATCATCTTACTGCACATTACGATGGTGCAGATTATATTCATACCAATCTCCATATTGAGACCAAAGCGCTGAAACTAAAAAACATCTTTGACAAAATACCGCCGTCACTTCATGAAGCAACAGCTTCTTTTAAAGGCAATATTCCTGTTAATTTTAAAAAGTTCATGCCGCTCAAACCCCGTTTTACCGTTTATTCAAATCTTTTCGACATCAACGCTACAGCCACAATCAGCAAAAAAACCGACCTTAAATTACATCTGACACAAACCAAAGACTCCCTTTTGCATAAACTTTTGCCAAAACTGCGCGAGAAAAACCTTTTCCCTGCCCAGGTTCAGCTCTCTTACCATGAGCAAAAAAGCACTATCAACATACAAAACAGATTCACACAAATTCTCATCAATCAAGATTTCAACACAGGCAAAACAGCAGCGACACTTAATGAGCAACCACACAAACTCTCACTTTCGGGAGATATTGCCAAAGATTGTAATATTACCTTTCAGACACCTTCGTTGCGTGAATTTCAGGATTTTGTCCAAAACTTTTACCGATTTAAAAAATTACCGATGGATGGAGATATCAAACTCGATGCCACAATGAAAAATCTAAATAACATAGATACCAAACTTAAAGGAAAATGGTTTGTCTATGAATATAAACCCAACAAATTTCTTTTTGGCGAAAAGATCAGAATCAACGCTTCCTGGTTCAATAACCGCCTGACTCTCAAAAACTATATTTTCAATACATTTCTGGACAGAGACCGTATCTTTTTTGCCAACAAAGCTTCATCTGCTATTTTTACACAAAAACAGATGAAAATTGAACGTTTTTATATCAATGATCTTGCTCTTTTCTATGGAAAATATAACTATAAAACAGCAAAGGGTCTCTTTCATTTAAAAACAAAAAATTATCACTATAACGATATCGAAGGAAATATCTATTTTGATGCCAACTTAGATATAGAACTTTCAAAAGAGAACAACGATATAGAAGGAGAAGTGGTGCTGAACCGGGGCACGATCACCTATGCACCCAGAAAAGAGCACTATGTACAAGATGAAGATATTATTATTTTACAGGATCAGAAAGTTGTCGTCAAAGAGAAAGATACACTCTCTCTGGATATCTCTCTCTTAACAAAAAGTCCCATATACTATAAAATTCCAAATACCGAAGCAAAACTGGAACTGGATTTGAAATTCTGGAAAGAGATCAATAAAGAGCTTGAACTCCTCGGTATGGTAAAAATACTCAGCGGAACCCATACACAGGGAGGCAAAGAGTTTGAACTAGAACCGGGAGAGATACTATTTGGCGGTTCTATGCTAAACCCTTATCTGAATATACGGGCGATACACCGTTCAGACCCCTATACTATCTATGTCAATATCAACGGTCAGCTCGATGCGCCGATTATCAACTTCAGCTCTACCCCTTACCTGAACCAGAGTGATATCCTCTCCCTGCTTCTTTTCAGCAGTACTACCAATGAACTCATGAGCGGAGAACAAGATACCTCTAAAACAGCTATCTCCATGTTTGGAAGCGTTTTTGCAAAAGAGATTGTCCAAAATTTCGGCATCAAACTCGACAAACTTGTACTTACTACCACAGAAGAGGGAAAACTGGGTGTAGAACTTGGCAAAAAACTATCCAAGAAAGTAACACTTATCTATATCAACGATATTATTCAGACTATTAAAGTGCGATATAAACTGAGTGACCATTTTGAATCCGATTTTATCTTCAGCCCGGATAACAGCGGTATCGATATTATTTATAAGGATGAATACTGATGCGTATCAGCATAAAAACAACTTTTCTATTTCTCTTTTTACTCTTTGCAGGTTGTGCCGGCAACGTTTCAAGAGAAGAATCATACACAAATCAAACAACAACCCATACAGACGGTATCAAAATCAATGCCTACTTTTCCCAAACTTCAGGAAATTACAATCAAGGCGGGGGCATCGACGATCTGCTGATCGCAGATATAAACAGTGCACAAGAAGAGATACTGGTTGCCATCTATGCCCTGACTAACGACCGTATCCGTGATGCCCTGATAGACGCACATAACAGAGGTGTCAAAGTCAAACTCTTTACTGATGAAAAAGAGCTTTTTCAGGATGACATGAAAGTTATCAAAGAAGCCGGAATTCCAGTTTCAAGTGATGAAGACCCCTCTGCACTAATGCATAATAAATTTACAGTAATCGACAAAAAGATTGTCTGGACAGGTTCATGTAACTATAGTTATTACGCTTTTTACAGGAATAATGAAAATCTCGTAAAAATCACAGGAAGCAAAATCGCAGCAGTTTATGCAGAAGAGTTTTCTGAACTCTGGAACCGGCAATTAATAGAAAAAGCGTATATTTCAGATGTACTTGAAATATATTTCTCCCCTGAAGATGATTTTGAACAACGGCTTCTGGAACTCATTTCCAAAGCAAAAGATGAAATTGATTTTCTTGCATTTGCTTTTACCAACCGTACTATTGCAGAAGCACTGATTGCCAAAAAAGCAGAAGGTGTTATTGTCAAAGGGGTGATAGATGAGAAACAAAACGATTATCAAAAAAGTTCGGAATATACTTTTTTAAAAGAGCACGGTATCGATGTCAGACTCGACGGCAATAAATATACACTGCATGATAAAATTTTCATTATAGACGATACCGTTGTCACCGGTTCATACAACTTTACCCAAAAAGCGAATGATACAAACAGTGAAAACAGTATCGTCGTGCATAACAGAGCATTTCAGGAGCGCTATAAAGAGGAGTTTAGAAAAATTTACGCACTTTCAAAACCTTAAAAATAAAAAAAACTAAAAGGCATTTCCCCGAAATGCCTCTTTTTTGGCTTTTGCAATTTCCAAAGCCGAGAGAAACTTACTTTCAAGCATTTCATAATCCTCATATTGCTCTATATATTTTTGCAAAGTTTCGGACAATTCACTAATCGCACCCAGCTGCTGTGTCAGAATATCCTGATGCTGTAACGCAATAAATGTCTCTTCATTGATCTCTATACCTGACTCAAAAACCAAATCATTTATTTTCTGCATCGCAGTAAAGTTAAGTTTTGAAATATCTTCCTGTACTGACTGAATATGAACAAAGATTTCACCCAATACACTACAGAAATCATCTTTCTTATCCTGTGTTATCTCTACTAATGTCATCTGGTTCCTTTTGTTATTGTTACTTTATGAGAATTATATCGGCAAATTTACTTTTAATATAAATAGTGTAAAATCCTATATGAAATATTTTCTGCTTTGTATACCTTTTCTTTTTGAAGGATGTCTCTATTTTAACGAACAGGGTATTTCCGCGCATCTGTATGACAATTGTCAGGAGTATTATGACAATTGCGGTAACTACCATAAAGAGTGCCCTCCAAATCTCATAAATTATAGTGAAATCAAAGAAGGTGTTTCGGAAATAGGTACTGAGATCAAAGAGTATA
The DNA here is from genome assembly GCA_964651755.1 of uncultured Sulfurospirillum sp. Lineage (GTDB taxonomy): Bacteria > Campylobacterota > Campylobacteria > Campylobacterales > QNZT01 > QNZT01. The sequence continues at coordinate 6,589 of CAZYZD010000018.1, read as the reverse complement.
TCAAACCAACAAAGAGTAACAGTGAATCTGAATCTTGTACGCAATGAACGCCAAAAATGGCTCACTTGGAAAAATATCGCACCCCTTAGGGAACTTCTGAATGCACTTCCTGAAAAAGAGGTAAGCTATATCATAGCAGATACTATAACAATAGATGGCGATATAACACAGGATGAACGCCGGCAAATTTTTCAGACTGCGATGGAACTTCGCCCCTGGAGGAAAGGTCCTTTCCAGGTTTTCGATACATTTATCGACAGTGAATGGAACAGTGCTTTAAAATACAATCTTCTGGCACCCCACTTTAATCTGGAAGGAAAAAAAGTAGCTGATGTAGGATGCAACAATGGATACTATATGTTTCGCATGCTAGCACAAAAACCTGCATCTATTGTCGGATTCGATCCCTCTCCTCTCTTCATGACACAGTTTGATTTTATCAACCACTTTATCAAAAGCGATATCCGATATGAACTTCTGGGTGTTGAACATCTTCCCTTTTACGAAGAGCAATTCGATACCATCTTCTGCCTGGGAGTTTTATACCATCGCAGTGATCCTGTAGCTACTTTAAAATCGTTGAAAAAAGGGATGGTCAAAGGCGGAGAACTCTACCTCGATACTTTCATGATAGAGGGTGATGACGAAGTAGCCCTGACACCCCGTAAAACTTACTCAAAAATCCCAAATATATACTTTATACCAACAATTTCTGCATTGAAAAACTGGTGTATGCGTGCCGGCTTCAGCAAGATGGAAGTGCTCGAAATCACCAGAACAACACCACATGAACAACGTAAAACCGACTGGATTCTGGGAGAAAGTCTGGAAAATTTTCTTGATCCTGACAATCCAAATCGCACAGTAGAAGGGTATCCCGCTCCACAGCGCCTATACATACGTGCTACACTTTAATCTCTTTAAAATAAAAAAGCTTCAAAAATATCTCATTTATCCGATATCTCTAAATAAGAAATCAGTAAGGATATTTATTGGAAGAGATTGTTACAACAGCTCCGCTGGAAGAAGAAAGAACAAACGATGTACTCCTGACACATATCAAGATCCAGGAAAACCACTCTTACGAAATTCTTACATTACAACCGGGTTTTGCCAGAGTAAAGCTGCTTACAAAACTGGCAGAACGGATTGATGAAACACGCTACCTATATGAGGCTTCAATATTTTCGTGTGCAAATTTCTGTGCAGTAGCTGCAGTCAATGAGAAACAAAATCATATTATCAGCGCAAAAGTAGATTTTTTAAATCCAATCAAAGTAGAAGATGAAGAGATTATTTTTGAAGCTACAGCTACTACCAACAGTTCCGGTAAAAAGCAGATTGATGTTATCGGTACTATAAAAGATATTATCGTATTTGAGAGCAGTTTTGTCTCTCTCAAACTTGATAAAAAAAGCCTCCTCAAAGAGGAAAGCAAACTTAATTAAAAACGGATAGGGACTTCAAAAAGTTCACGAAACATAAATGCCTCGACAATATCATCTATATTCATAGGTGCCGGTGTTTCAAGCACCGGTATCGACTCCTCAAAAAAGGGGGCAACATCATCGTTTTTATCTCTGACAACTGCCGCTTCTATAAATTCTTCGATATCATCCCGGTTGTCGTAAAAAGTGACATCCACAACACCTCCTCCATCCGCCTCGACAAGCGCCCATTTTTTACGCTCTCCAATCAGTGTAATGGAAGCATCTCTCTCTTCACTGTCAACAGGTATCAATAAAAACATCCCCTTACCTCCCCAAAATTATATTTTATACATTCAATGCATTGTAGGCTAAAAAAAGTACTGCAATCGGTGCGATATAACGGATACTGAAATACCATACTTTAAAGACAGTATTTCCCATATGCCCAAGCAGTTCACCCTCTACAATATCGCGTTTCATGACATATCCCACAAAAAGGGCAATCAAAATACCGCCAAGCGGCATCAGAAACGAATCTACAGAGAATTCCAGTACATCAAAAAGTGACTTCTCCCCGAATGTCAAAGCTGTTTTATAGCCATCCGAAATAGAGAAAATCACCAGAACACCCACCACAAAATAGAGCAATGAACTCCAGATAACCGCTTTTTTGCGCACCCATTTCAGACGATCTTCCAGATACATCACCGACGGTTCCACAAGAGAAATGGCCGAAGTCAATCCTGCCACCGCCATTGCCAGAAAAAAGATCAGTGCTATTACACTTCCCATCGTACCAAGTTTTGAAAAAATAACAGGCAACGAAACAAAAACCAATCCCGGTCCTTTGTCCGGTGTACCGCCAAACTGAAAAAGAAAAGAGAAGATCACCAGACCTGCAATCAGCGCAATCAAAGTATCCATAAAAGCAACCATCATACCCGCCTGATAGATATTGGAGCGTTTCGGCAATGCCGCTGCATAAGTCATAATCGACCCAATACCAATAGAGAGTGTAAAGAAGGAGTGCCCTACCGCCCGTATAATCGCTTCTGAATTGAGTTTGCTGAAATCAGGTGCGAACATAAACTCCACCGCTTTGCCAAACCCCTCAAAATTCATCGCATAGACAAGCAAGCCTATCAAAATAAAAAGTAAAAAAGGGATAAGAATCAAATTCGTCTTTTCAATACCTTTTTTAATACCTCCCAGCAATACCAGTGCTACAAAGAGTACGGAAACCGTATGAAAAAATATCTGCAAAAATGGAGCATGGGCATAGAGTGCGTCAAAAATCTGTTTCGCATCATCGATTGTCGTCGGCAAACCTGTCACTGAAAGATACATATAGTAGAAAATCCAGCCGATTACCACAGAATAAAATGTCATAATCACCAACCCTGTAAAAAGCATAAAGCCGGCATATTTCCACCCTTTTTTCCCTTCAGGCGCTACTTCTTCAAAACTGCTGACACAATCCTTCTGCCCGCGTTTACCGATCACCATCTCTGCAATAAGCAATGACGCACCAATCAGTAAAATTGTCACAAGATAGACCATAACAAAAGCACCACCGCCATAGACGCCGGTTATATAAGGAAATTTCCAGATATTTCCCAATCCTACCGCTGCACCAGTCGCAGAGAGTACAAAACCAATACGACTAAATTTTCCAATATTATGTTGATTCATGATACTCCTTTGTTGAATTTTAACTTAATTCCGATTAAATTGCTATGTAAACAATAGTTTTCCAAACTATCTGCAATTTTAAGTGAGTTGTGCCATAATAATATCAAAAAACGAAGATTTCAATGCAACCAATTTCCGTTACAACACTGAACAACCAAATCAAATCGCTGCTGGAAACCCACTATCTGAATATTATGGTAGAGGGTGAAGTCAACCGTGTCACATACCATAGTTCGGGACATCTCTATTTTACACTCAAAGATGACAAAAGTGCCATTTCATGTGTAATGTTCAAAGGAAACAACCAGCGTCTGAAATTCAGGCTCGAAGAGGGTATGCAGGTTATCGTCGGCGGAGGGATATCCGTCTATACCCCCAGAGGAAGTTACCAGATCAACTGTGCCACACTTGAACCTGCCGGAAGCGGTGCACTGGCACTGGCATTTGAACAGTTGAAAAAGAGACTGGAAGAGAAAGGCTACTTTGAGAGTGCTTTAAAAAAACCGCTTCCCCGTTACCCCGGACATATTGTGATCGTTACCTCCAAAACAGGCGCAGCAATACAGGATATGTACCGTGTTGCCAAAAAAAGATGGCCTTTACTGAAAATTACACTCATAGACACAACCGTTCAGGGAGAAGGTGCTGCCCGGATGATTGCCAGGAACATTGCAGTTGCAGACAGCCTCGGTGCAGATGTAATTGTTGTCGGGCGCGGCGGCGGAAGCCTGGAAGATTTATGGGCATTTAACGAAGAGATTGTAGCAGAGGCGATTTTTGCCGCCCAAACACCTGTAGTCTCTGCCGTGGGACATGAAATAGACTTTTTGATCAGTGACTTTGTCGCCGATCTGCGCGCCCCTACTCCCTCTGCCGCAATGGAGTTGATTCTGCCTGATATCTCCGAAATACTCATGAACATAGACAGTATGATCGACAGATACAATACAACACTCCAGACACTATTTCATAAAAAAGAGATGCAGCTGCAACACCTTAAACAACTTTATGAACAAAACTCGGTAGAGTCAAAACTCTCTCTTTTTGAGCAGGAGATACAAAATCTCCGTGCACAGTTTAACAACTTTTTTACCCTTTCCCTTCAGCAAAAGGAGCAGACACTGGCATCGCTTTACAGAGCATTTGAAAACAACGATCCCGCAAAAAGAGATCGTACAGGTATCGCACATATCAGCAAAAACGGTAAAAAAATAGACCTGGAAAAGCTGAAAAAAGGTGATCTTTTCCAGGCGGAAACTTCAAAAATACAGATCACCGCCCGTGTCGAAGAGAAACGAAATCTATAAAAATTTAAAAAAGTAGTATAAAAACCATGTTTAAAGCAATCTTTACCAACAGTTTTGGAATTCTCTTTTCCCGTATACTCGGTTTTCTGCGAGATATGCTTCAGGCATCGATTCTGGGAGCCAATATCTACACCGATATTTTTATCGTTGCATTTAAACTTCCCAATCTTTTCCGCCGTATCTTTGCAGAAGGGGCATTTACACAAAGTTTTCTCCCCTCTTTCAGCCGCAGCAGGCATAAAAGTCTTTTTGCTGTCTCTATTTTTGTACGCTTTCTCCTTTTCCTGATATTTTTTGCAACCATTGTCACCCTTTTTGACAACCTCTTTGCCAAGCTTATCGCATGGGGATTTGACGATGAGACGATTCAAAAAGCCGCACCTCTGGTTGCTATCAACTTTTACTACCTCATACTGATCTTTATTGTTACATTTCTGGGCTCCCTGCTTCAGTACAAAAACCATTTCGCCACAACTGCATTTGCCACCGCACTTCTTAATATCGCACTCATCTCTGCTTTACTTATCGGCAAAAATATGCCCAAAGAGGTAATCGTATACTATCTCAGCTACGGAGTGATTATCGGCGGTATATTGCAGGTACTTGTACATGTGATCGCAATTAAAAAGCTGCATCTGCACCCTCTTTTGCTCGGCGGGTTCAAGTACCTCCCCAAAAAACAGGGACTCGTCAGAGCAGACCAGAAACGTTTCTCCGCTAACTTTTTCGCTTCGGTCGTGGGAAGTTCCACCGCACAGATTTCCGCTTTTCTGGATGGCTGGCTGGCATCTTTTCTCGCAGCAGGCTCCATCAGTTATCTTTACTATGCAAACCGTATTTTCCAGTTTCCCCTTGCGCTTTTTGCCATTGCCACTTCAGTAGCCATTTTTCCAAAAGTGACACGCTATCTCAAAAACAAAGATGAACCAAAAGCATATGAAATGCTTACCAAAAGTTTCTGGTTTCTGTCAGCCCTGCTGGGCAGTGCCGCACTGACAGGCATCATCTTTTCCAAAGAGATTGTCTGGCTGCTATACGAAAGAGGTGCCTTTGACCATAAAGATACACTCCATACAGCATGGGTTCTGACAATGTACCTTGCAGGGCTTATTCCCTTTGGTCTGGCAAAAATTTTCTCTCTCTGGCTCTATGCCACCCATCAGCAAAAAAGAGCAGCAAAACTTTCAGGCATATCACTGGCAGTCAATATCATTCTCTCCCTCTCACTGATTCAGCCGATGGGTGCGGCAGGTCTGGCACTGGCAAGTTCACTAAGCGGTCTTGTTCTGTTCGCCTTGACTGTCAATGCTTTTGGCAAAGAGAAATTTTCTGCTATAATCGCGCATAAATATGCAATTTACCTGCTCGCGGGTCTGGGGGTACTGACCCTCCTGTTATTACAATTAAAGGAATTACTCAGTGATTATCTATAATACAGCTACCAGAGAAAAAGAGAAATTTATACCGCTGGAAGATAAAAAAGTACGTATCTATGTCTGCGGACCGACAGTGTATGACGACGCACATCTGGGACATGCCCGAAGCTCCATCGCATTTGATCTGCTGCGGCGTACGCTCATACAGCTGGGATACGATGTCACTTTTGTCAAAAACTTTACCGATATCGATGATAAAATCATCAAAAAGATGCAGGAGACGGGAAAAAGTATGCAGGAGATCGTCAGCTACTATATTGACCGCTACAAAGAAGATATGCATGCTATCGGTGTAGAAGATGCAGATATCGAACCCACCGCAACAGAGAGTATTGACGATATCATCGCATTTATAGAACATCTTTTTAAAAAAGAGTGTGCCTATGTCATCAGCGACGGTGTCTATTTCGATACTGCAAAAGATCCCGAATATCTCTCCCTATCCCACAGGCATGTAGATGAGTCGCAAAATATTGCACGGGTAGAAGAGAACAGAGAAAAGAGAGATCCGAAAGATTTTGCATTGTGGAAATTTTCCAAAGAGGGTGAACCTGCGTATGAAAGCCCGTGGGGGAAAGGACGACCGGGCTGGCATATTGAATGCTCGGCAATGATCAAAAAACATTTGGCTACCGATAAAGCCTATCAGATCGATATACACGGCGGCGGCGCCGACCTGCTTTTCCCGCATCATGAAAACGAAGAAGCCCAAAGTTTTTGCGAA
>CAZYZD010000017.1:0-31904 GCA_964651755.1 uncultured Sulfurospirillum sp. | reverse complement strand
GATCAATAGAATTAAATTTTATAAAACCTCTCACTGATCAATATCTAATTTCACAGGCAAATGACTGGGATGGTAACATAGACAACCATCATGAGAAACGACTTACAAACCATCTTAAACTGCACCACCATATAAATTCAAAAAACCATTTTGTTTACTGGATTTCATATGGATCCGTAGCAAAACATAAAAGTCACTATGAGCAAGAGTGGCAGGCAGTTAGTATCAGCTACATCCATCATTTAAATAAATGGTTTTATATACAAACCATACCTCGTATTATCCAACGAAAAGAAGACCATTACCGTAATGATTTTGAAATATCTGTCAACTTTGGTATGTCGCTTGGGATGTAGCACAATAAATTATTATTAAAGTACTATTTTGACATTTTTATCTTTTCGCAATTGCTCAAAAAGTTCTTTTCGATCATCATCATTATGTACAAGCGTTGACACCTTATAACTTTGGTATTTGTCATTTTTACTTTTATTTGATTTAGTCACTTTATGCTCACGTCCACCAAAAACACACTTTGTTATATCCTTAATATCACACTCTTTATGGATAATCACTTTATAATCCCAGTTACAAGGATACGTTAATTCCAGTTTTTTATCGTTTAAATTCACCACTTTTCCCTCCGCTCTTTGACTCAAGTCTTATATCTGAAATAACCATAGATTTATCAATCGCTTTTGCCATATCATAAATAGTTAAAAGACCAATACTCGTTCCTGTAAGCGCTTCCATCTCCACTCCGGTTTTCCCGGTAAGTTTTGCTGTCACTTCAAGCTTGAAACCAGGTAACTGCGGCAACTCTTCAACATCCACCTTGACGGATGTCAGCATCAGGGGATGACACATCGGAATAAGCGTGGGTGTTTGTTTCGTACCTTGAATTGCAGCAATTACTGCTGTTTGTAATACGGGTCCTTTCTTCATTTGATTTGACACAATCAGATCAAATGCTTCTTGACTCATCTGAATTGTTCCGCTTGCAACAGCAATTCTGACTGTATTATCTTTCTCTGTTACATCAACCATTTTAGGTCTGTCTTTTTCATCTAAATGTGTAAGATTCACTAATTTTCCCTTCTGTTTTTTCTATATTATACCATACACAATTAATACACATTTAATTAATATAATACTAAAATTCAAATCTTTAAAAAATAAAAGAACTTATACTTAAGGTTAATAATGAACAGATTTAAACAATTTATAAAAACAGGCTTTACAGTTATTATTTTAGGAGCTTTTCTATTCACCTCTGCTAATGCAAAAGATGAACTAGAAGTACAAAATATTGAACTAAATACTACTAATGGCAAACTAATTAATATTACAGTCACAAAAAATGGTTTTATCTTTGATAAGTACAGCGGAAAAGCGGTATTGTTGGATTTCTTTGGTCCTTATTGCCCTCCATGTCTACTTGAAATACCACATCTTATTGAGATGCAAAAACAGAATCAGGATAAATTACAAATTATAGGAGTTCAAGTCCAGACACAAATGAGCAATGACGAGTTAAATGCCTTTATCAAGGAAAAAGGTATCAACTACCCGGTAGTAAATCTTGACTATGCGTGGGATCTTGTCTCTTTTGTCAGAGCAAATACAGGATGGAAAGGACAAATTCCTTATATGCTAATCTTTGACAAAACAGGAAACTTGAGACGTCAGTTTATTGGAATGGTTAACAACAAGACAATATTAAAATACGTTAAATAATTTCTATAAATAAAGGTATCGGCAATACCGATACCTTCTATCCCTATCCTTTTATCTGCTCACGATAAGCTTCATAATCACCTTTAAAATCAATCAGTGTTCCATCAGGTTTCAATTCAATAATTCTGTTGGCAAAAGCATCAATCAACTCCCGGTCATGTGAAACACAAATTACATTACCGTCATAATTGTAAAGTGCTTCCCCCAAAGAAACAATGGCTTCAAGATCAAGATGATTATCGGGTTCATCCATAATTAGAAAATTTGCAGAATCCATCATCATTTTACTCATCATCAATCTATGTTTTTCACCGCCACTGAGAGCATCAACCTTTTTTTCCTGCTCTTCTCCTGAAAAAAGCATTCTTCCCAGACATTTACGAATTTCATCAATATGCCAGTCTTTACTAAATCCCTGTATCCATCCATACAGATTCTCTTCACCTTTTACAATCTCTGTTGTATTTTGGGGAAAATAGGTTTTAAAAATTGTCTGTCCCCACTTCACTTCACCTGTATCAGGAGTCATATTTTCAGTAATAATTTCCAAAAGAGTCGTTTTCCCTACACCATTCGCACCAATCAAAGCAATCTTATCACCCTTTTCTACTTTGAAAGTGATATTCTCAAAAACTTTATGATCTTCATAACTTTTAGATACACCTTCTACTTCAAGTACTTCCTGCCCTATCTCACGACAAGGCTTAAACATAATACTTGGATCACGTCTGCTGGAAATCTGAATCTCTCCAAGATCAAGTTTCTCCAACTGCTTCTGACGACTTGTTGCCTGTTTCGCCTTAGATGCATTCGCAGAAAAACGTCTGATAAAATTTTCAAGTTGTTCTTTCTCTTTCATCTTTTTATTACGATCAGCTTCCTGCTGTTTTGCAATCAAATTAGCAGCAATATACCATTCATCATAATTACCCGTAAATTCCCGAATCGTTTTAAAATCAAGATCCAAAATATGCGTAACAACAGAATTTAGGAAGTGCCTGTCATGTGAAATCACAACAAGTGTTCCTTCATGACGTTTCAACTGTTGCTCAAGCCAGGCAATCGCATCCATATCCAAGTTATTTGTAGGCTCATCAAGTAGTAAAATATCCGGCTTTGGAAAAAGCACCTGTGCAAGAAGGATTTTGAATTTATCTCCTCCTGTTAAGGAACTCATCTTCTCTTCATGTATAGAAGCATCAAATCCCAGTGCTTCAAGAAGCTTTTCAATATGTACATCAGATTCATAAGTCGGATCTTCTTCTGCACAAATAATCTCCAATTCTGCAAGACGATTGTTGACTGCATCATCTTCAAAATCACCCTCCATATAGAGTTTTTCTTTCTCTTTTTGGGCATCATACAAACGCTTATTGCCATACAACACTGCATCTTTAAGCGTAAAATCATCAAAAGCGTGTTGATTTTGTCCTAAAACACCCATCTTTAAACCCGGCTGTATATGAATTTCTCCTTCAGTAGGCTCTATTTCACCTGCTATGATTTTCAAAAAAGTACTTTTACCCGCACCATTAGCACCGATAAGACCATATCTTTTACCCTTATCAAATGTCTGATTGATCTTTTCAAAAAGTACACGCTTTCCATAGCGCTGCGTCAGATTTACTGTACTTAACACAAACTACCCCTTTACCAATTCAATTACTTTTTCAACAGGTCTGCCAATCACAGCTTTACCTTCTTTGATCACAATCGGACGCTCTATTAAACGAGGATGCTCTACCATCGCATCAATTAACTTTTCTTCATCTGTCACATCTTTTAATCCAAGCTCTTTATAAATAGCTTCTTTTGTTCGCATCAATGCTCTTGCAGATTTTAAACCAAGCATATCAAGCAATTTTCTGATCTCTTCCCTAGTATGCGGTATATCGAGATATTTTATTACCTCAGCATCAATACCATTCTCTTCCAAAACTTTCAATGCTTCTCTTGATTTACTACATCTCGGATTATGCCATATTTGTATTTTTGACATCTATTTCCTTATTTCTTAAATTTATAATTACTATTTCACTTTGGACAAGTCATTTAAAACCGGTCGCGATTTTACCAAAAGCGGATTAAAATTTCATCTCTCCATCTGTATCTTCCTGCATCTGCTGTTCCCAGCGTGCAATCTCTATACGAACTTCATTCAGCTGCTGCTGTGTAACATTTTCATCCGCTTTCCAGTGTACTTCAATATCGCCACCATATTCAGCACCCATATCCTCAATTTTCTGAGCGTATTCATCCATATCCAGACAAAACTCCACTCTATCTTCCTCTGATGTATCCCTTAATTCGATATACCATCGTCCTACCGGATTGGATTTTATCAATGACTCAAATATAACTGCCATGTATACTCCTTTTTTTCCTGCAATTATAGTATAATAGTACAAAAAAAAGAAGGGATATGTATGCCTGTCAAATGGGAACGTAATTGGGCAATGTATATTCATTTTGCACAACTGTTAAATATACTTTTTCCATTCGCCGGACTTATTGCCGTTATCATTATGTGGCAAATCAAAAAAGAAGAGTCTTCTTATATTGATAAACACGGTAAAATTGTCCTTAACTGGATGCTTTCTTACTTCATCTATGGTCTGATTGCATTTTTCCTGGCATATATTGGGATTGGCATTATACTGCTCTTTATTCTGAAAATTGCCATCTTTATTCTGGCAATAATCGGCGGTATCAAAGCAAATGACGGTCTGCTTTGGAAATACCCGATGAGTATCTCCTTTTTTAAATAATTAAGGAAGAAATAGTTCACTAAAAAGCTTTTTATCTTTTAAAAACTTTTTTAATTTCTTTCTGATACGTTTTATCTCTTTATCTTCTTTGCTTTCAATTTGTGGCAATATCAGGTTTTCAATCAAAAAAACTACGCTGGTATCCTTTTGATCACGCAAAAAATCTTGAAAAATTATTTTTTGCTGGTATGCATCATGAAATTTCCCCAAAATATTTTGCAGTTTTTTTACATCAGAAATAACTGCTTTTATCTTTTTTTTCTTATATAAAAGTTTGAAATTTTCAAGCAAATAACGCATCCTTTTAAAATCAATCCTTAATTTATGTAAAATTTCTTCATTCCTATGTTTTTCAAATTGAAAAATTTTTTGCTCTATCTTCTCAAAAGTTCTCAGTATCACATCATCACATACAGGTCGAATATCATACTTGCTATAAAAAGTCTGATGCTGTTTATACGCTTTATAAATAAAGGAAGTATACTCTTTTACAATATCATCAAACTGTTGACTACATAAATATTGTTGAATATACTTCTCCTCTTTTTTTAACAAAAAAGCTACTTCAGAGTGAAACTTTGCAAATGCTTTTTGTAACTCTTCACTTTTTATATCTTTTCCCAAATCCATAAGGTGTAGCTGGAGAACATCAAGATCCCTTTTGCGATTGGTAACGAAGAGTACCTCCTTCAATAAGCTTTTAAAATACAAACAACCTTTTTCATCACACATAAAGTGACAACTTTTCAATAGTGAAACAGAAGTACGCAACGTCACCCGAAACATATGGAGGTCTTCATGATCTCCATTATGCAAAATTTTCTTTTTTGCTTCCAAAATATTTTTATTAAAATTCTGCAGCTTTTGCATCAAATGTTCTATTGCAAAAAACTTTTTTTTCGTTACCGGCAATCCGAAAAGTGCAAGATTTTTATTTTTATACACTTCATCCTCTGTAACCTCTTTATTCACATACTCAATAAGTGCTTCCGGTAAAACAAACTCTTTAAAAGTATCTTTTCCCTTAAATTCAACTTCCAAAACAAAAAGTCCTTGAAACGGCTTTTTATATATATCTACACTGTAAATCATCTGATTCATTTTAAAAAAGCATCTCTTTTTATGAATCACATAGCCTATACGTTTTGAAAAGTTTTTCACATAACTCTTTCGGGATATTTCTTTCTCATATTCATCACGAATACCACCTTTGCCTTTCTTCACTGTTTTATAATAGTGCTTGCCTATTTTCCGAAAACGCACACTGACATCAGGTGTTACTTTGGTATAAAATTGAACAATCTTTTTACATTGATGCGGATAGGAAGCCAAAAAGTCCAGAATATGAGGCTTTAGTAGATACTTTCTTTCAATCTCCTGCATAGAAAAATCCTCGAAAAAAGTTTAACTTTATGAACTTTGTCAGAGATTCAAAAAGGATATAAAATTTTACCATATTTTTTAAGGAGTTGTTACAAAGAAAGAAAAATTCTATGGTGGAGCCTACCGGGATCGAACCGGTGACCTCTTCGCTGCCAGCGAAGCGCTCTCCCAGCTGAGCTAAGGCCCCTGTTTCAATAAGAGGATATGATTATATCAAAAAAAGATTATTTTTTCTTAATATCACACCCTTTTGAGTTACATTTTTGCTTCAATATATACCGGCGATATACTCCCTCCAGCACAAGATAGAGACAATAGATCCAAATAATATCCATTATCAGGTTTCGTTTATAATCAAGCTCCAGATATAAAATCGGGAGACCGATAACTATCGGCCATTTCGCATAATGAAAAAAGAGGATCCATGCACCATAAAGATCCAGGAGGGTTCTTTTCAAAATTTTCTCCTGTTGGCAGACTCTTCTTCCTGAAGACGCTTTCGCAGTTCTTCTTGTTCACGTCTTTTTTGGGCTGACTTTTTAGAAAAGTATAATCCACCATATACCGTTCCTATCAATACTATAACCATTACTACTGTAGAAATACCAACTACTGCTGAAGTACTCATATAAACTCCTTTATATTTTTATTTTACCACAAAATATGGCTGTGCATAAGATTTATTTTCAAAGGGTGTTGCTTTGACAATCTCTTCACCTATCAAAACACTACCTTCACTCTCTTTGGGTGTTTTGGTATAGGTAAGAATCAATTTAGCAGCTAATTTTCTATCTGCCTCACTTGCATTTTTACTGATTAGGCTTGTTGGTCCCGCAATATCATTCGCCCTGGCAAATATATATTTTTCATTCTCAATCTTTTTAAGTTTTTCATTATCCTCCTGATTACGTCCTATAACCAGCTTGGCACCATCAGGCAATCGCAAATGCCTTCCTGCTTTTAAAATATCAATATCTGCAACTGTAAATTTTTCATATGCCATCACATCTCTGATCTTTTGTTCAAAAGAGGACTCTGTCAACAAACACCCTCCTCCCGGACTCTCATACTCTTCAAAACCATACTCTTTTGCCAGTCTAAGCTGCACTTCTCTGTTTCTACCTTCGATACCAAGCAATCTCTCACGATCTACCCATCCCTCTTTTTCCGGTATCGTCGGGGTCATCAGTTTTGCACTCATCGGGCGCAAAATAATTCCACCCTCTTCATCTCCGGCAAGTTTGGTAACATTTTTGATTGCATCTGCCCTTTGACTCATCGGGCGCTGCCCGATGACTTCACCTGTAATGATAAAAGAGGCACCATATTCAGACATCAATCCTTTTGCCACACGAAACATATTACCATGACAATCAATACAAGGATTAAAATTTTTACCATATCCATATTTTGGATCAAACAGTATCTCTTCAACAAACTGTTCACGTATATTGACGATCTTGAAATCTGCTCCTACCATTGCAGCTCTTTTTTGTAAAATCTCCGTCTTGTCTTTACTGCTACCAAACCCCATATCAATATAAATAGCAGTCACATCAATTCCCTGATCTGTAATCAATTTAACAGAGATCATACTGTCCAATCCTCCGCTAAACAGCGCTAAAGCTCTCATAAGCGACCAACTCCCCCCGTTTCAGTTTTTGTAAGTTTTCCTTGATTTTTCTCAACAAAAAATTTTTCTTCTCTGCCGGAATATTCCGATTTCGGCTAACAATACGCAGTGCTTCGTTATAGTGTTTTATCAAAAATAATCTTAACTGCTTTTTAAGAGATTCTTCATCCAGTTCTTTAATATCATCACGGATACTGATTCCCAGCAAATCTTGATGATCAAACTTTTCCTGTGCAACAAGAGAAAATTCATAACTATGCACACGAAATACTTCAGCACCAACAATATCAAAAACACGATCAAGAATCGAAGGGTTGGAAAGAATTGTCTTTATCATTGAAAGTTCTGCGATATCTTCTCTTCTTTTTTGACCAGTTTGCTGTTGTTCATGTTCAACAAATTTTTCATGACGAACACCTATCAACCGTTCATTTATCCCCAGGATTGCTGCAACATACCCTTTATACTCTTCCTGCAAAACTGGCGTTAATCTTTTAAGATATGCTGTAACATCTTTTAGTGCCTTCTCTTTTTGTAAAGGATCACTCAAATTATACTGGGCTATCACTTCTTCTATACAAAACTCTATGAGAGGTTTCGGTTTTCTAAACAATGCACTCAACTCATCTACTTTATGTGCTTTAACCATATCCGCAGGATCCATACCGCCGCTAAAAAGTACTACACCTCCACCCATTCCTTTTTCACTCAACATCGCTGCTGCTTTAAAAGCTGCACTTCTACCTGCTTTGTCGCCATCATATGCCAATATCACTTTAGGATCCCCGCGAGCAATAATAGGCACATGATAATTTGTCAATGCCGTTCCCAACGTCGCAACTGTATTGGTAAATCCTGCCTGATGCAACATAATAACATCCAAATACCCCTCGGTAACAATAATCTCACCCTTTTGCAAGATTGTTGTCTTCGCTTTATGGTAGCCATATAACAGATGCGATTTATCAAAAATTTTACTCTGTGGAGAATTGATATATTTTGCCGGATGATCTGTAATAGTTCTACCGCCAAAACCAACTATCTTCCCAGCCGGTGTAAAAATAGGAAATGTAATTCTCTGTGTAAATCTGGCATACGCCTTTCCACTTTCCCCTACTGCTACAAGACCAAAATTTTTGGCATCTGTAAAAGAGACACCTTTTGCACGTAAATATTCAAGTGTTTTAAAAGATTCAGGGGCATATCCAATTTCAAACTTTTCAATGGAGGATTCATATATGCCCCGCTCATGCAAATATTGTCTGGCGATTGCATTATTATTTAAATTTTTACGAAAAAAAAGATTTAACTCTTCAAGAATTTTCTTTTCTTTAGAAAACTCTTTTTTTGTTTCCGTATGTTTGAGATGTATATTGTACTGTGAAGCAAGCTTTTCAAGAGCCTCGGGATAGGAGAGTTTTTCATATTCCATCACAAACTTAATACTATCTCCTCCTACTCCACAGCCAAAACATTTATAAATCTGTTTTGCAGGACTGACAACAAAAGAGGGTGTAGTCTCACCATGAAAAGGGCAATTGGCTTTAAAATTGGCACCACTTTTTTTAAGTTCGATATAACTACCCACTACATCAACAATATCAAGTCTGTTTTTGAGTGCTTCTATCGATTCCTGTTCTATCATGAAGATGATTATAACACTTCCGTGATTATAAAGCGAAAGGGAGAAGCCAGCAACTTATTCTCATCACTTTGCTATCTCTTTTTCAATTTTACAATAAAATAATCTTCTTTGCCTTTCCCATAACTTTTTGTGGAACCAACAACAACATAATCACCATCTGTAGTCCTGGTAAGCGCATGCGCTGCATCATCATCTTCTCCACCATATACCGGACTCCAGAGCGAATGTCCCTCTTGATCAAGCTGCATAACATAAAAATCAAATTCACCATGACCAAAAGAGTCTGTCACTCCAGCCATCATAAAACCACCATCATCGGTCTTTGCAATAGCATTCATCCACTCTTTCTCTTTATATCCAAAAAGACGCTGCCATATCAACTTACCATTTGCTGCCACTTTAATCACCATCACATCATTGCGTTTGGAACCGTACGATTTCGTCGCACCGGTTACAACACAACCACCATCTTTAGTTGCAACTACTCCTTTGGCAATATCTTCACTCTCTTCACCATAAACTTTTGTCCATCGCTGTTTGGCATGCTTATCAAACCGAACAATATAATAATCTTTACTCTGATAGCCGTAACTTTGTGTTACTCCAGCAATCACAAACCCTCCATCAGCAGTAAGCGCAATAGAATTTGCAATATCATCCCGTTCACCGCCTAATACTTTTGCCCACTCTTCTTTGCCATTTTTATTCACTTTTAATATATATGCATCCAAATAGTCATCACCAAAAGATTCACTCGATCCTGCAATCAATACACCGCCGTCACTCGTTGCGACAACACTTTTGGCAAAATCTCTCATCTCTCCACCAAAAGTATTTTCCCAAATCAAGTTGCCATTCGTATCAAATTTTACCACGTATACATCAGGATCACCAAGTTTACTGAACGAACGTGATTCTCCAACCGCTACAAAGTTTCCATCGGCAGTACGGGTAATAGCATATGCAATATCTTTTCTTTTTCTACCAAAAGTTTTTTTCCAAAGTGTTTTTCCTTTACGATCCACTTTCATTGCCAGAATATCATCACGTCCTTTTCCATAAGATCTACATTGCCCCACTACAATAACCGAACCCTCTTCCGCAGCCACTACTCCATAGGCAATATCTTTACTTGTCCCTCCAAATGCAATCTGCCAACTGCTGACAAATTGCCTTTTCTTTTCAGCAGTTTGTTTTTGTGCAGATGTTTTTTCTACTGTTCCAGCACAGAGCGTTACTGTAAAAAATGTAATTAAAGCAGTAGTATATAGAATTTTATTAATCATTAATATTCCTTATGTTTTATAAGGATATTATTATAATATAATCTTATTTAATGAGAGCTGAACAAAAAGCTTGGGAGAGCATTCACTCTCCGAGAGGTTTTAGAAGTTGGTTACATTACGAAATTGAGCGATCTCCGTTTCTACCATCTCATCAATCATTTTTGCATATATTTCGGCAGCCAGATTAGGAGAAACACCTAAAGTCAGTGCCTGATGACGTACTCTATCCAATACATGATCGATGCGTTCATCAGCTTTTATCTCTTCAACTGAGTGTTTAAAGTTGGCTGCTTGTTTTACCATATCTTTACGTTTGGCAATCAGTTCCAGAATTTGATCGTCTATTTTGTCTATCTCTTCTCTCACTTCTTCGAGTGATGCACATTTTTTCATTAAAATCTCCTTGATTTTCTTTAGTGTTATTTTAGCATAATATCGGATACTTTCGCCAATTTTTGATAACTGCTTATATTTTAATCACATTTCTGGAATAACTTCTTCTTATTTTAATGTAGAATTTACCTGTTAAAAAAAATTTTTAGTAGGAGAATAATATATGAAGAATATATTTGCATTATTAGCACTTTTGCCATTGGTTGCTTTCGCAGACGAAGCAAAACTTGACACAGGTGATACAGCCTGGATGATTGTTGCTACTGCATTCGTTATGCTTATGACACCTGCAGGTCTGGCGCTCTTTTACGGCGGTATGACGAGAAATAAAAATGTCTTAAATACAATGGGGATGAGTTTAATTGCATTTGCAGTAGGAACATTGGTATGGGTAGTTGCAGGATACAGTATTGCATTTGGTGCCGGTGATTTTATCGGTACAGGTAAAATCATGTTAAACGGTATCACAGATCAAACACTCAGCGGTACAATTCCAGAGCTCCTTTTTGTCGCATTCCAGGGAACATTTGCAGCCATTGCAGTAGCAATTGCCAGCGGTTCTATGATTGAGAGAGTTAAATTTTCTACCTTTGTTGTTTTTTCTGCACTTTGGATTTTGGTTGTTTATGCACCTGTTACACACTGGGCATGGGGCGGTGGTGAAACACTTAACTTCGGAGAGATGGATTTTGCGGGTGGTACAGTTGTACATATCAACGCTGGTGTTGCAGGTTTTGTAGTTGCAATGCTTCTTGGGAAAAGAAAAGATTATGGCAAATCTGCAATGAAACCTTTTTCCCCGATTCTAACAGTACTTGGTGCTGCACTTTTATGGTTCGGATGGTTTGGATTCAATGCCGGTTCCGAAGTAGCAGCAGATGGTGTTGCGGGTAATGCATTTTTGATTACAAATGTTGCAGCTTCCATGGGTGTAATAGGCTGGTTGATCGTTGAATATATTTTCTATAAAAAAGCAACGTTGGTAGGCGGTGCTTCCGGAGCTGTAGCCGGTCTTGTCGCTATTACCCCGGCTTCTGGTTCAGCAGGTGTCGGTGGTGCTATAATTATCGGTCTTGTAGGTGGTATTCTTGGTTTCATCGGTGTTTCAAAAATCAAAAAAATCTTTAAAGTTGATGATTCACTAGATGCTTTCTGGGTACATGGTCTTGTGGGGATCTGGGGTTCCATTGCAACTGCACTTTTTATCGCACCATATTTGATGCCTGAAGATTTCAATCTAGGGAGCCAAATGCTTGCACAATTTAAGGCAATTGGATTGACTATTGTATACAGTGGTATAGTAACTGCAATCGTTTATTTTATATCCAGTATAATTACAGGCGGAGGAAGAGTTGACGAAGAGACTGAGCTAATGGGTCTTGACGAAGCAACTCACGGTGAAAAGGCGCTGAATCTATAGGAAATAAAATTAAAAGGAACGTATAATGAAAAAAATTGAAGCAATTATAAAACCATTTAAACTGGATGATGTAAAAGAGGCACTTGTTGCGGCTGAAATTGAAGGTATGACTGTATCGGAAGTAAAAGGTTACGGTAGACAACAAGGGCATTCTGAACTTTACAGAGGAGCAGAATATGTTATCGATTTTTTACCAAAAGTAAAAATTGAGATAGTTGTCTCTGAAGGATATGTTGACACAGCAATCAACGCAATCACTACAGCAGCTAAAACAGGTAAAATAGGTGACGGTAAAATCTTTGTTTCTCCTGTTGAAAGAGTTATCAGAATCAGAACTGGTGAAGAGAACGAAGAGGCACTTTAAACATTTTACACACAGTATGAGATAGAACTCTCATACTGTGTGTGTTATAATCTGCATTAGAATAGATGTAAACGTTCATTTTGAGCTTTTACCTCTATCCTAAATCAAAGTACACGGACTTATATTTTGGATATTTTTTCTATTGATTATCGCGATCCTATTTATGGCGTTATTCTACTTGTTGCTATTGTCGTGATTGTCTCTTTCTTTAGTTATTCCTGGGGTTTCTTCAAAACAAAAGAAGAAGAATCCAGTGTAAACAAGTTTTTAAAAAAATTTCATCAATATGATGGATTTAGCGAATACAAAGAAGTAATCCAAAAAAAACAACTTCCTATAGAATCGTCAGTTCTTATGGCACTTACCTTTGAAAAAGGTGGTGAATATCAAAAAGCCATTGAAATTTATCAGGCAATTTTGCAAGGCAGCAAGGATAAAATTGTCAAAAAAGATATTCTGACACTTCTGGGAAAGACATATTATAAAGCCGGCTTTTTGGAAAGGTCGCGTGAAATATTGCTCACAGCACTTAAAATATACCCCCGCAATGAAGAAGCACTTACCTATCTTATAGTGATATATGATAATTTACGTATGTATGGAAAAGCTATCGAAGTACTGAATACACTTGAACAATTTAAAATTGATGTAAAAGAGAAAAAACTCTATTTTCAAATCTTAAGCGTTCTGAACGATAAATCACTTAAAGAAGAGAAGAAAATTCAAAAACTAACAGATATAGGACTTGAGAATAAAATCGTCCAGAGAAAATTATATGAATTTTTAAAAAGTAATAACTTGCCGCTAAAATATGAATTACTTCATGATTTTGACTTTTATAATATTATCGATTTAATCTGGGAAACACGCTACGACAGAATAGATGAACGTCTCATTGAATCAAACTCCCTTCTGTCAGAAATTTACAGTGCAAAAGGGGATCTGAAATTAGCAGAAAAAAGTAACCATTTTGTGCTGAATATTCTGATTAAACTTGCACTGGCAAATGACAAAAGTGCTGATATCAGTTTTGATTATACCTGCAGCAACTGTAAAAATACTTTTCCCCTTTATTTCTATCGCTGTCCACAGTGTCAAAATATAGGAAGCACACTTATTAGTACAAAATTAACAAAGAGAGAGTATGAAAAAGATTCACTTGTATAGTGACGGTTCTTCCCTGGGAAACCCAGGTTATGGTGGATACTGTGCAATTTTAAAATATAAAGATCATGAAAAGATTGCGAGCGGCGCTTTACCAAATGTCACTAACAATCAGATGGAACTACTTGCAGTCATTGAGGGATTGAAGCTACTTAAAGAACCTTGTGAAGTAGTCATTACCAGTGATTCCTCCTATGTAGTCAATGCTATCAATGAATGGCTTGCAAACTGGATCAAAAAAGATTTTAAAAAGGTAAAAAACCCTGACTTATGGAAACAATACCTTGAAGTCGCCAAACCACATAAGATAAAAGCCATCTGGGTACGCGGTCACAATGGTCATGAAGAAAATGAAAAATGTGATAAAATAGCTAGAGGCGAGGCAGAAAAACTGCAAGCATCTCACAAGGACTAGGTGATGGGTGATTTAAGTATACTAGAGAACAAATTGGGTTACCGCTTTAAAGATCGTACTCTTTTAAAAACAGCACTAACACACAAAAGCAGTAAACAACCCTACAATAATGAACGACTCGAATTTTTAGGCGATGCCGTACTTGATCTTATTGTAGGTGAGTACCTTTATCACAAATTTCCCAATGTATCAGAAGGCGAACTTTCCAAACTGCGTGCATCTCTCGTCAACGAAAAAGGATTTGAACAGTTGGCAAGATTAATCAATCTTGGTGAATATATCTATCTTTCTCTTGCTGAAGAGAACAACAATGGTCGACAAAAGCCCTCTATCCTTTCCAATGCTTTTGAAGCACTCATTGGTGCTGTTTATCTCGAAAGCGGTTTGGAAAAAGCAACTGAAGTTTCATTAAAGCTTCTTGAAAAAGCTTATCCAAAAATTGATCTCGCTACAGTTTTTAAAGATTATAAAACTACACTTCAAGAAATCACTCAAGCACATATGGGAGTTACACCCCAGTATATCGTCACCGGTTCCAGTGGTCCCGATCATAAAAAAGAGTTTGTCATTATGGTCAAAATCAACGATAGGGAAGTTGCCCAGGCAAAAGGAAAAAGTAAAAAAGAAGCACAGCAGGAAGCAGCGAAACAAGCCATTGAAAAATTAAAAAAGGAACTACATTGAACAGTTTTGGGAAGAGGTTTATATTTACCACTTTTGGCGAATCCCATGGAAAAGCACTCGGATGCATAGTAGACGGTGTACCAGCAGGATTAAAAATTGATGAAACTTTCATACAAGCTGAACTTGACAGACGTAAACCTGGTCAAAATGTATACGCTACTTCCCGAAAAGAGGGAGATCAGGTTGAAATACTCAGTGGTGTTTTCGAGGGTGTATCAACAGGCACACCCATAGCCATGGTAATTTTCAACACCAATCAAAAAAGTAAAGATTACTCCAACATCAAAGATATCTTTCGTCCCGGTCATGCAGATTTTACCTATTTTCACAAATACGGCATACGCGATTACAGAGGTGGTGGACGAAGCAGTGCCAGAGAAACAGCTGCCAGAGTTGCTGCCGGCGCCATTGCAAAACTGATGTTGAAAGAACTTGGTATTCGTGTAGAAAGTGGTGTTTTTGCTATTGATGGGATTGAAGCACAAAATTATGACTTTGATAAAGCTAAAGAGAGTGAGATTTATGCTCTTGATCCTGAAATAGAAGAAAAACAGAAAGAGGCTATTCTTCGTGCAAAAAATATGCATGACTCTGTTGGCGGTATAGCCCTGATTAAAATCACAAACGCACCTGTCGGTTTAGGTGAGCCTATTTACTATAAACTTGATGCGATACTTGCAGATGCTATGATGAGTATCAATGCGGCAAAAGCAGTCGAAATAGGTGAAGGTATGCAAGCCTCTGCACTTAAAGGATCACAAAACAATGATCAAATATCCAAAGAAGGATTTTTGAGCAATAAAAGCGGTGGAATTCTTGGAGGGATCAGCAATGGTGATGAAATCAGTATCAAGGTTTATTTTAAGCCTACTCCTTCAATATTCAAAAAACAAAAAAGTATCGATATCTATGAAAATGAAGTTACTTGCGAGCTTAAAGGCAGACATGACCCCTGTGTAGCTATCCGGGGATCTATTGTAGCTGAAGCAATGGCAGCTTTAGTAATTGCAGATATGCTGCTTTTAAACCTCGGTCGTCAATTTAGTGACTTGCAAAAAATCTACTCAAGGTAAAAAATAAATCAATAAAGTATAAAATTTTGTTCCCAACAGAAACAAATTTTTACTTTTTGTTATTTTTTTTTAATTAAAATAAAATTTTACTTCCCAATTAAGAAATAATTTCCTAAACTTGTCATGTACAAAATAATATTTGTCTGTTTTTGATGAAAATCATCAAAACAACATACAAATTACTAAACTGGCTGTGCAAATTCTGTTTGCTTATATTTAAATTCAAAGGAGAATATGATGAAACTTTTTACAAAAATTGCAATTTCTACAATTGCCTTGGCAGGTATGCTTCAAGCAGATGTAACACTAATCGGTGTTGACGGCGGTCTTACTGTGCTGAATGCACGTGTTGGCTTCAATGCAGGATTAACAGTTGGAAAGGCACATCACAGCAAATGCCCAACGGCATACACTACAGTATCCACTTCACGAACATATACAAGTGATCCTTGTTCTTATGTATGTGGTCCATGTGTTGTAGTCGAACCTCCATGCCCAAAACCAGCACCTAAACCTGTTTGCTGTCCTTGCGATCCTTGCGCAAAATAAATCAAAATATTTTAGAAGTTCGGGTATAACCGAACTTCTACATTTTTAATGTTTTTCATGTATGATATACTATTATGAAAAACAAAAACTACAATTGTCCCCTTTGCAGTCATACTAATACTTCTCTTTTTTCAAAAAGTGAAAATCGTCTATACTATCACTGTCCTGAGTGTGATCTTGTTTTTGTGCCTTCACACTACTTTATAACACAAGAAGCGGAAAAAACTAAATATGATAATCATCAAAATTCTATCTCCAATAAAGGATATGTTAATTTTTTAAACCGTCTATTGACTCCTTTGGAAAAATATCTTCCTGATAATGCAAATGGACTTGATTTTGGATGTGGTCCTGGACCGACACTTCATCTTCTAATGAAACAAAAAGGGTATGAAATGCAACTTTATGACTACTTTTATAAACCAAATGAAGAAGTTTTTATGCAAAAGTATGACTTTATTACCTCTACCGAAGTTATAGAACATTTACATAATCCATTAGCTGAATTAACGAAACTTTGGAACTGCCTCAAGAAAGGCGGTACACTAGGTATTATGACAGCATTTCGTGTTGATGATTTTACAAATTGGTATTACAAAAGAGATTTAACCCATATCGCCTTTTATACACCAAAAACTTTTCAATGGCTTGCAGATCACTTTCATGCAGAGTTAATTATTCCGGAAAGTGGTGTAGTTATTTTAAGAAAATAAATTATTCTCCTGTAAATGTCATTACAATTTCCCTGCCGGATGCATAGTTTCTGTGTTCACACAAGTAGATTCCCTGCCATACACCCAAATTGCATTTTCCCTCTGTAACAGGAATTGTCAAAGATGCTCCGATTATTATCGATTTTATATGTGCAGGCATATCATCTGACCCTTCTAAAGTATGTGTAAAGTAGGGTTTTTCATCTATACTATCTGTAAAATAATTTTCCAAATCAATACGCACAGATGAATCTGCATTCTCTCCAAGTGCCAGAGAAGCACTGGTATGTTTGATAAAAAGATGCAACATACCTGTTTTTATCTTCCCTAATTCTTCAAAATATGAATACACAATATCATCTATTAGATGAAACCCACGAGGAAAAGGAGGCAAACGAAATACTTTTTGTAAAACTTTCATAAAATTATTATAACACGAAAGATTGATTATTTATACTCATGCTCATAATATTCAGAATATTTAACTATAAAAAAATTTACACAATTTTTCCACAATTTTAATACCAAAAGGGATTAAAAGAAAAAAACTATTGTCCGATATTCGAATAACAATTATTCAATTTATATATAATAAGGGAAATAGCGCGCTATGATAAAAACAAGAAAAGGCTTTTTGGACAATATTACTGTCGCAAAAAAATCTTTTTTATTATTGTTAATATCCACTATTGGACTTTTTTCTCTGGGTGCTATTGTCTATTTTGGTCTTTATAACATCAAAAATGAAGTAAACCATATATATGCAGACGCAGTAGAAAATATTTCATCTGCACATGAACTCCAATATATATGCAATACAGATTTACAGGAACATCTTCAAAATTATATAAATCATAAAACCAATAATAGTCATACAATCCTCAACTTGCAGGAAGATTCACTAAAAATAAATAAAGCATTTAATAAATTAAAAAACACTTCTTCCCCGGATATCGATCAACTTGCTCCTTCTATTCAAGCACTAAATAAAATATTTCTGGATGCAAATAAAGTTCTTGATGAACAAGATAGAGAAGGGTTCGCAAAAAACATAGTCCCCAAATTCAACAAAGAGATCTTTGCTTGCAATAAAATAGTCAACTCCATAATGAACCATAAACTTCTTTCTATAAGTAGTGCAAAAAAGAAAATTGAGGAACACTATTATGGTACAATAATCAGCACCACTCTTTTTATTATAATAATATTCATCTTTTGTGCTATTCTTGCTTATTCTATTTACCAAAATATTAAAAGATTAATATTTGGTCTATCCAACATTGTTGCAAAGAAAACAAAAGACTATCAAGAACTTGCACTTCAACTGGAATACAAAGTCAACAAAGAAGTTATCAAAAACAGAGAAAAAGATCAGATTATGTACCAGCATGCCCGACTGGCAGCCATGGGAGAGATGATAGGCAATATCGCTCATCAGTGGAGACAACCTCTCAATGCCCTTACTGTTCTTATTCAAAGTTTCGGCATTAAAAATATGAGTGGTGGTTTAACACAAGAATTTATAGATAAACAGGTAGAAGAAGGTTTACGACTTGCAAATCAGATGTCCTCAACTATCGAAGATTTTAAAAACTTTTTCAGTCCACATAAAGAGCGCGAATATTTTGGTGTTGTTCAGGCACTCAAGGAGACACTTGATCTGGTAGAATTTTTCTGTAAAGATGAACATATTGATATCAAACTAATTGCAAAAGAAGAGATAAGGGTATATGGTTACTCAAATGAGTTTTCTCAAGTCATTTTAAACCTTCTTAACAATGCTAGAGATAACTTCAAACAAAAAAATATCCAAAAAGATAGAAAAATAATTATTAAAGTAGAACGTAAAAACAGACCAGAGCCATATGTTATGATCTCCTTTGTCGATAATGGTGGAGGTATTGACGAACATATCATCGATCGTATTTTTGAACCATATTTTACTACTAAACATAAATCTACAGGAACTGGTATTGGACTTTATATGTCAAAACAGATCATTGAGAAACAGATGAATGGTCTTGTAACTATGAAAAATATCACTAGTAAAATGGGTACAAACAATGTCTATCAATGTGCCCAATTTATTATTGCAATTCCTCTTAAGTAAACATTTTACAACTATTTTTAGTTTAATTATCTTTTTATTTTTATCTAATTTAGAAAAAAATTTCCATTTTTACTATTTTTTATGTTTTTCTTAAAATATATTTTAATATACTATATTTTGTTAACAAAAAAGGTATTAAAGTATCATACAATTATATAGTGTTAGTTAAATATTTTGAACGATATTATAAAAAATATCTCTTTTGTTCTGATTTTATTAAAAAATAATAAAACATTAGCTATAGTATTAAAATTAATATAGAATATTTAAAAAAGAGGAGTGGATAGTGGATTTGAACAGCCTGAAAAACCTGGAGTTACTCTACGTAGAGGATGATGCTGACATCATGACCCAAACAAAGTTAATATTAGATGACTTTGTGAAAACTGTACATACTGCATCCAATGGGGAAGAGGGGCTTGAAATCGCTCTGAACAGAAACATTGACATTATTGTCGCTGATATCAATATGCCCGTGATGAATGGTATCGAGATGATAAAAAAACTGAAAAAAGAGCATGAAAAAGATATACCTTGTATTATTACAACTGCACATACAGATACAGCATTTCTGCTAGACGCTATCAACCTCAAAATTGATGGATATATTATAAAGCCTATCAACATAAAAGATCTCATCAACTCTATTTACACTGTAATGCTTCCAATTATTCAGAAAGAAGAAATTGAAGGCTGTGCTCATGTTGTTGATTCACTGGCAACACTTGTTGGTGGTAAAAAGATTGAGATTTTAAGATATATTATTGACAACCTTGACGAAGAAAATATTTTTCATGGTTCCTACCAGGATATTATGGAGGCACTTGATGTCAGTAAACCCACCGTTGTTAATATGTTCAAACAACTTATAGGCGCTGGAATTCTTGAAAAAATCAAAAATAAAGTCTACAAATTCAAAAGACAAGACCTTATTAAATAAAACATTCCACATCTACAATACTACCAAGAGGGGACAAGATTTAACCATTTCTTATCCCCTTCATGATACGCTACTTTTTTCTAAAATTTATTCACATAAGGAAACATCATGAAAAAATTTCTCTTTTTTCTTACACTTATTCTGGCAACATCACTTTTTGCCAAAAATCCCATTGTACAAATGAAAACCAATCAGGGAACCATCACACTTGAACTCTATCCGGACATTGCCCCCAAAGCAGTTGAAAACTTTATCAAGCTTTCACAAAAAGGATACTATAACGGTGTCATCTTTCACAGAGTCATCAAAAACTTCATGATTCAGGGAGGCGATCCGACAGGAACAGGTCGCGGAGGAGAATCGATCTGGGGAAAAGAGTTTGAAAATGAATACAAACCAAATGTTGTTTTTGACAAACCAGGTCTGCTTGCCATGGCAAACAGAGGTCCAAATACCAATGGTAGTCAATTTTTCATCACTGTAGCGCCAACACCATGGCTTAATGGTGGCTATACAATCTTCGGTAAAGTAATCAAAGGGTTTGATGTAGTCAAAAAAATTGAAAACACAAAAACAGGCTATGGAGACAGACCGGTTGAAAAACAAGTGATCGAATCTATCACTATCCTTTCACCAGACCAAAATGGTATAAAACCTGCTTTATAAAGGCTAAATTCAAAACAGGAGAAACAGTGCAAACTATCTTTCGTGAATATGACATCCGCGGTATATTTGAAAAAGAGCTGAATGAACAAAGCGTAAAACTTATAGGCTACTATTTAGGGAAGAGAGTCAAGGAAAAGGGAGATTATGTCGCTATCGGTTACGATGCAAGAACACACTCCCCTATTCTTCATGACTGGCTTACCAGCGGTTTCAACAAAGCAGGTGTCAATGTACTCACGATGGGACTGGTTGCAACACCTGTCAACTATTTTGCCAACTATCAGGAGTTTGACGGTATCACACCCAGCGCTTCTGTCATGATCACTGGTTCACACAACCCTCCGGAATATAACGGTTTTAAAATCACTATCGACAGATATCCTTTCTTCGGGGAAGATATCTACGCGCTCGGCAGAGAAATCATGGCACATGAAAACCTTGCAATTGAAGACAACACCAAAGCAACTTTCATCGACGCAAAACAACGTTATATCGATTTTCTAAGTCAGGAGTTTTCACATCTCAAAGGCATGAAAGAAAAAATCATTCTTGACTGTGGAAACGGAGTAGCAGGTGTCGTAATCAACGATATTTTCGACAACCTGCAACTTGACTATGAAGGGATGTACTGTGAGCCTGACGGCACTTTTCCAAATCACCATCCTGATCCTTCTGTCGAAAAAAATCTTGCGGACATCAAAGAAAGACTCAAAGGAGATTTTGATCTGGGTTTTGCCTATGATGGAGATGCCGACCGTATCGCCGTACTCACCAAAAAGCATAATATCAAAGGTGATGAACTTGCCATCCTCTTCTCCAAAACTATGCAAAACCCGACTATCATTGGGGAAGTCAAATGTTCACAGGTGATGTACGATGAAATCAACAAGATCGGCAAAGCGATCATGTACAAAACAGGACACTCCAATCTCAAAGTCAAAATCAAAGAGACCAATGCAGACCTGGCAGCCGAGGTAAGCGGACATATCTTCTTCAATGACCGCTATTTTGGATTTGACGATGCTATCTATACCACTTTCAGAGTGCTTGAACTGGTACAAAACGGTATGGACCTGGACAAAGAACTAGAAGCACTGCCCAAAACCTACTCTACCGAAGAGATCAAAGTGGAAGTGACTGAAGAGGAGAAGTTCCCACTCATCGACAAAGTCAAAGAGATGCTTAAAAATCCGCCTTCAGATTTTCCAACAATCAAAGATATCATCACTGTTGACGGTGTGCGTATTATCTTTGAAGACGGTTGGGGACTCGTACGCGCTTCCAACACCACACCTGTCATCGTCACACGTTTTGAATCCACCGATCAAGCTCACGCAAAACTCTACGAAGAAAAAATCAACGACCTGATCCAAAAAGCGAAACAAGCGCTGTAAACCCAAAATAGTGTATAATACTCCTAAAAAAGGAGTATTATGCAACTCACTCTCAACTCTCCACTGGATATGCATTTGCATTTAAGAGATGGCGATATGCTCAAAACCGTCGCACCGCTTTCGGCTAAAAGTTTTGCCGCTGCCATCGTGATGCCAAACCTCGTTCCCCCGGTAACCACTATCGAAGATGTCATCGCATATAAAACACGTATTTTGGAAGCTATCGGAGATGAAACTTTTGAGCCGCTAATGACACTCTTTTTCAAAGATAGTTATGACTATGCATTTTTGGAAAAAGCAAAACCTTTTATCAGCGGTATCAAACTCTACCCCGCCGGCATTACGACCAATTCCGAAGGAGGTGTCAGCAGTATCGACAGTGACGCCCTCAGTATGACACTGACAGCTATGAGTGATCTGGGAATACCTCTGCTGATTCACGGAGAAAGCAACGGATTTGTCATGGATCGTGAAAAAGAGTTTATCCCGGTTTATGAAGAGCTGGCGACAAAATTTCCGGAACTGAAAATCATTATGGAGCATATCACGACCAAAGATAGCGTTGCCGCTCTGGAACGTCATGAAAACCTCTATGCGACAATCACCCTGCACCATCTGCTCATCACACTTGATGAAGTTGCAGGCGGGATGCTTCAGCCCCACCTTTTTTGCAAACCTATCGCAAAAAGACCCGAAGACAGAGAAGCACTGCTCAGTGTTGCACTTTCAGCCCACCCCAAAGTGATGTTCGGCAGTGACTCTGCCCCTCACCCGCAACATGCCAAAGAGAACTGCGGCTGTGCAGCAGGTGTTTTTACCGCCCCTATCGCCCTGCCTGTTTTGGCACAACTTTTTGAGAGTCATGGAAAACTTGACAACCTGCAAACTTTCATCAGTGACAACGCGCAGGTCATCTACAACTACACCCCTCCTGAAAAAAGCGTCACACTGGAAAAAATACCTTTTACCGTTCCTGAGAAGTACGGCAACGTAGTACCCATGTATGCAGGTGAAGAGATCGCATGGAGCATCCAGTCCGTCAGCTGATCCTGCTTTTGGCTTTGTGTGCGGTAATCCTGGCGCAAGAACTTCCCCGAGATTCCATCGCATACAAAGTCTACCGTAACGAATGCGGCGCCAATCCTGCATATCTTGTCCATTGGAATACACGGGAAAATTTTGCCTCTTTGGGAATCGGTCACTTTATCTGGTACCCTGAAGGTGTTGTAAAAAGATTTGATGAAAGTTTTCCAAAACTGGTGACATTTTTGACAAAAAAAAATATTCACCTTCCTAGCTGGCTCCATAAAGCAGCCCCATGGAAAAACAAAACAGCCATGCAAAAAGATCCCCGCAGCAAAGCACTGCAACAGATTTTACAAAAGACAATTCCTCTACAGGCACTCTTTCTGGTAAAACAGCTCGACGATGCTCTGCCTAAGATGCTTTCTACACTGACATCGGAAAAACAGCAGCATCTGCTCTACAACTATAAAAGACTTAAAAAAACACCTAATGGACTCTATATCCTCATCGACTACCGCAACTTCAAAGGCGACGGCAGCAGTGAAAAGGAGCGTTACAACGGTAAAGGATGGGGTTTACGGCAAGTATTATTATGCATGAAAAAAGATACTTCGCCATATGAAGAGTTTATCCTCTGTGCCAAAAAACTTTTAACACAAAGAGTCCACAATGCACCTGCATCTGCTCATGAAGTATATTGGCTTGAAGGATGGATGAACCGGCTCGATACCTATTTGCCAAAATAATCATTTTGACAAATAGATTTTGATTCAGTCTATTACCCGTACGGTAATAATTCCTTCAATATTTTTCAAAGATTGTAAGACATCTTCGGAGAGATCTCCTTCAATATCGATAATATTATATGCTAAGTCTCCGCGGCTTTTATTGATCATATCACAAATATTGATATTATGATCTGCCAAAAGAGAGGTGATTTCACTGATCATATTGGGAATATTCTTATTGGAGATAACAACTCTTTTATCCCCTACTACACGTGGAAGAGAGCAGTTTGGAAAATTGACAGAATTTTTAATATTTCCCTTTTCCAGAAACTCTTTAACCTGTTCCACTGCCATTACGGCACAATTCTCTTCCGATTCTGCCGTAGATGCACCAAGATGAGGAATAGGAATAACCCCTTTGATATTTAAAAGCGATGCATCTGGAAAATCAGTAACATAACATGAGACTTTCCCTGAAGCAATTGCTTCTTTCAAATCTTCATTATGTACCAGACCACCTCTTGCAAAGTTAATGATCTTCACACCATCACGCATCATCGCAAATTTTTCACGATTAATCATATTTTTGGTCTGTTCCATCAAAGGTACATGAATCGTAATATAGTCTACCTGAGAAAGCATCGTCTCCAGACCGGTCGCTTTTTGTACTTGGGAAGAGAGTGTCCAGGCTGCCTCTACCGAAATATAGGGATCATAACCTATGACATCCATACCAAGTGCGATTGCATCATTCGCCACCATTGCACCGATGGCTCCCAAACCGATCACACCCAGAGTTTTACCCTTGATCTCCGTACCAGCAAAGTTAGACTTCTCTTTTTCTACCAAAGCTGGAACTTCATCTCCTTTATCGGCAATGCTCTGCACCCAGTTAACCCCTCCGATAATATCACGGGCAGAAAGAAACATTGCCCCAAGTACCGCTTCTTTAACAGCATTGGCATTGGCACCCGGCGTATTGAAAACAACAATACCTCTATCCGAACATTTGTCAATAGGAATATTATTTACTCCTGCTCCTGCTCTTGCAATGGCTTTCAGATTTGAAGGCAGTTCCATATCATGCATTTTGAAACTTCGTACCACAATCGCATCCGGATTTGTAAATTCACTTGCTACCTCATAATCTTCATGAGGAAATCTGTTCAGTCCCAACGGTGAAATTTTATTTAATGTCTGAATCTTATACATTTTATCTGTTCTCTTCTGCAAATTTATTCATAAGATCAACCAGTGCCTGTACACCTTCCATACTCATAGCATTGTAAATTGAAGCACGAAGTCCGCCTATAGATCTGTGCCCTTTAAGACCAATCATGCCATTTTCTGTAGCAAGTGCAACCAGTTTGGACTCAAGATCTGCATCTTTGTCTTTGATATTGAACGAGACATTCATCAATGATCTGGAATCTTTCTGTGCATGTCCAACATAAAAACCGTCAGAATTATCGATAGCATCATAAAGAAGCGCCGCTTTTGCTTCATTTAACTTTTGAATACCTTCTACACCACCCTGTTTTTTCAGCCATTTAAGCACTAATCCAAGCATATAGATACCAAACGTTGGAGGGGTGTTATAAAGAGAATCTTTTTCGGCATGGGTTTTATAGCGAAGCATTGACGGTACATTCTCTTTCACACGATCCTGAAGCTCTTTTTTGACAATCACTATCGTCACACCGGAAGGTCCTGCATTTTTCTGTGCCCCGGCAAAAAGCAGATCTACTTTGTTCCAATCTATTGGATAAGAAAAAATATCACTTGAAGCATCCACCACTAAAGGTGCATTGGTCGAAGGATACTCTTTGTACTGTGTACCGTAAATGGTATTGTTGGAGGTAATGTAAGCATAATCTGCATCGTCGCTGAAGCTGATCTCCGATGGAATACGATCATAACTTGTCTCTTTGGAAGATGCTACTATTTCAGTATCAAGTCCCAGGATTTTTGCCTCTTTGATCGCTTTGGAAGACCAGCTTCCGGTATCTGCATACTCTACTTTTCCACCAAGTGAAAGATTCATAGGCACCATCGCAAACTGTGTTGAAGCACCACCCTGTAAAAACAAAATATCATAATCTTCCGGCACTTTATAAAGTTCACGTACCAGACTCAATGCTTCCTGATGTACATCATCATACATCTTTGAACGATGTGATGCCTCCATAATAGACATTCCCTCACCTTTATAATCGACCAACTCACGCTGTGCCTCTTCCAAAGCCTCCAAAGGAATAGTAGATGGACCTGCACCAAAATTGTATACTCTGCTCATATATTCTCCTGATTTTGTAATAGTAGATGAAATTATACTTATTTTGGGCTTATAATGGATTATTTTAATGCAAAAAGCAGAAATTTAATATCTATATTTTCACACCAGAGTCTGTTTTGAGAAGATGTTTGAATACCTATACAGGTTCCTGGAGCTTGATTCCAATTTGGAGAAAATATTGATATTGAATTCATTAATAAAACCTCTCTGATTCAATTATTTAGATTTCTTATTAGTTTAGATATAATAGCAAGAAGGAGTATTTCATGCCCAACCAACTACAGCAGATTTGTGACCAGCTAATAGAAAAGAGTGACTTAACGCTTCAGGATGAAACACTAAATTCCCTCATAAAAAAAGGTATGGCAATTGAAATTTATGATCACCCTTCTATTGTAAAAATATTTTCAGATACCCAACTTTCTCTTTCTGATATTATTCCTATTATTCATGATTTTAGTTTTAAAGTAAAAAATGAGATATCATTTAAACTTGTTAATAATGGGAAAAATATATTTGTCACTAAACTCTATCTTTATGTTAGTAAACCCCAACTACTCAAAAAACATGAAACACATATCAAAGAAATTTTACTCTATGCCCTGCAAAATAAGAAAAAGGAGAGTTGTGCACTTTTTGCCCTGGCTTATCATGAAAACTTCAATATACACTCTGTTTTACTTTTTCGCGCTATTACACACTATGAAAATCAATTGGTTTTGGAGTTCAACATTCCAAAGATTCTAAAAACACTTATCACTTATCATGAGATAACCAAATATTTTCTGGATTACTTTATCGTAAAATTTGATCCAAAACTCAAAACACGAAAAAAAAAGATAGAGGAAATTTCAAGTAAAATTATCAGTCAATTTAAAGAAGTCAAAGAAAGTGATGATGATAGAATCTTAAAACTTTTTTTCAAAATTCTACAACATTGTGTACGAACAAACTACTATCTATATAAAAAAACTATTGCTTTTAAAATAGATCTTGACCAGCTTAAACACCATCTTAAAGGTATCCAGCCACAGATTGAAATATATGTATATCATGAAGAGTTTCAGGGCACACATCTTCGAATGGGTAAAATTGCCAGAGGCGGTCTCAGATACAGCAGCCGACAAGATGATTACAGACAGGAAGTAAAATCTTTAATGGCTGCACAGGAAGGTAAAAATGCCATCATTATTCCCAGCGGAGCAAAAGGTGGATTTGTTATTGATATTCCCAAAGAAAAACTTTCAATAGAAGAATTCACTTTCTTTTACAGCGAATTTATCCATGCGCTTTTGGATATGGTCGATAACAAACAAAATAACCGGGTTATTCATCCTGAACAAATTGTAGCATACGACAAAGAAGATACTTACTTCGTCGTAGCCGCAGACAGGGGGACATCCAATATGAGCGATACAGCCAATCAGATTGCTCAAAAACGTGGTTTCTGGATCGGCGATGCTTTTGCAAGCGGCGGCAGCAATGGATTTCACCATAAAAAACTGGGGATTACTGCCAAAGGCGCACTTAGATCAGTAGAGCGTTTTTTTATTGAAAAAGGTATCAACTTTTATAAAGAGCCTATCTCTGTAGTCGGTATAGGCTCTATGGGCGGTGATGTTTTTGGAAATGGCTTGATTGCAAGTGAAAAATTCAAACTCATCGGCGCCATCAGCCATGATGAAGTCTTTATCGACCCTGATCCAGACTTGGAAACCGCCTATAAAGAACGGCTCAGACTCTTTGAAAGCAAACATCATAAATGGTCGGACTATGATTCCAAAAAACTTTCCAGAGGAGGGGCTGTTTTCAAACGTACTCAACGAGAAATTGAAATAGACCCTGAATTACAGGCATTTTTAAAAACAAAAAAAAGCATACTAGACGGCGAAGAAATCGCAGCTTTGCTTTTAAAACTTCCTGTCGATATGATTTATAACGGCGGTGTGGGGACATATATCAAATCTTCCGAAGAGAGTAATCTGGATGTAGGTGACAAAGAGAATGAATATGTCCGTATTGATGCAAACGAAGTCAGAGCATTTTGCATCTGTGAAGGCGGTAATCTGGGACTTACACAAAAAGCACGTTACGAATATGCCATAAACGGAGGTAAAATTCATCTTGATAGTATCGATAATGCAGCAGGTGTCAATACCAGTGATCATGAAGTTAATCTGAAAATCATTCTCAATGCACTGGTAGACAAAAATCTCATTACGCCAAACAAGAAGTATGATACCTTAAAAAGCATGACAGAACATGTTGTCAATAGTGTACTATGGACAAACTATTTCCAGGCACTCAGCATTGCACTGGATAGAAGACGGTCAAAAGAAAAAACAAAAGAGTTTATCAAAGTGATCAATCTTCTTGAAAACAATCTGGATGTATTCAAACGTCGCTATTTTGACCTGCCTAAAGATACAGATTTTGATGAAATTATAGATAAAAAAGGCTATATCATTCGTCCGGCTCTTTCTGTAATACTGCTATATGCAAAAATTTTCCTTAAAAAAATTCTCAATGAAAGTAACCTGTATGAAGGTGAGAATTTTTTTCATAAATATCTTTTCAAATATTTTCCCAAAGAGTTTGTCGCCCTTTATGAGGATGCAATATTTAACCATCCTTTGAAGAAAGAGATTATTTCTATGATTATTGCAAACAAGATCATCAATCAATATGGAGCAACTTTCTTAAGTGATTACCATGATCTCGGCAATGAAAAGTTTTTGCTTAAAATTAAAGCATATCTTATTACCAACCAACTTTACGATGCCAATGATGTACGTTTCGAAATATACAGAAATGATTATCATTTATCTGTTGAGAAGCAGTATAATATGCTTATGACCATAGAAGAGAAGATAGAATACAATATCAAATGGATGCTGCGAAGCCTTAAAGCTGAGGAATTCTGTTTTGAAACAATTCTGGATTATAAAAATGCCATTAAAGCAATCACTCAAAAGATTAATATACCACAACAGGTATTTGCAACAGATAATATAATAATTAATGATTTCTTTTCTAAAATTAATTATCTCAAGTTTGCCACAGCTGTAATCAAAACCACAAAACAGACAGGTGCACCATTTGAAAGATGTGCCATGATCTTTTACCATATTTTACAAGAGTTCGAAATACCTCTGCTTATAGAAAGTATCGAAAGCATAAAAATAAGCCAACCAAATGAAGTGCTTTTACAAGAACAGCTTCAAATGTTGATAGAATCGCTTCTGACTGAACTTGCGATCTCTTTGCTTTCCTATCAGAGAAGCGGAGAAGCCATCGAACATGCTTTACAAAACTACCTAAAAGAAAAACAGTTTGATATGAAACAATATAAAACTATGTTATCTCATCTTAAAAGAAATGACAATATCAATATTTCTGATTTATCAGTAATTGTTAATCATTTCTTACTCATCAGAACATAAAATATAATTTTGAGTAAAAATAAAACAAAATAGATCTAATTCTTTCAAAAATCACAATATATAAGTTTAGTTTATACTATTATGAGTTATAATAAATGCGTTTAAATATAATTTATTGTTATGTTTTTGATAATATCTATAAGGAGGACTTATGAAATTAGGCTTTTTAGTAGACCTAGATCTTTGTATGGGATGCAAAGGTTGTGAGGTTGCCTGTAAAGTTGAGAATGAAGTACCGCTGAGTTCCTGGCGGCTTCGGGTAAAGTATGTAGATCAGGGAACTTTTCCAGATACGTCCAGAACGTTTACGCCATTAAGATGTAACCATTGTGAGAGTGCACCTTGTGAACGTATCTGTCCGGTCAGTGCCCTGCACTACCTGCCAAACGGTATCGTCAACATCGACAGAGACAGATGTATCGGATGTGCAGGTTGTATCATGGCATGTCCATACGGTGCAATCTATATGGATCCTGAATCCAATACAGCCGATAAATGTACCTACTGTGCCCATAGAATCGAAGGTGGTTTAATGCCGGCATGTGTGGTCGCCTGTCCTGTTGAGGCAAATATTTTCGGAGACCTTGAAGATCCGATGAGTAATATCAGCCGTTATATCAGCAAAGACAAGCGTGTACAGGTCAGAAAACCTGAAAAAAACACCAAACCGAAACACTTTTATGTCGGTGGCGGACAGGCACAACTCAATCCTCTGGCTGCAAAACGTATCGAAGGATACAATCTGTTTAACAATATCACGCATTTGAAACATATTGGAAAGGGGCACTAAGATGGTAGAACATGCACACAGTTTCAACAACGCAATCGTTACTTTGGATGTTGCTCTTCCCGGAATCGTATGGGGTTGGATGATCACCCTCAATATGTGGGCGAAGAGTATCGCAACCGGTGTCATCCTCGTTGGCGGGTACTTGCTTGCCAGATATGGTTCGGACAATCTTCCCGGTTTGAAAAAGATTTTGCCGGTTATTGCATTCATCTTTTTAAATATTTTCCTGCTCTTTACTTTGCTGGATCTGCATCAACCCTTTAGAATGATCAATATTTTCCTTCATCCACACTGGACTTCAGCTATTACTGTCGGTGCCTGGTTTGCCACTGCACTGACAGGTGTTATCGCATTTATGGCATTTTTGGTCATTGTAAAAAAACAGACTGACGGTCTTTACGATACACTTCTAAAAGCTGCTGTAGTGCTGGCAGTTCCAGTCACACTTTATACTGCGGTTATTATGGGAGAAGCAAGTGCAAGAGAACTATGGCAAACACCGGCAGAACTCATCCAAATGGCACTGGCTGCATTTTTAACAGGTGCAGGTACACTGGCTCTGTTCAGCGGGAAGTGGAGCAAAGAGGCAAAAAGAGATTTGGCTATTATTCTTGCAACAAGTGCATTTTTGGCATTTGCTATGTATATGGGTGAATACTTCCTGTCATGGAAACTTGCTGAAGCAGAAGCTACATTGGAACATATCCACTCAGGCGGTGAATACTATACGCTCTTTTGGGCTGGTCAGATTATTGCTTTTATACTTCCTTTTATTATCGCTTTCAAGGCGACAAAAAATGGTGACGGTGCACTGCTGAAACTTGCAGGTGTACTGGCAATCGTTGGTCTTTATATGACCAAACATGTATGGTTAATCATACCACAACTATTATCACTGAGCTAGGAGGAGAGGTAAATGTTTTTAGAAAGTAGAAGAAAATTTTTAAAAGGCACAGCTTATGGTGTAGCCGGTGCCACAGTTGCAACCGGTGTTTTCACCAATGTTGTAGCTTTAGAATCAGAAGAACCTGCAAAATTTACACCAACCCCTGCGAATCTGGATTTCTATCCACCACAATCAGAGTGGGACAGTTTTCTGGAACTTGATGGTGATGACTGGAAAAGAGGCGGTACAGGTAGAAATGGCGTCGAATCAAAAAACAATCCAGATGGTATTAAAGTTCATGATTACACTATTGTTCCAACTGTTTGTTCCAACTGTGAAGCCGGATGTGGTCTGACTGCATGGGTCGATAAGAAAACTTTGACAGTCAGAAAATATAT
>CAZYZD010000016.1:0-31992 GCA_964651755.1 uncultured Sulfurospirillum sp. | reverse complement strand
ATCAGTAAATCATCACCAAGACCACCACGAAGATAATCATCGCCAAGACCACCCTCCAACTGATCATCACCCTCGTTTCCGACCAATAAATCATCACCTTTTCCTGAAAGAATCGTATTGACAGTACTATCTCCCCGCAGAGTATCGCTGTATTCGGAGCCGATAATATTTTCAAAATTACTGAGTGTATCAACACCTTCGCCCTCTGCAATACCGCTCTGTAAATCCACAGTAACACTATTGGTAACACTCGCAAAAGTGATCGTATCGATCCCCTCTCCACCATTCAGGAGGTCGTCTCCCAGACCCCCCTGCATTATGTCGTCACCACTGCCACCGTAGAGTCTGTCTTTTCCGATACCGCCATCGATACTATCTGCACCATCACCGCCAAAAACAACATCGTTACCCTCTCCGGCACCAATCATGTCATCCCCGCTGTTTCCAACAAGCGTATTATCTTTGCTATCTCCTGTAATAGTATCAGCTGCATCAGTTGCGATAACATTTTCAATACTGATAAAACTGTCAGTATCAATATCTGTTCCAGTAGCGCTGTTATTTGCAAGATTGACATCAACACTGTTTGTTAAAGCACTGTAATCGATGGTATCCTGACCTTCACCGCCATCAATACTGTCTTCTCCTTTTCCTCCGATAAAGGTATCGTCTCCCAAAGCACCAAAAAGTACATCATCCCCGCTTCCGGCTGCAACCGTATCATTCCCGCTTCCGGCAAATATTGTATTGGCTTCGTCACTACCGATAATCCAGTCATTGTTAGCCGACCCTGTCACATTTTCCACAGAGAGTAGTGTATCCTTGCCTCCCTCGCCGTCAAATTCGGTAATATTTTGTAAAAGATCCACTTTGATACTGCCTGAAGCATCTGTGTAATCAACAGTATCACTACCTTCACCACCTATCAGCGTATCATCTCCTCCTCTGCCGGTCAGGGTATCATTCCCTGCATTACCACTGATTGTATTAACACCACTTGTTCCCAAAAGTGTATCATCAAACCCGCTTCCGGAAATATTTTCAATATCAAGCAGTTGATCCCTGCCTCCGGCACCGGTATCCTGTACTTCATCATCAGCGAGGTCAACATGAACCGAAGAGGTTGCAAAATCATAACTGACACTATCAACTCCCTGACCTCCATCAAGAAGATCATCTCCCCCTCTGCCATCAAGATAATCATCCCCTTTTCCGCCAATGAGAATATTATCTCCATCATTTCCACGAAGGGTGTCGTTAAAATCCGATCCAATTACACCCTCGATACTGACAAAAGTATCTCTTCCCTGACCGGCACCTATCTCTTTTTCTCCACCATTTAAAAGATCAATATCTACTTTATCGGTTGCCACGGAGTAATCAGCGACATCGATACCTTCACCACCATCCAGCAAATCATCTCCGCTGCCTCCCTGCAGGGTATCGTTTCCGGCATCTCCCAGGAGAGTATCGGCTCCTTCGTTACCTTGCAGCCAGTCATTTCCACTGCCACCACTTATATAGTCATCCCCCTCTTTCGCAGCAATAAAATCATCTCCGGCACCACCTTCTATCGTATTGCTTTTATCATTACCCGACAACCTGTCTGCATAACTCGATCCTTTCATATGCTCGATCGATACAAGAGTATCTATGCCCTCACCCGTAGCAAGTCCTGTAGCAAGATTTGCTTCTATACTGACGGAAGCATTACTGAAATCTACAACATCTTCACCTTCTCCCCCGTCAAGATAATCATTCGCACCCAAACCACTTAAAGTATCGTTTCCACCATTACCATACAATCTATTTTCATGATCATCCCCTATCAAAATATCATCTACTGCCGTACCGCTGACATCTTCTACATTTAAAACTGTATCAATACCATCTCCTGTAATCGTATTGGCTTTAAGATTTACAGAAATAGCATGATCTAGTGCACCATAATCTACAAGATCTCTACCTTCGCCGCCATCGAGCAAATCATCCCCTGCACCACCTGTCAATGTATCAAGACCAATGCCACCAAGAAGGGTATCATCACCCTCTTTACCGTCCAGTTTGTCATCACCGTCATTACCGTATAAAATATTGTTCTGCATATTACCTTTGAGCGTATCGCCCAGATTTGAACCTGAAATATTTTCAATACCGACCAAAAGATCATGTCCCGCACCGATTGTATTTTGACGTTCAGTCAAAGAGAGATCAACAGTAACCGCTGCATTTGAATCGATATAGCTTGCGGTATCCCCGATATTTCCGTTTGTGCCACCCTCTATCGTATCATCCCCTGCACCGCCGGTCAGTACATCATCTCCAACTCCTCCGGAAAGTAAATCATCCCCGCTTCCGGCAAATATCGTATCGTCTCCCTCCATTCCATAGAGAGTGTTTCTTAATACATCACCGATAATTTCATCACCAGCCTGGGAACCAATAACATTTTCTATATTTACCAGGGTATCTGTACCCTCACCGATAGCTCTCTTTTGCTCCAGATTCACCTGTACACTCTGGTCATAACTGCTGTAATCTACACTATCTTCACCAAGACCTCCATCCAGGAAATCATCACCTCTGCCTCCGGAAAGTGTATCGTTACCGTTTCCACCCAGTAAGCTGTTATCTTTTATATCACCTTTGATCGTATCATCATACAAAGAGCCTTTGACATGTTCTATATTGATAAGGGTATCCTCTCCTTCACCAATCGCACTCTGGTTCAATAAATCAACAGATATACCATTTTCTGCAGCTGAAAAATCAACCTCATCTCCATGAATACCATCTTCTCCTCCATCGATAGTATCATCACCTGTTCCACCCGAAAGTGTATCATCACCGCTGCCTCCAAGCAAAGTGTCATCGCCCTCTTCACCATGCAACTGATCATTGCCTCCAAGACCTTCAAAAATATTGTCACTAGCATCACCGGTCATTTTATCATCTACATTAGTACCGATTACTCTTTCAACATTGACAACACTGTCATAACCTTCACCTGAAATAAAACCTGCTTTTAAATTTGCTTCAATGCCAGTTGCCTGAAGATGCATATAATCTACTGTATCAACACCCTCTCCGCCATCAATGGCATCATTTCCGCCACCTGCTTTGATGTAGTCATTACCTCTGTTTCCCCAGAGAGTATTTGCTTCATTGTCACCCAGAAGTGTATCGTCAAAATCCGAACCGGCAGCATTTTCAATATTTTTCAAGATATCTGTACCATTTCCGGTTGCTATTCCAAACCCACTATTATCCGGATCACTAATCTGCACTGTCACACTATTTTGGGAATCTCGGAAACTTGCAGTATCGTTTCCTGCACCACCATCTATAAAATCATCTCCGCTGCCGCCAAGTAAAGTATCATTGCCGATATCACCTAAAAGTTTATCTTTACCGCCTGCCCCTTTAATAATATCATTTCCATCAAGTCCCTGGATAACATTGTCACTGTTGTCACCTTCCAGACTATCTGCAAATCCCGAACCAATCAAATCTTCGATACCGGATATTTTATCTTCACCCTCTCCCGTCGCTTTCCCCTCTAAAAGGGAGACATTTAATTTATTTTGTGCAAGATGAAAATCAAGTAAATCTCTTCCCGTTCCACCCTCAATCGTATCATCACCCAGACCTGATATAATCGTATCATCACCCCCGGACGCATTGATTGTATCATTCCCCTCATAGGCAGTAATAGTATCATTGCCGTAGCCACCGGTTACATCACTGTCACCATGAGATGTTTTAATAATATTTGCATTTGGGGTTCTGGAAAGTACAAAACCGATATCGGCAGTACTGTCATAAGTATAGTCTTCAGGAGAAGCAATATCTTTTACCTGAATACCTATCTCTTTGGTGGCAATACGCACAGGATCTGCTGGTTCTACAATTTCAACAGGATTTTGCGGATCCTGAACAATATTTAAAATATTAAATTCTGCAGTTGCTTCAATTGTAAACAGAAAATCTGCATGGGTTGTATCTGCCTGATATTTAAGTATCAGTTCAAGATCTTTATTGTCAAGCACAAAACCTTTATCATAAGTATCTGATTTTGTTATTTTCCAAACCCCGCCACCGAGATTTGTACCTCCGACAATCTCAAAATCATCGGGTATACCGCTTATTTTAATCTCTTCAACAGCAAATCCATCAGGCAAAGAGGGACGAATAGAGATAAGACGGGAAAGGGAATTTTCATCAAACCAGCTACTATTATCTGCTTCAATTTTGATATTTTCTGTTTTGGAAGAGAAATCAAGACTTTCTGCTTCCATCTGAGCCTCTCCGGAACCATCATATCTGGCACGGACACTTCCTCCACCACCAAAAACATCTATTTCTCCATCTCTTGAAACAACCTCTTTTTGTGTCTGAAAAAAACCTATTTCAAAATCAAACGTAGCAGTAACATCCGACAAATTTGTCTGGGAAGCATTGGCAGAAGCATCTTCCATCGGCCGGTAATAAGCATTGTAATCATTCTCTTCACTTACATCCGAACTGACATCAACATCATCTTCAATTTTCATCAATTTAAGCTGATCCTGGTTTTGCTCTTGCATATCTCCAGCATCTGAAAGCATCTGATTCTGTTCTTTGGCAAGACTTTCCAATGCCTGCTCTTTCTGGGCGATTTGTTGCTCCTGCTTTTCTAACTCTTTACTTTTAGCTTCAAGCTTTTCTTTCGCCTTTTCAATATCCTCTTTTAACTTCTCCTGCTCTTGCTGTAATGCCACAATTTCATCACTGACAACTGATTTGATCGGTGTCTCTTTGATCTCATCCACCTGCAAAAGCAACTCGTTAAGCTCCAGGGCACTGCCGTTTGGAAAGATTATTTGGGGAGGGTTCTCTTCAAAAGCCTGTATTGCAAGCGAAACAAAAACAATTTCACCACCATCGGGCATTTTTACCACAACATCATCACCCACTAATTTAAATGAAGATTTACTGACATCAAAATCAAAATGTACTTTATCACCCGGTCTG
Source organism: uncultured Sulfurospirillum sp. (assembly GCA_964651755.1). GTDB lineage: Bacteria > Campylobacterota > Campylobacteria > Campylobacterales > QNZT01 > QNZT01. Next base: position 26,979 of record CAZYZD010000016.1, on the reverse strand, counting down.
GCATACACGGTAATTGTTTCATTTTTGCTCGGTTTATGTAAAATTTCTACACTTTTTTCAAGATATTTTACTTTTAAACTGGCTTCTTTCGACATTTTTTTACCTTTAAATACTATTATTGTTATAAATATCGGTAAATATTGAAAATACTTTAGTTTTTAGAAGAAAAAGACGAAAGGTGCAAATACTTTCGCCTTCTGTTTTGGGAAGTTATTTGATCTCTATTTTGACATATCCATCCGGATATTTTTCATCACTGTTATTCTGAATTACTATTTTGATATTGGAAAGTTTAATTCCTGCCTTTTTCAAACTGTTTTTGACATTAATTACACGCGAAATCGAAATACGCTTCTTCATTGTTGTGCTGATTATATTGGTTGGATATGCCATAGATATCACTACTTTTTTATCTTTCGCCTTTTTTGCGAAAGATTTTATTTTTGCCTTTGCTTTGGAACGCAAAAAGATATTACTGTCTTTGTAGGCAATAATCATTGCACTTCCAGATACCTCTTCAACAGCTTGTTCATTGCCTTTTTTCTGTTTTTCATCACTATCCATACCTTGTCCATCCGCTTTTCCGCCGCTAAAAAGCGAATCGTTTCCAGAACTATCAAGTGATGGTTTGGGAACTTTAAACAAAGAGATCATATCGCTGACATCCATTCCTGCTTGTAAATTGTTTTTTACAGATTTTGTTTCCGCAGTTGAATCAACCTTTGTATTAAATTGCGTATAATAGGCAACATTGACAATCAAAACCAAAATAAAAAGCAGCAATACCAAAACTACCGAAGAGAATACATCCACAAAAGGAGGCCATGGATTGAACTCCTCTTCACAACGTTTAGCACGGGCCATTTACTCTGTTTCCTCTTTTATATTTCGTTTAAAAGCAAAGTGTTTTTGTAAAAAAGTTTGCGATGATTCATCCTTTTGAGATATCCCTGCATCAACAGAACTATTTTGCAAAATTTTATCAATACGTCCTATTTTCGTATCCAAATCTTTATGAAGCGTATCTATCGCATCGGCAACTTGAAAGAGCGCAATCTTCTCATCGGAACTCTTCTTTTGTGTTAAACTTTCCAAGAGGTTTTCATGAAGTGTAAAAAGTGCCTTCTGGCTCTTTTGGGTAAGGTAAGTTAAATCCTCAAGCTGTGTATTAAGATCGGTCAATCGATATGTTTGGTTTTGCTGTAAATCAACTAGCTGGGATAAAAATCGTGATTGATTCTGTGCATTTGCCTCCAGAGTATGAACAATTTTATCACTTAACTGCATATGATCAGCACTTTGACGGTAAAGTGCCTGCAACACATCGGTTACATGATGTATTGTTTTTTGCTGCTCTTTTTGTATTGTTTCCACGCTCTGTAGTGATTTTGAGAAAGCTTCCTGCAATATTTTATTATTTTTATTGAGCATTTGAATTTCATGTTGAAGCGCCCCCATCTTCTCAACAAAGATATCCATAAATCCAGGTTGTTTTTCAATAATCTCTTCACTATTTTTCGCCACATCTTCCTGTGAAACCTGCAAAGTATCAACTGTTTTGGCATTAAGCCAGTTTTCTACACCATCAAGAACAGAAGCCTGGGCACGATTGAGCAAATAACCTTTGATGCTAAGTAAAATAGCGGAAATAACACCAAAAAGTGAAGAACCGAACCCCACTGCCATACTACTGAGTGGTCCGGAAAAACCTGCCATGATTTTTCCAATATCGATATTGCTTCCTGAGAGTGAATTGACGATATTCGCCATACTCCCAATCGCTCCCAAAAGCCCTGAAAAGGTTCCTAAGAGACCAATCATCAATACTGTACCGATAAAAAAGTTGTTATATTTATTTTGGTTGGCAAACTGTTCATCGATCCATGAAAGGATCTCCTCTTTCTCCTGCTGCGTAAAAAAAAGTAGTTCATTTTTTGCTCTGGAGGAAATTTTATCGGCAATGTTGCTTGGAAGTACTTTTTCAATACCACGTATATAAAAAGGAAGGTTGCGTTTTTTATACATCAAAACACCAAATGTTCCCGCAAGCATAACAACATCTTTCCCACCCTTAAATAACATAATCGAACCAATCGAAAGTATTGCTACAATCGCGATATTGAATGTCAGTGTCGAAAGGAAATAGAGTTTAAAAGTCTCAATATTCGATATGGCAATAAAATAGACAAAAAGCCATAGAATAAAATAAACTTTAAATATTTTGATTCTTTTCATGAACAATTAACCTTTAAAAGAGAAACAGAATCATCGAAACAATCAAACCAAGAGCAACAATTGTTACACTATTAACAAGGTTTTTAATCAAATTGACAAAACTGTTCTTATCCGAAATTTTTTCCCCAATGATAATCAGACCAATTTCCTGACCATCATATCCATATGCTTTTTTAACAACATAAAAATAATTCAAATCTTTAACATATCCAGTTTTAAGCATCTGCTTTAAATCTGCCTGTGCAATATCCTGAATAAATTCATGGTTGAATTTTTTATGATTGACATAATAACGATCAAAAAGTGTTGTATAAGAGGATTTTCGAAGCGCCATATCTATCTGGGATACAGCTCCTCTGTCAAGTAATATCACAAACTCTTTTTTCTCTTTATTATAATGTCTGCGCAATACTTTGATATCCTGATTCACTTCTATACCAAGCCGTACACGTCCCTTTTCCGATAACGGTAATGCTGCTGTTATTGCCACACCATCTGGATTGACTTTCAAGCCATTAATCATTTTTGTATCAACCAGCTTATCCATATAGGTAAAATGTACAAAAATATCATCAGATTGTCTTACCTCTGCAAACTTCTGCGTATAATTAGCTGCAACCATTGTCAGTTTGTCCGTTTTGTTATCATCATCAGATTGAAAAAACATCTGAATATTTGTATCCAGACCTATTGCAGTAGCAAGTGTTAAAATACTCTTTTCATATGATTCCATCAATATTTTTGATTCAATTAGATAGTGATCTTTTTGGTTTTCGTATGTTTTTTTGGCAACATCACTGACCAAAAAATTAACAAAATAGAGAGAGATAAAGATACCAATAAGAGAAAAAAGAGTCAGGAGGGTAAACCAAAGCCCCTTATTCCCTTTTATCTCCTGCCATTTTGCTTCAAACCATTTAATAAAACTAAACATATGTTTTTTCCTCGTTGTAAATCTACATAACTATCAGACATTATCGACTGGATTGATTTTTGCTTTAATCAAAAAATAAATTATCTAAATTTTTTTGTCTAAGACAACAGATTTTAAGGTAAATTAAAATATATTAGTAGATATTTATATTAAATATATAGTCAGGAAAGAGATGAAATTAATTTATTTTATATTTTATATAACCCTATTTATCACATTTGCAACAGCCAAAGAGATAAAAAAAGAAGATCTTGTTTCCGGTCTGTATAGTATCAAAATAGGAGTATTTCAAAAAGAGCAAAACATCAAAAAGGTGAAAAAAAAGTTTCATGATCTTGATATTGTTATTTTTAAACATGAAAACCTTAGTCATCTCTATATTACCAATATTCCTACCAAAGCAAAAGCACAAACAATATTACGTAACAGAGTGCGCAAAAACTTTCATGACGCTTACATCCTCCAAAATACATCCAAACACCATATTGTACCAAAAAGCACTGCTGTCAAAACATTTGACAGCAACAAAACATCACCTCTGCGTTCAAAGGCAAATGCCACTCAAAAACCCACTTTAAAAAAGAAAAAACAGAAATCTTCTACAAAAAAAGTTATTGATACCAATACAACTGTTGTACAAACAAAAGATACTATCCTTTTAAAAGATGCTATCTTGTTATCCCTGCAAAGAAGTCAAAAAATCCTCTCTCTCAGAGAAAAGGTGATCCAGCAAAAATATAAAGTAGAAGAGAAAAGAGGCGCTTTTTTGCCCAATGTAACACTCTACTCTACAGCAGGATATAACTACATCCATACACGTGCCGACACAGAGAGTGAAGACAAATATCCCACAGCAGATGCACAGCTGAATATCACGGAAAATCTCTATGCCGGTGGAAAGCAGAGTGCCGAACTGAAAAAAGAGGAAGCAAAACTACGTTCAGAAAGCGCCTCTTTTCGGGATAAAGTAGAAGAAGAGACACTAAAGATTATCGAAGCCTATCTTGATCTTTATTATCAGGAGAGAGCGATTGAGATAGAGCGTCAAAATATAGCCCAGCTCAAAAAAATTCTGCATATTGTCGAAATTAAAGAGAAAAATGGCGCCGCATCCAAAGGAGATCTCAACGATATCCGATCCAAAGTTGAAAATGCATCCTCCGCTTTTGTAAAAGCCTCTTCAAGGTACCAAAATGCCCTCTCTTTTTACCAATATTTCCTGGGAGAAAAAGGGGCGCAACGTAAACCTACCCAGGGAACTTTTACATTTCCTTCATATTCTAAAAAGAGACTTTTTGAAATTTTTGAAAAGAAAAATGCAAAACTGCAAATCAACCGCTATAAGATGGAAGCACAAAAGTTTGATTATTATGCCAGAAAAGCACCATTTCGTCCTACACTTGACTTGATTATTACAGGAAAAGAGAAATTCAGCAAAGGCGAAATCGACCCCTATCATGATGAAAAAGCAAGTGCAGTACTCTCTTTTAACTATAATCTCTACAAAGGTGGAGCAGACCGGGCAAAACTACTCGGCTCTAAAAGCAAAATAGCAGAACTTCAGTATAAATATACCGATATTCTTGAGAGTACCCGCTACAACCTGAAACAACTTTTTGAGAATATTCAATCTCTTGATGACACACTTTTACATACCCAAAAAGAGGTAGATGCCAATAAAAAGGCTGTTGAAGCATACTGGAACGCTTTTACCTACGGGTCACAGGATATTACAACCCTTTTGCTTGCCCAGCGCGCACTTAACCGTGCACAGCAAGATTTACTCAAAGATCAGAAAAATTATGTACTCTCCCATTTCAAGCTCCTCGCACAGTCGGGAGAGTTACTGGAATACCTCCACCTTGAAGATTTCGTTAAGCCCGAAAAAATGTAACGCTGATGCACATATATACACTATTATCTGCTTCATATAGCAAATAAACTCATTTTCTTAACCTTTCTGCCGATATTTCATAAAGAATTTTCCGTTTATATGGAGTGTCATTATGAATATCACAACCCTGACCAGACTTGTTTTTGGATTGACTACTTTGCTTATTATGCTTTCAGTACTGCTTTTTTTGCAAAACAACCATTATATTCCCAATCTTGGAACACTCTATAGTCAGTTTAAAAAGGAGCTTTTCTCACATGAAATCAACTCTCTACAACGACTCTATAAAGCAAATACGGATAAAAAACCAGTTCAAGTAGCACTGCCTCTGGATACAGAATCGATACAGCGTACAATGCAAGGGTTGAAATTTCATCTCAATACTGTTCTCGATATCCAGAAAGTCGACGGGAATATCGTAAAATATATACTACAGATACCAGAAAACGGAAAACAGCATTTTACACTCGATACAAAAACACACCAACTCAAAGGTGCTTTTAAAACATTTAAACATACAGCCGATGATGGCACAATAGTATTTAAACTAGTACCAGTTAATCCAGCATGGGTAAAAGGATCGTAGATGATAAAACGGTTTTTATTTTTTCTGATCTTTTGCTTCATACCGCTACTTCATGCAGAAGATAGCTGTACTTCCCCCACTGCAACAGTTACACTCAATCAGACACTGACTTCCCTGGAAATAACAGATCCCTATATTACAGATAATCCCGATTACGGAGAAGCACTTTTTCTGAAAATTGTATTACCACAGAATGGTCAACTCAAACTTGTCTCTCAGCAAGACAGTGCCAATCCCTCAGATACAGTCAACACCTTTGGGCAGCTGCTCGATGAAAACTGCGCTCTTCTGACAACCGATACACAAACCTTTGCTGATCCAAGATATTTCCAGATAGATGAAAATCTAAGTGCAGGTACATACTATCTGCGTGTCTACAATGAAGTCACTTTAGATGACAGCGATCCCAGTCTTGCAAAAGGTTTTTTCCAACTCTCCAATATATTTACTGCCCAGCAAGAGGAAAAAGATATCCATTTCTGGCGTGACCATCCCTCTTCTATCACATCTGGAGAAGATATTGTCTATCATGTCAATGTAAAAAACTATGGTACATTAGCTACTGCCGGTATTGTAGTTACTGTACCGGATTTTACCGATTACCTTACTTATGTAGAAGTTGAAAATGCTGCTGACTGGAGTTGTACAAAAAATAGTACCGACCTGGTATGTACCCACTCTACAGGAGTCCTCAACCAGGGAGAACTGAGCTCTTTTGATATCAAATATCATTCCAGTTACGAGACAACAGATCATACAGTATCCAACCAGGCACATGCAGAAATAACATACAGTGATACAACGGTAATAGATAGATACAATACAAGAGATCTTCTCATTAAAAAACAAACCCCCTCTATCTCTATCACCAAAACAGCGACAAAGACCAACAGTGATACTACTATCTCATCAATTGTTCAGGGAAGTTCTTTTGACTACAAAATCTCAGTAACCAATAACGGTACTTTAGCGGATAACTCTGTCAGCCTGGAGGATACAGTACCTTCAGCTTACACTCTCGATTCTGTATCCAGCAGCGATTTCAGCTGTAGCACAGATGCTCAACAGGTAGATTGTACCCTTCCTAATCCCCTGGAAGTGGGAGAGACAAAGAGTCTGCGTATTCATGTAACTGCTACAGATAGCAGCGGTGCGATAAACACTGCTTCTGTTTCCGCATCAACTCTGGCAGGTAATGTTACAGATACTGACAATGCCTATGTTGACATAGATCCGCAGACCTATCAGCTTAGTATCACTAAAACTGCCGATACTTCAGAACTTGTACAGGGGCATACCACCTCATACCATCTAAAGGTCACCAATACAGGAAATATGCCTTTAACCAATGTCACATTAACAGATACCGTCCCCTCCCAGCTAAGTATAGTAAGCATAGATAATGCTTCGGAATGGGATTGCAGTGCATCAGACACCAGCAACAACCAGCTCTCATGTCTTTTAAACAGTACACTTCAGCCAGGATATACAACAAGCCTCTCTATGACAGTAAAAGGCGAAACAGTTGGAAGCAGTATTGTCAATACCGCATCTTCAGGCGCAACTTCGGCAACTACTGTTTCAGATAGTGCTTCACTCAATATTGTAGCACCGCAACCGGAAGTTACAATCGATAAAAGTGCACCGGCTACGGTAGATAGCATGGAAAAATTTTACTATTCATTCAATGTAGCAAACACAGGTACAGAGACACTGAGCAATATTACCGTCACAGATACATTTGATGCACAGCTCACTCTCCCTGATGACTGGAATGATGCTGTCCCTGCATCCTGGAGCTGCAGTAAATCTGATAATACTATTACATGTAACTATTCAGATACACTTTCAGAAGATGCGGCATCTGCACTTTTAAAGATCAAAGTACAGGCACCTTTCACTGAAGATAATATAACCATAGACAATACTGCTCTTGTCTCTGCATACTACAATGCTTCTGATACTGTAACCGATACAGATACAGCGCAAATTGCTGTTTCAGAGATTACCAGAGGGGTAGGTATAATCAAGAGTGTCAGTCAAAATGATCTCTACGCCGGGGATAACTTTACCTATACAATCAAAATATCCAACACTGGTTCAACAGTACAGGATAATATCAAAGTAATTGATGAGATACCTTCTGTTCTTGGCACAAATTTTACTATACAACCAAATAGTTTCGACTGTTCTGCAAGCCATGATAGTCATGTTGAGTGTACTCTTCCCTCTCTTGAAGCAGGTGACAGTACCTCTTTTTCAATCTCATTTACAGCACCTATTGTTACCTCTACAATAACTGTAACCAATGAAGCAAATGTAGCAGCCCATATAGGCATACCCGATCATCTTGACGAGATAGTCAGCGCTCTTCACTCTGTCGATATTACCATACATCCACCGCACTCCGAGCTAGGCATTTCAAATACGGCATCACAGGATATTGTTCTTGAAGATGATGTTTTTGAGTTTACACTTTCGGTACTAAATAATGGAATTGGCGAAGAAAACAACCTGACAGTCACAGATAGTATACCGTCAGAATTTACTATTCTTTCCATTACAGAAAACAGCTGGAGTTGTACACAAACCGGACAGGATATTTCATGTACTCTCCCAAAACTGGCACCATCAGCCATTACTGATCCAATTGTTATAGAGGTAAAAGCACCAACATCTATTCCCTTGGATAAAAGCGTTACCAACACAGCAACAGTAGCTTCCGCACAAAACAATTCCGGTCTCTCTGCCAGTAAAAATATTACCCTGCTAAGCAACTACAGTGCAATAAATCTGCATGTCTCCTCAAACCCATCCTCTGTTTTTGCGGGAGATCTTTACAGCTACAGCATCAATCTGACAAACAACAGCGGCAAAGATATTGATGCAGTCTGGCTGGAGGACAAACTTCCGACAGATGTGGTATTTGACCATTTTTCCGGTAATGGATGGAATTGTACCTATGCAGACAGTAACAGAACATTCAGCTGTGATAACAACGGTACCGCTTTTAAGCCGGGGGATCACACTATCGATCTCTATGTAAAAGCCCCAAATTATGAGACAAATGTTACCAATACTGTTATCATGAAATCAAGTATTGGGACACAAGATCAAAATGCATCGGCACTCACCTTTGTCAGGGGGAGAAATACCCACCTTGAATTTACAAAAGCGCTAACAAGCAAAAATCCTGTAAAAATGAATGAATCCTACAGTTACATTTTTGAAGTCACCAATCTTGCAGATACAACGCAGAGCGATATCAATGCAACTGATTTAAATGTCACTATTGTCCTGGATGGAAATGAATCTTTTCAGGCACTTCATGCAACAGGATGGAACTGTAACGGAACACAGACAATTGTATGCCAGCTTCCTTATCTGGAACAGCATAGTGTCTCTTCGCAAATTGTCATCGATGTTGTTTCTCCCACTTATGGAATCCGCACCACAACCGCATCTGCCAGAGCAAAAGAGTCTTTACAGGATCTCAATGTCACACTTCTTACTACTGTTAAAGAGATTGTCGATGCAGATATGGTACTTGAAGTAACAGATACACCGGATCCTGTAGAAAGTGAAAGCGGCTACAGTTATGATTTTACCGTTACCAACACACATCCGACAAAAGAGATAGAAGGTGTTACAATCGATATCAACACTACTTCTGCCGAAAATTTCACACTCCAAAGTTACAGTGACAATGCCGTCTGGACCTGTCAGGAGAACAGCTATAATCTCCATTGTACCCTCAGTACAAGTGTTGCTGCCCTCAGCGATATACATCTGAAACTCAATGTAAAATCGCCCTCTTCGGCAACCGATGTTGAAATCAATGCAACACTCTATTCTGAATATTTACATGATCTTGATATCTCCAATAACAGTGTAACAGAAAGTACTGCTGTTTTAAAAACAGATTTGACAATCGATACTGTCAGAGACTTTACCCGTGTTCCGATTCAGGGAGATGAAGATACCAATATTTACGGCGATATTATCAGTATAGGAAACCAGTCCATCTGCGAAAAAAACAGCGCTGGCACATGTATTGAACCTACATATCCTGTCAATGACATTATTAGCCAGGAAAACGCCAACCTTGATCCTGTGCATGCAGGCAGTTATCAAAATGCGACAGCAGCAAAACTGGAATTACAGCCCAATGATAAAGTCATATGGGCAGGACTATACTGGATGGGACGTGTAGATAAAACCCAAAGTGGTGCAACCGAAAAGATGAAAAAAGCCGCCACAGTTTATCTGCGTCATGAAAGTGAAGAGAATTATAAAGAGGTTCTGTGCGAACGTTCTGCCAGCGCAATTGATAACAATGGTGTCACTATTACAGGTATCGACAAATTCAACTTTATCAATGACAACTCTTATTTCGACTACCAGGGGATGGCAGATGTTACCAACTATGTCAGGCTCCATAAAGGCGGTACCTACTGGGTGGCAAATGTACAGACAAGTGAGGGAGATAACATCAGTGCAGGATGGAATCTTGTTGTCATCGTAATGGATACGGCAGATACACCTACGAGGGAGTTGCGTAATATCACCATATTTGACGGTTTTCAGGCAGTCTGGAAATCACCAAATACAATGACAGACAAATATCCGGACGAGGTAAATCAGACAGTCAGCGGCTTTTTAACCCCCTCTTACGGTGAAATAGATTCAAAATTTTATATGTTCTCATTTGAAGGCGATAAAACACTCGACGACTATATCAAAATAACAGACAAAAGCGGTGTAGCACATCAGCTTACCAATATACTCAATCCTGCAGATGATGTTGTCAACGGTACTATATCCAACCTTGGAGTTGTTACAACACAAAGAGCGCCGGCGCTTCATAACACTTCAGGCATCGATATAGATATCTATGCACTAGGTGATGTCAACGGTTCAGGTATTATACAAAATGCCCAAACTTCTACCAAAATCACTATGGGCTCCGGGGACGGTACCTCTTCACCCGATGGTGGAGATCAATTCTTTCTGGGAATGTTTGCATTTTCCACGAACTTACACCAGCCTATATGCTATACACAACACTACAAAACAGCAGACTTTGCTTCTGATTTACCTGCAGAGATATCGCTTGGCGAAAAAGTCGGTATTGAAATCGAGATACAAAACAAAGAGGTACAGGATATTGACAACCTGAAAATATACTCTACAATTGACCCTGTGCTGAAAGAAAACAACAGCAGTTTCGAGATCAAAAACATTGATAGTTCCGGTACGCTGGAAAGCTCTTATCACAGCGACTCTTCACTCTTTTCTTTTACACAGATACCGATGACACCCGATCAAAACCAGACAGAGGTACAACTTCGTGCCGGAGCAGGTGCAAATTCTACGGATGGAGGAAAACTCTATGGTAATAAAAAACTCTATTTCCGCTATAAAGCAACGATAGATGATCTCAATGAGGATAACAAAACCCTCAACATCTACAAAGCAAGTTACAATCCGATCAATAAAAAGATTATGATACCTTCATGCGGTGCGAAACAGGAATTGCCTGTTATCAAAAGAAACAATACCAACGGTTTCAATATCACACACAAAAACGCTTTAACCGATACTGTTTTAGATGGTTACACCAACGCTAACCCATCTCAGCCGAACAATGAAACACATCTTTATACGCAAGTTACCCAAACTCCTTTTCAAATAGATGTACTGGCACTTGATGATGTCGATCCCAAACATCTGCGCCCCAATCCATACAAAGGTTTGGTAGAACTAGAACTGGTAGAGTATAACAGTACCCTTTCTTGTGAAAATTATATCTCTTTAGAAAAAACAGATATCCCATTTAACAGTGCCAAAGTAGTCACTTCAACATTTACGGCATCTTCTGCACAAAAACATGCACAATTCAGAGTACGTTATCTAGTCGATAAATATGGAAGGCTTCTGGAGTGGGGAAGCACTACTCTGACACTAGGTAACCTGGTTAATGTTCTACAGGATTCAGGATATACAGATATCTGCACCAGCTCCTGCCTTGGTGCATCCAGTACTCTGGAAAGCTGTAAAGATTGTCTCTTTAAAACGGTTGATCAGGGTGGTATGGCAAAACTCTCCTGCTCTTCCGATACTTTTGCCATCAAACCACAAAATGTTGCAATGGATATCAATGCTTCAACTCCATTAAAAGGCGGCAAAACTTATGCTCTTGATTTCGATGCGAATACGACATTTTACGATCCGACAATCACCACTGCCAACGGTGCCCTTGATTTTCAACTGATAGTTCCGGCAGGCTGCAGCCTGCCGGCAGCCAGCGGGAACCTACTCACTTCAAGTCTCAGTTTCAACAGCGGGAAAGCGACACTTAGCGGATTTAAATATCCAAACGTCGGTAAAATACAACTCAACTACAGAGATTCTATCTGGACATATTATGACCAGAACCTGACTGATGCCAACATGAGTGACTGTATTGTCAACAGTACAAGCAATACGCCGGATAGTAATGGAAAAATAGGATGTGATGTCAGCGGATCAAAAATATTTAAATTTGTACCGGAAAAATTTACATCGACAGCAACTTTTACCCCATCTGCAGGCGGACAGGTCTATATATCCAATGACCTTTCCATGAGTGGTATTCTTAACCTTACTTTTATAGCTAAACTCACAGACAATAGCCCTGCTACAAATTATACACAAGGATGTTTTGCAAATGATGTAAACTTTACACTCTCAATCGCCAATACACCGGAAGACTGGAATCACCGATCCAATATCAACACAGCCACACTTTTTGACGGCACCGGTTCAGCGCCACAGCATCTTGGAGGTGGGAGTTTTAAAATACCGGAGAGTATTTTTACAAATGGTACATCTGCACCGGCACCAGTGAAAATAAACTATGTACGTAAACGCTCCGTACCACAGAATCCGTTTATCGTCTATAAAAATGATTTCAACCTATCTGTGATAGATACAGACGGTGTTACAGGGGGTGATTTTAACAAAAGTACCAATCAAGGTGTCAAATACCTCTATGCACGTCTTTATGCAACTAAAATCCAAACAGATAAAGATAGCTACGATGTACCGTTATATTATGAAGCATACTGCAAAGATTGTAATTTGAGCAAATACTTTCCGGCAAATACATATGAGAGTCTGGATGCAGTCAACTGGTATATTATCAATCCAATCCATACCACAATAGCACAGGGACACATACAAAATATTTACCCCAAAAACGGTACCCAAATAGGTACTGTCACCATTGATACCATACCAATATCCCTTGGAACACTGAGTGCACCGCACCGCGACAGAATTTTCTTCAAACCGGATCCGTGGTTGCAGTTCAACAAATATAAAGAGAATCAGGAAAACTCTCACTTTGATGTTCTTTTTTATCCACCGGAAGAGAAATGGGGAGGCAAAGGAGATGTCGGTCGGACAGTAGATCTGAATATCTCTTCTACCAACAGACAAACAATAGAGTGGTAAATATGGTTCAGTTTGTGCTCAATATGACGATATAGAGATATATCAGTACTTAAAGGAGTCTGTCATGAAGTACAAACGAACCTTTTTCATTGCGCTGGCTCTTGGTGCCGTAGCGCTTTCGATACTCTCCAACGAGAGTAGTTTTACCAATCTTTACAGTTTTGTCAATCCAGTCGATCTGCTGGTATTGTACTAATACTTTTTTTTCAAAAATCGGTGAGGTCTGTGGCGCTTCACCGATGCTATCCAAAGACGATTCACTATCACATAAACCAAAAAAGAGACACCGACACTGTATGGAACAGTCCCTACATAAAGCGGCACTACAATATCATCCCAGTGGTTTTGAAACCACTCCAGAGTAAGTTCTATATTTGCAATTCCCTCACTTCCCAGTAAAAATGTTCCTGTTTTATACTCCATATAATACATCAGCGGCATTGTGAGGGGATTGCTAAGCCATACCATCGAAAAAGCAATCGGCACATTGAACTTTAGAAAAGGCGTTACCGCCAGCACAGCCAGCATCTGCATAGGCATGGGAATAAATCCCCAGAAAAGCCCAATCAAAAGACCTCTTGTAACAGATTTACGATTGATAGAGAGATATTCGCGGGGAATTTTATATTTCTTGATCAGAGCATCAAATTTATTGCTTCTGGCAGTAGCCTTAAAGGTTTTTCTTATCATTTTCTTTTGTATCAGACCTTCTTTTTTCTTCTTGCTTTCTCTGCTGCTTATGCTATAATAGCTTATCTTGGTTTAGGAAAACGTATGATCGATAAGGCAGCACTGGACAATCTCGGAAAAGAGGAAAAAACAGCACTGAAAGACTCACTTGAAGAGATCATAGAGCGCACATATGATCTCGAAAGAGAGTATAAAATGCTCCAGAAAAGTGTAATCGGTTTTCAGGAACTTGTCAGCCAACTGGTAGAATCCCAGCCAAATCCTATGTGGATTGTAGATCATGAAGAGCACCATACTATCTTTTTCCAGAACAGTGCTTCAAAACTCTACAATGACCTGATCGACTATATTGATATGGAAAAAGAGATACAGGAGATAGAGTATGAACAAAGCGTTTTGCTTGTCAAACTCAGCACAGTTACAGGTGACCATACCAAACGTATTATCTCTGCGACAGATATTACCGAACAAAAACGAAGCGAAAGACTCGCTTCTATGGGACAGATAGCCGCCCACCTTGCACATGAAATCCGAAATCCGATAGGTTCCATTTCCCTGCTGGCATCTACCCTGCTCAAGCGTGTCGATATCAGACAAAAACCCCTTGTTGAAGAGATAAAAAGTGCCATAGCCAGAGTAGAGAGGATCATCAAATCAACACTCCTTTTTACCAAAGGTGTACACATAGATAAAAAAGATCTCTCTTTGAAGAGACTGGAAGAAGAGCTCTACAATGCCTTTGCATCCTATGCCTATACAAAAGAGATTGAGCTGAAAATAGATTTTAACGCACTGCAAATCAAAGGAGATTATGATTTGCTTACCATCGTACTGCAAAATTTCCTCTATAACAGTATCGATGCGATTGAAGAGAGTGACGAGGAGGAAGGGAAAATCCATCTCAGTGCGAAAGAAGAACCGGACGCAGTTGTGCTGACTATTACCGATACAGGGGTACCGATTGAGAATGAAAATATTCTCTATGAGCCTTTTAAAACCACCAAAACAAAAGGACATGGACTTGGACTGGCACTCAGTCTTGAGATTATCAAGGCGCATAATGGTACAATATCGCTCTTACATGAAACCAAAGGTTTCAAAATCTATTTACCACGGGAGTAAAACTGCCCGTTGACTGAGGATTTTTGTGCAAAAAGCGATTCTTTTTCTCAATATGGGAGCTCCGCGTAATCTCGATGAAGTAGAAGTATTTCTACACAATATGTTCAATGATAAAAACATCATTACCGTTAAAAGCAATCTGCTGCGCGCCTATATCGCTTCTTCTATCATACGAAACCACAAAGAGGATGCAAAAGCCAACTATGCCAGAATCGGCGGTGTTTCACCACTTGTAAAAAACACACAGAAACTGCTGGAAAAAGCACAAGAGGCATTTGAGGAGTATTATGTTGTCAATATTATGCGATACACCCATCCCTTCGCTTTTGAAGAGGTAAAATGGCTGCAACTCAAAGGTGTTACGGAGATTGTTGTCATTCCACTCTATCCCCACTACTCTACCACGACAACCAAATCTTCCCTCGAAGATCTTTATGAAGCACTTTCCAAAGCCAATTTCGCCCCGCATATGAAAGTAATTACCCGTTTTTACGAAAACAGAAAATATAATCAGGCTATCATAGAAGAGATCAAAAATACAATTGCAGATGAGTGCGCAAAAGAGTATGATCTTATCTTCTCCGCACATTCGCTTCCCCAGAAGATTATCGACAATGGCGATCCCTACCAGAAAGAGGTGATTTCTCATGTCAATATTTTACAGGATATGCTGCATGAGCAGAAGCTCTATTTTAAAAATATCCATCTTGCCTACCAATCCAAACTGGGACCGCAAAAATGGCTAGAACCCTCTTTGCAGAGTAAACTGGAGGAGTTACGTAACAAAAAAGTGATTATCTATCCTATCTCTTTTACACTGGACAATTCCGAAACAGATTATGAACTCGATATCGAATACAGAGAGATTGCTGAAGAACTTGGATTTGAAGAGTACAGAGTAGCAAAATGCCCTAATGATTCACCACTCTTTATAGAAGCCATCAGAAGTATGGTGGAGTGCTCAAAATAAGCACTCCTCTAAAAATCAGAGTGGATATTAACGTAAATGCGACTCTCTTTTCAGGTTTTTTGCAAGCATATAGTAAAATGTCGCCCGATATTTCTGCCTGACACCTTTTAACTTTTCACAAACCTCTGCTACTGCTTTATCCAACGCTTCTTTGTCATTTTTAGGCATCTTCAGTTTCCGTACCAAAAAGTTTGTTTTGACTGTGTCAAGCTCTTTTGGATCACTGCATGAGACAAGTTCCGCATCTTTTCTATAGATAGAGGGGCCAAGATTTTTGACAATAATTTCTAAAAACTGATCATCTACACTTCCCAGATGTTTCATAATGTCCGCATGATAGAGTTTTAGTTTCGCTTCTTTTTTGGAAGGTGCCTTGGCTTTGGTGCTTTTTTTTGCATTTATCGTTTTTGCCGGAGCTTTTTCGGCTTTTGCTGCCGGCTTCGGACTCTCTTTCACTGCCGGTGTCTCTTTTTTAGTAGTCGCTTTTTTTTCAGCTTTCGGTTTTTCCGCTTTCTCTGTTTTCTTTTCTGTTTTTGGTTTTTCTGCTTTGGCAGCTGGTTCCTCTTTTTTTGCCGGTGCTGCTTTTTTTGCCGGTTTTACAGGTGCAGGTTCTTTCCCAGTGACTTTTTCTTCCGTTTTTGACACCTCTTTTGCAACTGTTTTCTCTTTATGCGGAGCTTTTGGTGTTGAAATTTCTTCTTTCTTCTGCTCAACACTCTTGTCGGTTTTGGTTTCTATTTTTACCTCTTCCTCTGACGGGATGCTCTTTTCCTGAGGAGTTTCTATCGCTTTTTCCGCTTCTTTGGTTTCAGTTTCAGTAACCTCTTTTTCTTCGCCGGTTACAGAAGAAGGCTCTTCAATCACTTTTGTTACAACACTGCGGCTCTTTTTCACCACAATAGAACCATCTGGCTCTGGAATTACTTCTTCTACAATTTTCACCTCTTTGACAACAATATGCTCTTGTTTCTCTTCTTCATGTTCATGTGCACCATGTTTGGAAGAAGGAAATATCTTCTTCAATACACCAACAATTGCTAAATCTTTCCAGGCCATTTCGCATCCTTTCATATAATTTTTCCAATATTTACATGGTATCGAAATAGTACTTAGTAAAAAAAATATGAATTTGTCCGATATAGCTGTATACCAACATCGAGGAGCAGTGCATGGGAACCGGGTTATACATACAGAAAACTATTTTTTACATTTTTATACAGTTAGTGACACTATGGAGTATCTATCATCAGATGACAGCCGCACAAACACAAAATCAGTTTGAAACTCTCGGTCTTTTAATCTTAACGGGTGTCTTTTTTTTCTATGCCCACAAAACAATTAAACTGCTGAGCTATTGTCAGAACAACTATACCAAAAAAGAGTTACAGCGGGGAATCTCTTAGCGTACAAGTTTCTTTTCATCAAAAAATGTACTCTCATGAATATGTTCAAATGCCGCTTTCAGTGAAACGAAAAGCTGTTTATTCTCTTTTTCAAGATTTGCCAGTAAACTTTTTGTTTTTGCCCTTGCATGCGGCATTTTCACATCAAAACGCATACCCGGGCACGCTTCATCTCCGATCAAGGGCAATTTATTGTGAAGTGCCGCATCTATCAACTGTCGTTCACGTACCATAATCAGCGGACGGATTACAAGCAAACCATTGCCAGCTCTGTAAATCGGAGGCATGGAACGCAACGCGCCGTTATAGAGAAAATTCATAAAAAAACTCTCTGCTGCATCATCCAGATGATGCCCAAGGGCTACTTTTTCAAATCCCTCTTCCTTCGCCACCCGATAGAGTGCACCGCGTCGCATACGTGAGAAAAAAGAGCAAAAAGAGGAGTTTTCACGAATCTTCTCCTGTGCAGTATCGTAAATATCGGTTTGTATCACTTTGTGCGGAATATCATGTTCTTTACAGTGTGCACGCAGTACAGAGAGATCTTCTCCCATACCATAATCAATAGTCACTGCCAGAAAATCGAATTTAAACGGTGTCACCCTGCGTCTGTGGTTGAGAATATGCGCAAGCATCAGAGAATCTTTTCCCCCGCTCAACCCCAGTAAAATACGATCACCCTCTCCTACCAGATCATATTTTGCATTGGTTTTGCCAACAATTTTAAGAAGCTTTTTACTGATCTCGATCATCGAGGCATCATATCCAGCATCGAAATGACAAAATCAGCACTCACTTTGGCAGAACTCTCCAGAAATTCATCAAAGTTAAATCCTGCATCCATATCTGCACTGTCACTGATCGCACGCAAAATAAAAAACGGAACTTCCAGACTGTCACATACTACTGCAACACTTCCTCCTTCCATCTCCAGTGCATCTGCATGAAAAGTTTCGCCTATCCAACTTTTGCGTTCTTCATTGGCAACAAACTGATCTCCTGTAGCGATAATACCTTCATGAAGTACTATATTTTTCTCTTTTGCTACACGCTGTGCAACCTCTCTGAGGGAAGCATCACTCTCGATATAGACACTTCCTTCCGGTACATATCCGTAGGGATGCCCAAAAGCGGTAATATCAAGATCATGCTGACACAACTTGGTTGCGACAATCAAATCTCCGATTTTCAAAGCAGGATTGATCGCACCCGCAACACCACTGAAAAGCAACTCTCTGGCACCAAACTTCTCAATCATTGTCGCTGCTGTCAGTGCGGCAAATACTTTACCGATTTTACTGTAGGCTATTACCAGTTCATGATCTTTGTAACTCGCCAGATAATAACTGTTCTTTGCATACTCTACCTTTTCATACCGATCCACTCTTTCCAGTAAAGGGGTGATCTCTTCGGGCATAGCTCCCATAATCGCTATTTTCATACTCTTCCTTCTTCTTTTTACTCTGTTTAATTTAAATATGGAGATATTTTTGTATATAAGAGAGTTGATGTTCGCAATGTGTCAGTAAAACCTCTTTTTCAAAAAGTTTGGCACTCTTTTTAAGCTGACCCTCTGCATCAATCACTTTACTGCCGCCCCAGTAACCGCGTCCGTCTTCAAAACCTACCCGGTTTACAAAAATCACTTCACTGCCTCCCAGCATCGCAGCAGTAGAGAGCAGTTTCGTGAATTTCTGTTCCATTTCAAGCCCTCTATCTGTAAATCCGGAAGCTACAGAATTGGTAAGAACATAAAGAAAATCTGGTTTGGCTTTGCTTACCATATCGAGCACACTCCCCTCCCATAAATCATCACCTGTAAGTACCATTGATTTACCATAAGGAGTCATGAAAGTTTTAATAGTATCGCCTTTTGTAAAAGCTGCCCTTTCCAAAGTAGAGAAATAGACTTTATGATGCAAATTCAGCAACTGTCCCCGGCTGTAGTAAAGAGCACTGTTGTAAAGCTTATGCTCCTCTTTGGTTACTGCACCGACGATAATATCAATCTTTTGACTCAACTCTTCAAAAAGAGTCAGTTCACTCAGTAAAAAAGCATCTTCATAAACAGCATCCATCAGCATATTTCCATTGAGTGAGAGTTCGGGGAAAACTACTACATCAGCAACATGCTCAACTTCACGTACAATACTTTCATGAATATCAAGATTATCACGACTCAACTTCGGTGCAATTTGGGCAAGTGCGATTTTCATAACTATACTATCGCTTCAAAAGCTGCTTCCAGTGTTGCCATATTGGTAATAGCATGTGTCGGTTTTTTGGTAGAGCGGCGATTGAGACCTTTGAGGACATTACCGCCAAACTCCAGGAAAAGATCGATTTCATTATCGAACTTTTCTATAGATTGCTTATAGAGTACCGGCTTGATCAACTGTTCAGGCAGTAAAGCTATCGCTTCCTCTTTTGAACTATATTTTTCCGCAGTTACGTTGGAAACAACAGGTGCGATAAAAGTATCGGTCAAAGCTGTCTGAAGTGTCTCTTTCAGCGGTGCTACCGCACTCTGCAACAAAGGACAATGACTGGCGACAGACATATTCAGAAGAAGTGCTCTTTTTGCTCCTGCCTCTTTGAAAACAGACTCCATCGCCGCAAGATCGGCTTTTTTACCTGCTGCAACAATCTGTCCGTTACTGTTATAGTTTGCAGCCCAAACCTCTTTTCCGGATGCTCTTGCCTCTTGTGTCAAACGTTCCACTGTCGCATCATCCAGACCAATCAACGCCATCATTCCGGCATCTTTTCCTTCACAGGCTTCTTTCATGAGCTTGCCTCTCTGATGTACCAGTTTAACACCATCAATATAGTCAAGTGCTCCAACACTTACCAATGCGGAAAACTCACCAAGGGAATGTCCCATGGCAAATTGCGGTTTGATATTTTGTGCATTTTCAAAAAGTTTATGAGCAATCGCGCTGACAAGCAAAATCGCCGGCTGGGTATACTCTGTCTGTTCAAGTTTATCATTCTCTTCAAAAAGTAGTGCCTTAAAATCAATTCCTGTTGCATCCGAAGCATTTTCAATCATCTCTTTGGCAAGATCACTGTTATCGTAAAAATCTTTTCCCATACCAACTGCCTGGGAACCCTGTCCGGGAAAAATAAAAGCTGTCTTTTGCATATATATCCTTGAATTTTTGGGATATTATATCAAGATAAATGTAAGAGTATTATAGAAAGAAAAAAGAGAAATAAAGAGAGAAAAACCATACCCCGGAATGGGTATGGTTAGTAAAAATCAGTTACAGCCGCACCCTGTATCACAGTGTCCGCCGCCTACCTGACCGCTGAGTACTTCATCCGGAGTCGCTTCACGTACATCAAGAATTTTCACGTTAAATGTCAAATCTTTTCCTGCAAGAGGATGGTTGTAATCAATAGTTACGGTATTATCATCAAAATCCTTCACAGTAACCATCACTGTCTGTCCATCTTCACCCTGACCATAAAGCTGCATACCTTTTTCAAGATCAAGACCTGCAAACTGCTCACGAGGCAGTGTATCAACTGCTTCAGGATTGACTTCACCGTAAGCATCTGCTGCAGCAACATCAATACTTTGTTCTTCACCTGCAGACATCTCCATAAGCTTCTCTTCAAGTCCAGGGATTATCTGATTTTTACCAGTAATAAAATCTAAAGGCTGATGTCCTTTGTTTGAATCAAGAATTTCACTTCCACCTTTTTCTGTCAGATCATATTCGATCGATACAACATTGTTTTTTTCTATTGCCATAATGCATCCTAATAATTAAATGAGCCAAATTATAGCACATTATGCTTGCGTTATCTACAAAGATATCTTAAAAAAAGATATGATATGAAATTTGAAAAGTATAAAGGAGGTAAAAATCTGAAAAAGAGTCTGAAAAGTCCTCTTTTACAGATTTTTATGCGCTATTTTCGCCTGCGGCGTATCCGGATAAGTTTCCGTAATAGCTTCAAAAAAGAGACGGGCATTTTCTGTCTCGCCCAGTTTTTTGAAACTTAACGCTGTATGCAGAAGCAGTGTCGGCATATAGGATGCTTTATCGTAAAGACTGGCACTCTTTTTAAAATAGACTATTGCATCGCTGTAGCGTTTCTGATAATAGGCAATTTCACCAAGATAATAGTTGGATGTTGCTCTTTTATAATTTTTTTGATCAAGTGTCTCAAAAATATCTATCGCCGCATCATATTTTTTGCTGCGATATGCTTTAATCGCCTCATTTAAAAGCGTTTTATTGCTTTTTTGTTTTTTCGCCTTCGGTTCAGCTTTAACAGAAGAACGCTTAGTTACTTTTTTTTTTACAGAGTTGAGTTCCTGCCTGCTGACATAATCGGCATTGATTTTATCAATCATAGCAGTCAATTTTTTCAATGCAGTTACTATCTTTTCATTTTGTGCTTTTTGTTCTGCAAGTTCCTGTTTTAAGACCGCTACTTCATCTTGATCTGCACTCTTTTTCTGACTGTCAAGCTCATAGAGTTTCTGACCTGTCTGTCCTATCTTTTCACTCAGCGAATCAACCACACTGCGCAACCCTTCCAAAGATTCATTAAGCTGTTCTATTTTCAGCTTCAGAGAACGAATCTCCTTCTGGTTCTGCAATGTCGCTTTTTTATTGGCATAAATAACTTTCTCACTTTCACTGAGTCCGTAAGGGTTACTGCTTTTCAGATCACCCGCACCAAATACAGAAACTTCCGCCCACCCATAAGAGAACAGAAGCAACGCTAAAAAAAGATATCTCATGAAATACATACCCTAAATTTATGGCAGAAGTTTGAAATCGACACGGCGATTCTGCTGCCAGCATGCTTCATTGTGTTCAAAACAGACAGGTTTGCTTTCACCATAACTGATCAGAGACATACGCCCTTCTTCCACACCTGCAATAGAGAGTGCATCTTTGGCACTTTTTGCACGTTTTAAGCCAAGTGCGTAGTTGTATTCATCCGTACCCCACTCATCACAGTTACCTTCAACTTTTATCGAAAGGTCACGTGCGAGTTCACTGTTGAATACCTGGGCATCTTTATCTACTTTATAGATTTCTGCTTCTGAAATACGGTAACTGTCTGTAGCAAAATAGATAGGTTCGATATCTTTTTCTATGGCTGCAATACGTTCATCCACCGATCCGAAACTAACACTCTCTTCCACTCCTGACATACTCGATATCTGTGAATCTGCATTAAGTTCAGGAGTCCCCTGTGCAGCTGTTGAAACAGCTCCGGCATCTTCGAGTTCAGGTGCTTTCTGCGCACATCCGCCAAACAATACCAATAAAGACAAAAGTGTAAACATCAGACTTTTTTTCATTTGTATCCTTTATAATTTCCTAAATTTTATTACCAGTCGATAGACTGTATTCTTCCTGCCCGCAAAGGAAACAGAAAGCTTTTGTTTGCATTGAGTCTTAAAACACCAAGAGCACTCTTTCCGTTGATATATTTGATAAAAAGAATCGTTTCGCCATCTTCTCCAAAACGAGGGAAGAGGTTCTTGCCGCTTGTGGTCAATTTACGAATATAATCTGTCTGAGTAGAGATCAGATAGAGATTAAAGGTATTTCTTCCAAAAGAGTTTTGTCCTTCCCTGCTGGAATAGACAATATACTTTCCAAATGTCGAACATGAACTGTTGTTCTTACCATGATATACCATCTGTTCCACACGACCGCCGTTAATAGGCTTGGCAAAAATATTCGGATACCCAAGACGTTCAGAGATAAAGACAATATTTTGATCATTGTCTACAAAATTACCACTGACATCGATACCTTTATAGCGTGTGATTCTTTTTTTACTACCTGTTGCAAGATTGAGCAGGTAGATATCGGGCTGGTCATTGGGTGCCATTGTCACAAGCAGTTTATTTCCATCCTTACTGACATCAGAACAGACCATCATACCCGGACTTGAAGCAATCTTCTTTTTTACTCCGGTATAGATATCGACTCTGTAAAGTATGGGATTTGCCCCATTAAAAGATGTATAATAAAAAGCATCCTGCTCATCATTCGCCCATTTCGGAAAAAGATTCAACCCACCTGTTACAATCTTTTTTGTAAAAGTCAATGTATAATCGGAAACCATAATATCACTTTTACCAGGTTTGGTATAACGTGCAAAAATGACATATCTTTTCATCCAGTTGACAGGAGGCGCCCCGGTAAAGTCATTGATATCGATTGCCACCCTGTGCGCAAGAAAAGGATAGCGCGACGGTTTGGAAATGGTATAAAATTTTTCGTAAAGCTGTGTCATATTCAGAGCATTAAGCAATCTGGCACTGACTATCAACTTTCCGGAAGGATCTTTTTCAATCCTGGTCTTTACGACAAGTTCAACACCCTCTTTCCCCAGTGCGGCAATACCATCACTTCCCGCATAGGGAAGCGTTGCATAATTGTCATCTACCTTGAAATGGGTAGTCACCTTCAAATCACCGATTAAAAGTTTCAAAAACTTCTTTTTCATCCGGGCATCGACCGGCGCTGTTGTACAATCAGCAACAGCGATATGCGATTTTTTGTCTATTTTTTTGACAATCTCTATAGTAGCATCATAACCAAATGCATAAAGTGTCAAAAACAGTAACAAAAAAAGTTTTCTCATCTATTTCCCTTTTACCTGATCTTTAAACTCAAATACTGCTTCGATGTAAGGTCCATCTTTATATGCAGGAAATCTTTCATATTCTAAGTTATCAAGAAACACCTTAAGCTTCGTATCAAAGAGACTATTACCTGATAATTTCAAATTTTTATAAGTTAATTTTCCTCTGTTGTCAATACGAATGGTTGCATAGCCGGTTAAACCATCCTGTGTTGCCACAGTACGGTTCCATTTTCCCATGATTTTGTTGGAAATAAAGCTCCAGAATTTATGTTCTTCACCCTTTTTACGGTGTTTTGAAGCAGTTTGCGTTACCTGAAGCTCTTCGAGCAGCTTTTGTGCTTCTTTTGCTTTTCTGGCAGCTTCTTTACGCGCTTTTTCACGGGCTTTTCTTTTGGCTGCTGCCCTTTTTCGTGCTTTTTCAGCTTCTTGCTTTTTCAGTCTGCTTGCCCTTGCCTCACGCTCTTTGCGCTTCTCTTCCATCGCTTTTTTATATTTGTCCGTACGTACAGTCGAAAAAAGATCTTTTGCACTTTTTGCCATCTTTGCACGGCTCTCTTTTTCTTTGGAAGGGGGTTCTTCCTGCTTTTCAGGTACTTTTTCAATAGGTACGGATTTTTTTGTATCAGGTTTCTTTTCTTCAGGCTGCTGGATGGGAACAGCTCTTTGTATTAAAGGCGGCGGCGGTTTTTTTTCTGCCGGTTTTTCTACCGGCTTTGGTTTCTCTTTAATCAATGTATCTATATTGACAACGATAGCATCTTCAACATTGAAACCATAATCTTTTTTCTTCTTTTCATCCTCAACTATAGCATAATATATAGCAAACAAGACAGCAATATAGATCCCGACAGCGATGATCAAACTGATGAATTTATAAGAAAATTTTTCAGCCATTCGTTACGAGAGATACCTTTGTAAAGCCTGAATCTTTGATTACCTTCAATATATGCATAACATCGTTGTATTTAAGATCTTTATCCGCTTTGATATAGACAACAGTATCTTTAGGATATTTATGGGATTGTAGTAAAAAATCATCCGCAAATGTATTGAAACTGAACTTTTCATGTTTAATATAGACATTTTTCTGCGCATCTATACGAATGGAGAGATCAGGAATTTTATGTGTCGCTTTTTGTGCAGATCCCTGAGGAAGATTAATATTTTCTTCATACTCCATAACAGGCGCAGTTACCATCAAAATCGCCATAAGCACCAGCATAATATCAACCAGCGGCGTAATATTGAGATCCGGACTTTCATCCCAGTTAAACTGCATCTTTTTACTCGTAATAGAGAGGTTCACCAGACGCAACAAGTTCAATCTCACGCTGGATCATGTTCATTAGTTCATAGGCTTTACGCTTCAAAAGTACATGCGCACTATAGGCAGGAATTGCCACAAAAATACCTGCTGCCGTAGCGACAAGTGCTTCACTGATTGCAGGTGCAATTACAGTCAAAGAAGCAGTCTGTGCATTACCAAGTTGCGCAAAGGTATTTAAAATCGAAACAATAGTACCAAACAGACCTATAAACGGTGCCGTTGAAGAGATAACAGATAAAACAGAGAGAGAAGAAGTAGCCTTTTTTTCAGCAACACTTTTACAAATACCAAGCGTACTCTCTGTTGTACCGCTTGCCATACATTTGCTGAGGATAGAATTGCGCCCAACTGTATGTGAACCACGCAGTAATATCTCCAGAGATTTTTTCTCAACAGATTCCCATTTACTTAAAATCAGATAGCGGCTAAGCCATATCCAGATTGTCAAAATAAAGTAAATCGATAACCAGATAAAAACCAATGTGGAGATAATCCCCCCACTGGTAATATAGGTAAATAGAAGTTCCATTTTAGAGTCCGCTTTTGGCTGCGGTCTCCACTTTTGCCATAGCCGCCGCTATCGCAACATCAGAATCACTCATACTTTGAATCAGCTTTTTCGCCTCGTCAAGTTTTTTGGAGATTTCATCGCTGGTACCGCCAAGCGCTACAGCACCATCAGCCAGTACAGAGATTTTACTACTGTCAACTTTAACATGTCCCCAGTTAATCGCAACAAGTTCATTTGAGCCATCAGCTTTAACTATGTCGATAACGCCGCTTTTAAGTGTTGTCATCAAAGAAGCATGCTGAGGCAGAACACCAAACTCACCTTCACTTCCGGGAAGTGTAACACTTTTGATATCACCCTCGAAAATTACACCATGAGGTGTGACAATTTCCATTTTCATTGTAGCCATATATTTATCCTTTTTGAAAGAGAGGGAATCCCCTACCCTTTCATTTTTTCAGCTTTTTCAATAGCTTCTTGAATGCCACCTACCATATAGAATGCGTTCTCAGGCATATGGTCGTATTTACCTTCCAGAATACCTTTGAAACCATCAAGAGTCTCTTCCAATGTTACATATTTACCCGGGCTACCTGTAAATATCTCTGCAACGAAGAATGGCTGAGAAAGGAATTTCTCAATTTTTCTTGCTCTTTCAACAATCTGTTTATCTTCTTCACTAAGCTCATCCATACCAAGAATCGCAATAATATCCTGAAGATCTTTGTATTTTTGTAAAATAGACTGTACACCACGTGCGATATTGTAGTGGTCATCACCGATAATTACAGGATCAAGCATTCTTGATGTTGAATCAAGAGGATCAACCGCTGGGTAGATACCTTTTTCCGCAATACTTCTGTTCAAAACGGTTGTTGCATCAAGGTGCGCAAAAACTGTCGCAGGAGCAGGGTCAGTCAAGTCATCCGCAGGTACATATACTGCCTGTACAGAAGTAATAGAACCATTCTTAGTAGAAGTAATTCTCTCCTGTAATGCACCCATTTCACGCGCAAGTGTCGGCTGATAACCAACCGCAGAAGGAATACGTCCAAGAAGTGCTGACATCTCAGAACCTGACTGTGCAAATCTAAAGATATTATCGATAAACATCAAAACATCCAGACCCATTTCATCTCTGAAGTATTCAGCCATTGTAATACCAGTCAATGCGATT
>CAZYZD010000015.1:0-33911 GCA_964651755.1 uncultured Sulfurospirillum sp. | reverse complement strand
ACAAGAACTTAGAACTTGATCCATATTTTTATGAAAGGCAAAAAGATTTACAAAAAACAAAAATACAATTTTAATTATCAATTATTAAAGATATTTTATTTTTTCCATTAAATAATATACTATAAGAAAAATATGGATGAATAAACCTAAAAACAGATAAAAACTAAATTTATTTTTTGGATATAATAGGCAAAACAGTGAAATATCCAAAGGTAAAACGATGAGAACAACAAGTTTATTTATTATAATTTTACTAATGATAAACGGTTGCGGGAGTAGTACTACAAATCACCCACAAGAAGTGGCAAATACCGCCAATGATGCCAATAAATCAATAAATACAAATTTACTAGATACAAATAGTGAAGCGATATCTCCACGAGATGTTGACAACAACGTCACTATGAAATTTGGGATGGATGATACCCAAGAAAAAGTTTCTTCAACACAAAAAACCATAGCGGGTAATTGGTTTGGTAATTCACCGGGTAAGCACAAAAGATTTAAAATCTACTTGCAACTCAGAAAAGATGGTAGTTACAAATTTCTATCCCGCTTGGCTTTAGGTAAATTTTATAATGTTTATAGAGTGACCGAATATAGTGGAAAGTGGGAGCTTAAAAACTCCAATTCTCAAATTGTTTTACATATAAAAAATGATGAAGCACCTTTGATTTTAAGCAATCGTTTTCCCGTTATACAAACACCTGCCGGTATAACACTATATCCAGGAGGTGGTATAGATACAGATAAAAAAATGGATATAGATGAATCAAAAGATGTCGTATCCGCTGTGTATTCAAAAAATGTTGATAATTATATGCATAGAAAGATAAACGATTTCAATGTAGATTATTTTACTATGGTCGCTCCTAAAGCAAATAGTGAAAAATTTTGGGGTGAGATAAAACCTAAAGGGTATCTATACGGACATAAAATGAATGTAGGCTCGGATGATTGGAACTATGCACTTAAAAGAATAGAAAACGATTCTGATAATTATATATTTAGCATAAGTGATGAGAGTTGGCAAACTTTGGTAGGAGGACGCAAAAATTTTGCAGATGACATCCAAGACCCGAAAAAACTATTTTTGTGGTTTGAGTTCTGGAAAGATCAGATGCAAATTTTAGGAAAAGTAAAAGGAACGGTTATTTATATGATAACAGGAGATGCACCGCCTCGTTGGGCTGGGGATATAAGAGTCAAATATGGCAACGACCCCAAAAATGTACCTGCAAAAATTGTAGAATCTAGATTTCCAGAAGCTTTAGAGAGAAACGTATCCCAATCTTTTGCCGGTGTTTTTCAGCTTATGGATTATATACGAATGAAATATGCTCCAAACGTCAAACTAAGCTATACACTGAAAACTTGGGGAATACAACAACCTGCCTCGGGACTTTTCGATGAACCGGACAGCGGCTGGGATGACGACCCTGCCGTTAATACGATGGCGGAGTATTTGAATAATTTCGGAGTCGAGTTTGATTTGCTAACATTTAACTACAATCCAAGAGGCGGTAGCCATAGCGATGAAGAGTATCTTGCGGCTGCTAAGTATTTTGGTGCAATAAGTAAAAAAATGAATAGCCGTGATGCAAGTAAACCCAAACTTTGGATATGGAAAGTTAGTTTGTGGAATACCACTCAACCCTCTTTTTTATTTAGAAATATAGACAAACTAGTTAGTGATTGTAATGCCATCGGTATGACTTTGGGACATGGAAACGATTTGACTAAACAAAGCGGATTTGAAGATGACACGGATAAAGGGATTTATATAAAAAGCTGGATGATCGAGTATTTTAAAAATAAAACTTTAGACACCGTGCCCGATGGAAAACATGCAACACAAGGGCTTGTTTACTGGAGGTAGTGAGAATCACCACCTCTCATATATCATGAGACAAAAGCTTATCTTAACTTTAAAACATATATTAAATTAAAAATATTATATAATGTCACTATTCAAATTAAAGATATTAAAGGATCTTCTCATGAAAACATTTCTCCTGCTTCTAACATTTCTCTGTACCGCTACACTCAATGCAGCACTCTTTGACCCGGATAAAACAGTTACTGTCTATGTGCACGGTTTTGATCCGGCGGGTTACCGGGCTTCGGGTATTTTCGGAGAAGATACCTATGAAGAATTTTTTAACGAAATTCCTGCTTTTATCGATCTTCCGACAACTGCCAATGCAGAAGATTTGAATAAATCCAACCTCTTTGCAGCCA
Organism: uncultured Sulfurospirillum sp.; assembly: GCA_964651755.1. Classification (GTDB taxonomy): domain Bacteria; phylum Campylobacterota; class Campylobacteria; order Campylobacterales; family QNZT01; genus QNZT01. The sequence continues at coordinate 31,670 of CAZYZD010000015.1, read as the reverse complement.
CCACTTACTACGGCGATACGCCACCCTCGTATTATACAGCAGACGATATTGCACAACTTGATGCCATCACAGAAGAGTATGGAGGCGGTATTCCCCGTTATGCCATGATTGTTGCAAAATATACCAAACATCTTTTGCAAAGAACAGGTGCACAACAAGTTAACTTCATAAGCGGCAGTATGGGATCACTGGTTGTGCGCTGGCTGATTGAAAAAGATGTTGAAGCACTGGCAAGCAACCGAAAAATTGCCAGATGGCTCAGTGTTGAAGGTGTTGTCAACGGCAACTACGCCGCAAGCAAGAGCCTTTTGTACAAACTATACAACTCACTGGAAAAAACTTCGATAGACATCAAACATATGAAATACAGCTGGATTGAACGAAACCTCAGCAATCCCCGTTCAACAGGACAAAGCCCCTTCTACAAAGATATTCTGGTCGGCTTTGAAACCTCCACTGACGACTCTCCCAAAGAGGGTCTTTTGACAAAACTTATGCTCACACACGGTCAATTTCAGCCAAACGACGGTTACCAGATCGCAAAAGATACGCTTCTTTCCAACATTCTGGAACCCTACCGTTTCCAGGAACAAAACCCTACCCACACTTACCTGCATGAAACCCACCTTGGTGTGAAAAAGAGTCCAGCACTTTGGGCAGAGATCGCCAATTTCATCACTTCCGACAAACGTGTAAAAATCACTCTCATGGATGTTAAAGTAGATGATATTAAAGAGAAGAACAGATGGTACTATAAAAAACTACCCGCGGAAATCATATTTGAAAGCCGTGTCTATTCACCGGCACTCTATCTTCGGTGGAACATCTCCCAGCCTGTCTGTGAAAGACTCTATACCGGAGGAGTACCGCCTATCGTAAAATACAAACGCAAAAAGCAAACCAAAAATGTCAATCAAATTCTCTTTAACGATTTCGTAACACCTTTGGAAAATAGTTTGACCATTACACTCAATGCAAAGGAGATCGACGGCGACCTGCGCTACAAAGTCTATGAAAGTTTAAAAGACCGAAAATATTCAAATATAGGTGAAATAACTTTCTCAGTACCGCTTCAAAACGGTACCTATCCGTTTTACGCACACAAATTCAGCGGTAATGTTAAAGTAGAAATCATCAACTACCTTTTTAATACTGCCGATAATACAGAGCAAAACATAACAATCGGATTCTAATTATCAGAGAGCATTAACGCTCTCTGAAACCCCTTTCACTTTCAGTTTTTTATCTTCTAACCAATATTTCGCTAAAATATCCCAAATTTATATCCAGGGGATACGTTTGATCACACTAAAAGAAGCTCTTTCTCTTCCAAAAGAGGAGATAGCTGCATTAAAACAAGATTTACGACAAAAGATTGAAGAAAAAAAAGATTTAGGTGCTTACGTCGAGCAGTTGACCGATACAGAACTTGCAGCATTTGGAGAGGGCATACCGATTGCCATCAAAGACAATATTCAGGTAAAAGGATGGAATGTTACCGCTTCTTCCAATATTTTACAGGGATATGTTGCACCCTACAATGCAACTGTCATAGACAAAATGCTCTCAGCGGGTCTCGCACCGTTTGGTCGTACCAATATGGATGAGTTTGCCATGGGTAGTTCTACTGAAAGCTCTTTTTACGGGAAAACATTAAATCCACACAATCCAAACCACGTACCGGGCGGCAGCAGCGGCGGAAGTGCCGCAGCAGTGGCAGGAGGTATCGCGATCGCAGCTTTGGGAAGCGATACGGGTGGAAGTATCCGCCAGCCGGCAGCATTCTGCGGTTGTGTCGGTATGAAACCGACTTACGGGAAAGTCAGCCGTTACGGTCTGGGTGCCTATTCCAGTTCTCTGGATCAGATTGGTCCCATCACCCAAAATGTCGAAGACGCTGCTATTTTGTATGATATCATCGCAGGACACGAGCCCAAAGATTCCACCAGTATGAATATCCCGCATCAAAAGGTAAGCGATAAAATCAATCCGGACAGAAAACTGACTATCGCAGTCATCGACAACTATATGGAAGAGGCAGGAGAAGAGGTACGCAAAGCGACACAGGATGCAATCCAGGCACTTGAAGAGGCAGGACACAAAATCATCCACAAAAACATGATCAACTCCAAATATGATGTTGCAACGTACTATATCATCGCTACGGCAGAAGCGAGTGCAAACCTCAGCCGCTACGATGGTGTACGTTACGGGAACAGAGCCGAAGCGGAAAGTCTGAAAGAGATGTATTTCAAAACCCGCTCGGAAGGTTTCGGAGAAGAGGTAAAAAGACGTATCTTGCTTGGTACATTTGTCCTTAGTTCCGGTTACTATGATGCATACTATATCCGTGCACAAAAAGCCAGACATCTCATCAAAGCACAATACGAAGAGATTTTTGAAGAGGCAGATTTGATCTTTATGCCGGTTGCGCCGACTCCGGCATTTGAATTTGGAAGTAAAAAAGATCCGCTGGAAATGTACCTGAGCGATATCTACACCATCGCAGTCAACCTTGCAGGACTTCCTGCACTTTCACTGCCAATCGGTACCAGCAGCAAAGGGTTGCCTATAGGCGCGCAGTTCGTGGCAAAAGCACTTGATGAACAAACCCTTTTTGACGGCTCAATGAGTCTTGAAAATATTTTAAAATAAAAGGCAATACTGTGAACATTCGACAAAAAGCACTGACATTTGAAGATATTCTCCTCATCCCACAATACTCCGAAGTACTGCCCAAAGAGGTCGATATCAAAACCATACTGACCAGAAATATCAAACTCAATATTCCATTTGTTTCTGCTGCGATGGATACAGTCACAGAACATCAGGCAGCCATCAAAATGGCGCGCCTGGGAGGAATCGGGATTATCCATAAAAATATGGACATTCCGGCACAGGCAAAAGAGGTCAGCCGGGTAAAAAAGAGTGAAAGCGGCGTTATCAACGAGCCTATCCACCTCAAACCGACAGACACCCTTCAGGATGCCAACAATCTTATGCACGAATATAAAATCTCCGGCTTCCCGGTTGTAGGTGACAACAACGAACTTGTGGGAATTCTCACCAACAGAGACTTGCGCTTTGAAAATGATATGAGCAAAAAAGTCGAAGAAGTTATGACAAAAGCCCCTCTTATCACCGCACCTAAGGGAATCTCCCTTGATGATGCAGAGAAAATTTTCCATCAGCATAAAATCGAAAAACTCCCCCTTATCGATGAAAAAGGTATCCTTTCCGGGCTGATTACCATCAAAGATTTGAAAAAACGTAAAGAGTTTCCCAACTCATTTAAAGACAAATATGGTCGTCTCGGTGTCGGCGCAGCTATCGGTGTAGGACAGCTTGACCGTGCCGAAGCACTGATCGACGCGGGGGTTGATGTACTGGTACTTGACTCTGCACACGGACATTCCAAAGGCATCATCGATACAGTCAAAGCAATCAAAGAAAAATTTGAAATCGACATTATCGCAGGAAACGTTGCTACACCCGAAGCAGTCGAAGCACTTGTTGAAGCAGGAGCCGATGCTGTCAAAGTAGGTATCGGACCGGGATCGATCTGTACCACCAGAATCGTTGCGGGTGTGGGTATTCCTCAGATTACGGCTATCGATACCTGTGCGGCAAAGGGGAGAGAACTTGGCGTACCGATTATCGCAGATGGTGGGATCAAATACTCAGGAGATGTCTCTAAAGCCCTTGCGGTAGGCGCAAGCTCTGTCATGATAGGAAGTCTTTTGGCAGGAACAGAAGAGAGTCCGGGTGAAACCCTCATGTACCAGGGGCGACAATACAAAACATACCGCGGTATGGGAAGTATCGGTGCGATGCAAAAAGGGAGCAACGACCGTTATTTTCAGGAAGGTACAGCAGCAGATAAACTCGTACCGGAAGGGATCGAAGGAATGGTTCCTTACCGAGGTAAAATGAGCAATGTTATCCACCAGCTTGTCGGCGGACTTCGCGCTTCTATGGGATATGTAGGTGCAAAAGATATCCCTACATTTCAGGAAAAAGCGGAGTTTGTGGAGATCACATCTGCCGGACTCAAAGAGAGTCATGTACATGATGTAACCATCACCAACGAAGCACCAAACTACCACTCCTGACACCAGAGTCTGCCTATAACGGCAGGCTTTTCAGGATACTATCCGCCCCAGTTTAATACGAAAAGATGTTCCATTCGCATCACTTTTTTGCAGCGACAATTTCCCTCCCATCTCTTTTTCAATCACCATTCTGGCAATATAAAGCCCGATACCGTCATTTCCCTTTTTGGTACTGAAATAGGGTTCAAAAATCTTTTTCTGCGTTTTTGGATCAATCCCTCCTCCATTGTCCGAAACAGTAATACAGGGACGGTCTATCTCTATAGTGATACGAGGCACATTGATACCGTTAGCTTCTATAGCATCTTTGGCATTGTTAAGAAGGTTCATGATCACCTGTTCAAACTCATTTTGATTTCCTTCCCATGAAAAATTTTCTCTTACTTCTATCGTAACCCATGGCACTGCCGATGAAAGCATCTGCACTACATTTTCACACGCTTTTTGAATATCAAAAAGAGACTTTGTTTTGGCAGGATTGTAAAAATTGCGGAACTGTTCAATCGTCTGCGACATATACTGCAACTGGCTGCTTGCCTCTTTGATTGTTTTCTGCGCTTCTACGGCAGTACACTTTTTTCTAATCTGCATCAAAGCAAAAGAGAGAAAGGTCAAAGGCTGTCTCCACTGATGCGCAATGATGGCAATCATCTCACCCATCGAAGCAAGTCTGGACTGTTGCAGCAACATAGAGTGCTGTGCAACTCTCTCCTCATCCAGCAATTTGATTTTATAAGAGATCGCCAGTGAGAGAATCAGTGAATCCAGTGCCAGCGCAATATGTAAAAAAGGAAAAACCACCCCCACCCTGTCACGCACACCGATATACTCCAGCGCTACAATCAAAAGCACCAGTCCCCAGCCAAAAAGCAGATAATAAAACGGCAAATCCTTTTTTTCCGCCAGCCGGTTGGCTTCGCTCAGCACCAGCCAGATAAAAACAAAAACAGGTACCAGCTTCGTTACCAGTGTATGGGAGAAGAGAAGTGTAAAAAGTATATCAAACAAAATAAGATATAAAACAGCATTGATTAAACCATCCAACCTCTCCCCAGTGTAGGGCACCACAAACTCTTTGATAAACAGAAGAGAAAAGAAAAGCATCAAGTCCTGTGTCATATCCAGTACAAAGAGACTTTTAAAACCAAATATTTCATCAAAAGGGGCAATATAAAGACTATCCAGCGCAATCAGTGAAAAGAGTACGAAAAACTGCGCCAGTGCATAAAAGAGATGCTGTCTGCTTTTGAGATAGAAGTAAATCGCAAAATTGTAAATCGCGGTACTCAGGATCACACCAAAACAGAGTGCTGTAATCATCACCAGAGTCACGGAGTAGTGATAGAGTGTCCCGGTATCAGGATAAAAAACCAGTTCATAATTCCATAGCGATACAGCGGCAATCAGCAACAAAACCAGCAATTTGATCCTGAGTACTCTATCCATCGAAGTTTACCCTGTAACCAACTCTGGAGATATTTTCGATGATCCCTTTATAGGTAAGTTTGCGAATATCCCGTACCAGACAACGCAGGGCATCTTTACTCATGGCACTGTCGTACCAGATACTGTTTTCCAGCTGCTGATATGAAACAACACTTCCTCTGTTTCGTACCAGCATCTCCAGCAATGCAGTCTGGGAAGGTGTGAGTCTGATCACTTCATGACCTTTTGTCAGTGTATGGTTAAATGCATCAAAAAAGTACCCTTCTCCCAGATAAACAACACTTGGTCTGCTCTCTTCTATCCTCTGAAAACAGATCGAGATGGCATCTGTGAGACTCTCCTCATCTACCGGTTTAATCAGGTACTTGACCAGATTCAACTCCGTCGCCTGAAGCAGATACGCCGTATGCGAATAGGCAGTCATGATAATCACAGGTGTCATCTTATCCTTCTCTCTCACCTTTTTGCAAAACGTCAAACCATCCATCCGGGGCATCTGAATATCGGTAATGATAATATCCGGTTTTTTGTTTTGATAGAGTGCAAACGCCTCTTCCCCATCCTCCGCTTCATAAATCTCATAAAAGAGATCTTCTAAAAAGCTGACAGCCATCTTGCGGATAAGCGCTTCATCTTCAACATACAAAAGCGAATATTTCGGTTTCGTTTTCATACCAAAATTGTACAATAAAAAAGTGTCGAAAAAATGTAGAGTCTCTCTTTTTTTCCAAATAGACACTTTTTCTACATTTTTTTTCAGTACAATAGTATCATCAGAGAGGGAAAGGAGAGAAAGTGTTTAAAAATATCATCCCTTTTTTAATACTTCTTCTGCTCACAGGCTGCGGAGTTATGAACAATCCAGACAAAGAAGTGCCTGCAACACCTGCCGGAGCCGATACCGGAACAGACGAGGAAAATATAGCTTTCACAAAAAAACAGATTCAAAACCTGATTCTCACAGATGAAAATAAAATAATAGAACAGCTATACAGTAACTACCGACTTTTTGAAGAGAAAGAGAGTGCAGAAATCTTTTTTCACGAACTCAATACTACCGCACAAACACTTTCTGAAAAAGATCGAAGTATTATCCAATCATGGATTTTGAGAGGAGAACAAACCGTTACAGACTACAGCACTGAAAACCTTCTCTTCTATCCCGTCATACTCTCCCGAAACTGTACTTTGACAGAAAAGATCATCTTCGACAAAACCAGGGCTGTCATCACTGTCAGCGCATCGGCTCAATCATGTCAGGATGAGAAGATCTACCACCCTCTGATCTATAAAATAGCCAAAACCATCCGCCAGATAGAGATTAAAATCTTTGATAAAAAGAGTACCATTATCGAAAATATAAGCGAATAATTACCTCTTTACGCACATATCTCCACGCTACTTGTTCCATCCCCTCGGGGGACAATATTGATCTGCTGGGTAATACGCTCTTTAAGCGCTTCTACATGAGAGATCACACCGATCATCTTACCACTGTCCTGTAAAATACTCAAAGCATTCAAAGCCATCTCCAGACTCTCTTCATCCAGTGTTCCAAACCCCTCATCCAAAAAGAGAGAATCGATCTTTATCTTCTGGCTTGCCAGTTCCGAAAGCCCCAGTGCCAGAGAGAGTGAGACAATAAAACTCTCTCCTCCTGAAAGGGTATTGACGCTTCGGGTGATATTTCCCTGATAGGTATCGACAATCTCCATCTCCAGAAGTTGTTTTTCAGTTTGCGCACGCTGTAAAAAATAACGCTTGTTTAAAATACGAAGATGCCTGTTTGCCAGTGCAATTAACTGATCAAGGGTAATTCCCTGTGCAAATTTTGAAAACTTGGTACCTTCGGCAGAACCGATGAGATCTTTGAGTTTACCGCTGATGACCAACTCCTTTTGCATCATCTCCAATGCAGCAACTCCTTCCTGGTGCACTTTTCGATTGCGAGCATCCTGATCAAGTTCCTCTTGTATCTTTCCCTCTTCCATCTGCAGTGTTTCCAGCGCCGACTCAGCTTCTCTTTTTTCAGAAAAAAGCTCTTCAAGAGGTTTGATACTCTTCTCTTTGACACACAGATGTCTCTTTAACTGTTTATCTCTCTCATCCCGAAGCGTCCTGGCTTTTTCATACGCCAGTTCCAATTCCCGGCAGCGCTTTTGCAAAATAGCAAATACCTCCTCTTCCAGCAATGCAGAAAGAAAATCTTCCTCATTTTTAAAATCCTCCTTCACAAGTGCCGCACCAAACGCCTCTGTCAGCTGTTCCCTCTCCTGCTGATACTTTTCAGCCATATCATGCAAAGCGCCAATCTGCTTGTGTAAAGCATCCTCTTCCACTTCCAGAGAAAGCAGCGCATCACTGCATTGCTGCAGCATATTTCGTGATTTTTCAAATGCTTGTGTTATCTCTTTTTCATACAAATCGATATCTTCAACATTCAAAAGAGCAAGACGTTCCCGACGCAATTGTATCAATGCTTCACTCTGCTTTTGAATCGTTTGTTCATAAGTAACTATCTGTTCATGAAGTCTCTGTGCTTCTGTTTTGGATTTTTCCATCTCTACTACAGTTTCCTGCTCTCTTTTTTCCAATTCCTGTAAAGTTGCCTGATGTTCTACAAAAAGACGATGACGTTTTTCCAAAACAGTATAGATTTCAGCACCCTCTTCTCGCTCAAGTGTCAAACCATACTTCTGCACCTTTTTCGAAAGCTCCGCAACCATTTTTTGTCGTGCGCTACGATGCTGTGTATAAAGTTTATCAAGATGCTCGCGCTTACTTTTATGCAGACGGATTGTTGTTTCAAGTGCATTGTACTCTGTCTCTGTTTTTCGTACTTCCGCAGCAAGATTGTCTCTTTTTTGAAGCATTAGCTCTCTATCTTTGGTAATTTTTTCAAAATTTTTAATCTCTTCGTCGGCTCTTTCGAGCATCTTTTCCAACTCATTTCGTGTCAGGGAAGAGAGATTCATCCCCTCTTTTGCAAAAAGTGCTTCCAGTATATCCCTCTCTTTACGATTCTTTTGCAGCTGCGCCTCTTCCTGCTCCAGCAGGCTCTCCCCTTTTGCATATGCATTCTCTGCCTCAACACGTCTGTTATCCAGGTCGATGAGCGTTTTTTCAACCTCTTCAAGCTCTTTTTCAATAGTGTCACGCGGAAGAATCTCTACCCTCTCATGAACATAAGGATGATGCGTTGCACCGCATAAAAAACAGGCTTCCCCTTCTTTCAGCTTTTTACGATCCTCCTCATACTTTTGCAACAATAAATTCTGCTGTTCCCGCTCTTTCAGAAACTGCAATTTCTCTCTGGTCAAATGCAGCTCATTCTGGAGATATTTCCGCTCCTTTGCCAATGCTTCAAGCCGTTCGCGATAACGTTCGATACGCAAAGTACCTTTTTCCAGCTCCTGTTTCAGATTTTCATATGCTGTAAATTTATCCAGAAGCAGGCTATATGTCTGTACCATTTTACGCATTTGCGGTTCTCTCTCCTGCAATCCAAAAAGGCGGGTTTGATGATCAGAAAGATCTTTTTCCAGTTTCTTCAGTCTCTCATGCTGCTCTTCAAATCGCTCTTTCAAACTCTCAAATGTTAAAGAGTCCTTCTGTAACGCTTCTTCTGTTGTTTTGCGCTCTTTTTCCACTTCTGCTATCTCTTCATGAAGTTGTGCAACCCGTTTGATCTCTTCGGAAATCATTCCCAGCTCTTCTACCAATGCTGCATCCGCTTTATGAGAGAAGAGATACTTCTTTTCGATACTGATTTTTTCCCGTATGTGCTCCAGCCGACCGGTGATCAGACGCACTCTCTCATTTACTGCTTCGTACTCTTCGGAAAGCTTTTGCAATGCATTCTCATCACCCTTTTTCTGTTCCAGAAGTGCACGCTCTCTGGTCAAAAGTACACGTACCTCTTTGAGCTTTTTCTGTTGTTTTGTATAGAGTGCTTCTTCCCGGGAAAAACGCTCTTGCAGTGATACCTGCTCCTTTTTTCGTTCACTTTTCATTTGAGTAACATTTTTCTGTTCCGCCTCAAGTTTTACCAACTCTTGTTCTGTTTCAGTCAAACGTTTGTCTATTTCTGTTTTCCGGCGGTAAAACGGTGCTACAGTGCGTGCTCTCTGCGCCGTTTCGAGTTGTACAAAATCCTCTCTGTGATGCTCCTTCTCAGAAGAGATTTTCCCAAACGCCTCTGCAGCTTCTGTAAGCTCTTTTTCCAAACGCACTTTGGTTTCGATCCACGCTATCTCCTTTGAAAGTTTTCCGATACGTTCTTTAAGAGAGTTTTTTTCCAGAGCTATATTGTCAAGTCTCTTCTTTTTTGTATGCAATATTTCACTCTCCAGCAGCGTCATCACACCCAGCCTCTCCTGGGCAAGCGCAACTTTCTGCTCCAGCTCTTCATGCCGCCTGTAAACCGCTTTGGAAATATCCGCATAAATTTTTGTTCCGGTGATCTTTTCCAGAAGCAAGGAACGGTCTGCCTCTTTGGCTTTCAAAAAAGCATCAAAACTTCCCTGTGCAAGCATCATCGACTGTGTAAAACGGGTAAAATCCAGTCCGCAAAGCATCTCTACCTCTTTGGGTACATCACGCACTCCGGCAGCAATAATCTTCTCTTCTTCAAAACTGTAAAGTTCCATCTTTGCAGGTTGCAAATTCCCATCATATCTACCACGTGCACGTTTTTGAAACCATGACACACGATAGCGTTTTCCTTTTACTTCAAACTCCGCCTCACACATCGCCTCACCCGCATTTTTACTCATCAACTCACTGGGATTGGCGAGTCTTGCCGTACGACCGTACAGAGCACAACTGATAATATCCAGAATCGTACTTTTGCCTGCCCCTGTAGGTCCGGTGATAGCGAACAAAGAAGAGTCACCAAAAGCTTTTTCGAAATCTATCTCTGTTTTTCCCTTCAGAGAGTTGATATTTTGTGCAGATATCTTAACTATCTTCATTGGCACTCACCTCATCTACTATCGTTTCAAAGAGTTCCAGAAGCGCTTTTTTCAATCCTTCATCATCGATACTGTCAGCTTCCAAACGCTTTTGGAAAACCTCTGCCGGAGTAAGTTCATCTAAACTGATAACATCAAAAGCATCCTGTCGCAATGCAGTCTCATTTTTCTGGAGTTTTACCACCAAAAGTGTCAAACCAAGCTCCTGCGCTGCTTCCCTGATACGTAGATTTGCTTCATATGGATTGGAGTCGTCTATCTCTACTTCTATCCAACTCTCTTTATCATCAATACGGCGGAGCGTTTCAAGCACCTTTTTTATATCTCCCTTACAGCGGATCAATTTCCGAAATAGAGGGATATCTACTCTTTTGACATCGGCTTTTCTACCCTCGAAAGTGACAATATTAACCCTTTTTCGATCTCCCGCTTCGCTAAAACTCAATGCAATAGGCGAACCACTGTAATAAACGCCCTCCCCCATACGCTGATTTTTATGCAAATGTCCAAGTGCCGTATAATCAAACAAAGAGGCAAAAAATGAAGCATTCATATGCAAACTTCCACCGACATAAATCTCCCTCTCCGACTCGCTGCTGCTTCCTCCAAGCGTTGTCAGATGCCCCATCCCGATAATTGGAATATCCTTCTTACCACGGACTTTCTCAGCTTCTGCTGCAATATCCCTAAAATACGCCTGGATACCCTCCTGCAAAAACTTCTCTTTCTCTTTTGCCCCTTCACCGGAACAACTTTTACGTACAAATCCCTCCCGTAAAAACGGTATGGCACACACTATTGCGGAAATCTCTCCCTTTTCTTCATGAAAAAAAAGAGGCATATGCTCCTCTTCTCCTGTCACAACTTCAACACCAAAAGAGCGCAAAAGTTTCTGCGGTGCTTTGAGTGTCGCTACGGAATCATGATTACCCGCTGTGATGATAATACGCTGACACGAAGTATTGGATAAAGAGCGTATAAAGTTATAATAACTCTCCAGCGCATAGTTGGGCGGAGTACCGGTATCGAAAATATCTCCCGAAACCAGTAAAAGGTCTACTGCCTCTTCAACAATTAAATTTCTCAACCACTTTAAAAAAGCTTCATGCTCCTGCCGGCGACTTTTTCCCATAAAGCTCTGACCCAAATGCCAGTCTGATGTATGTAAGATTTTCATACGCTATTATACAACCCTTTACCGATCTTTTCAAATGAAAAACTGAAATAACTTCTACCCTACAAGGGCACTTACATATCCGACAACACTTTTGGTATCTCCTGAAGCATCGGCACTGGTACGATAATCCAGAAGTTCGGTTTTCAGGTGTGCTTTTTTAGCCACTTCCAAAATCGCCTTCAACCCTGTCATCCCGCAGGCTTCACACCCCCTGTCCAAAAGTGACGGCTCTTTTTTGACAATAGCATTGAGACAGACATTGTCTTTTTGCTTTGCCTCTTCCAACGTATAAAAGTGGCTTAAATCGGTACTGATCACAATCAGATTATCTCTCTCTTTCATAAGTGCATAAATCAATTTGGCAAGTATGGAGGAAGAGACTTTTCCGTAAACAATCTCCACCACTTTTGCATTTGGGAAATAGTACTTTATAAAAGGCATCTGCACTTCAGTACTATGCTCTTTTTGATGCGCCTGGGGTACAAATTTTACCGGAAAATATTTCTCTATCTTGGCAATATACGCTTCATCTATGGGGATATCCCCGCAGGGTGTTTGAAAAGCCTCATATTCAGCCGCACTGATACCTTCAAAATAGTACCTGTGGCTGGGACCTATCACAATCACCCTTTCAGGCTTGCTGTTAACTGCAATTTTATAAGCGATATTTGCCGTAAAGCCACTGTAGATATACCCTGCATGCGGTACAATAATCGCCCGCGGTCTGTAATGAAGCACTGCCTTACCTGAAAAATGCGACTCTGCCATTTTTGTAAATTTGGCAAACATTTTGCGGATTTCATGGCATCTTCCGGGATAAAAAGCTCCCGCTACCGCAGCTTTACGTTTCATGAAAAAAACCTATTTGATCTTTTCAGCATGATAGATATAGATTTCAGGATGTGACTCCAGACAATTTCCGGGCAATCCAGCCTTTTGACAAAGGGTCGCGAAAAAATCCTCAAAACGCGGTAACTGTTCCCATACCTGTGGCAAATAGGTCGCCTGGTAATGCCCGAGTTTCAGTATGACACCATCACGCCCGGGTTGAATTTTGCTTTTCAAATCAGCGACATCACTGTATGAGAGCGGTTTTGGCTCACTCAAAAGAGAAATCTCTACTGTCAGATAGGGATCCTCGAACTCCTCTTTTGTAAGCGGAGGAAAACGGGGATCATGAAAAGCTGCCGAACGTGCATTTTCAATGAGGTCTTCCAATAGTGTCCGATGGGCAATAAGCGACCCGATACACCCTCTTAATGATTCGCGCTTTTCCAATGTCACAAAAGCTGCCCCTTCCTGAGCAAGTTCGGGATGCTCTTTCAACAGCTTTTCTTTATCGATAATCGGTCGTTTTTCAAGTACTTCACGTATTGCATCTCTGGCAATCTCGACCATATAATGTTTATTGTTACTCATAACATACTCCTATAAACTTTCTTTAGTCTTATTATATCATATTTGAAAAATTTTTAGAAGAGTATAAAAGGTAATGAGATTAGAGAAAGTTTTGTAATCTGTATGCAGAAATACCGATAAAAAATCTTTTTATACTATCTGTACCTCATTTTCCAAAAGAATCCCAAACTGCGCCTCTACCCGTTTTTTTGCCTCTGTCAGCAAAGAGAGGGCATCTTCAAACGTTGCATTGCCGAGATTGACCAGAAAATTGGCATGGATATCACTGAAAGCAGCATCACCGATACGGTATCCCTTCATACCCACTGCCTCTATCAACCGTCCGGCATACTCTCCGGGAGGATTTTTAAATGCCGATCCCGGACTCGGCTCTGAGGGCTGGTTGGCACGCATTTTGGTAAAGTGTGCCAGTTTCTCTTTATCAAACCCTTTTTCCACATGAAAGTATGCTTCATAAACAATATCATCTATTTTAGCAAAGCGGTAACCGTGTTCAATCTCCTCTTTGGAAATGTAGCCTTCGGAAGTTTTGATTTTCACCAGATGGTTAAATATCTCATCCTCTTTCATACCTGCATTCATATAGATAAGTCCGCCCAGGGTACCCGGCAGTTTTCCGAGATATTCAAAGTTTTTGATATCATTTTTTTTGACAAAAGAGAAGATACGTCCGCTTTTGGTTGCACCACCTACAATCAGAAGATCATCTTCCAGTCGGATATAATCAAACTTTTTGGAGAGCATTGCCAAAGGAGGCGGATTTGGTGAAACAAGCAGATTGTTCGCCCCGCCGATCATAAAATAGTCTCTGGAAAGAGGTTTTGGTGTATCAATCAAAGTAACATCAACCACTGGTCCTATTTTGATAGAACTGTATTGTGAAAAATCTATTTTTCTAGTCATCAAAATATAAACGAGGGAATCATATTGATCAATTTTGTTGTAAATTCGATCATCATATTCATCATCCAGGGCATCATGAAGATGATAATCCCTACTACAATCAAAATTTTCGGCACAAAGGAGAGTGTCATCTCGTTGATCTGCGTCGTTGCCTGAAAAATAGAGATTAACAAACCTGCTATCAAACCGCCCATCAGCATCGGCAAAGAGAGATAAAGCGCCAGTTTAAAAGTCTCTACACCAAGTCCTATCAATTTCGCTTCCACAAAAACTCCTTTCCCCGTTTAGGCAAACCGAAAATCCCGGTACTCCACCGGAATCAAACAATCTCTGACTTTCAACGGTTGTGGATAAAAACCGTATTTATACCCCAGTTCAAAAAGTTTGTCTATAGCATCCAGCTGTTTCTCACTCATCGTAATAGATTGATCATTTGCATAAAGATCAAGATACTGATCCAGTTTCTCGGCATCTACCCGAATCAAATCCCTTTGCAGTAACATTTGTGAAAGCAGTTTTCTGTTTTTATGTGCTACTTCCACCGCTTTTGTCAACACTTCCTCATACTCGATCGCTCTGGTAATGGGAATCGAACGGCGAACCGCCATACCTCCGAGCGGAAGCGGTAAATCACCGCCGCTGAGTTCCTGCCAGATATCCCACAATTCACGCTCCACCTCCAGGGTATCGTCAAATGTGAGAATACTTTCATGAATCAATACGCCGGCATCTACTTCTCCGCTTTTGACCGACTCTTCTATCTCAAGAAAATTTTTATAGACAACTCTTGCATCAGGATAAGCGATACGGAAAAGAAGTGCATTGGTCGTATATTTTCCACTGAGCGCTACTTTAAAGTTGCGTTTGAGACGCGTACCTTTGCGTTTAATCAATTTGGGACCATACCCTTCCCCAAAACTCACTGCAGTACGTAACAATGCATACTCCTCTTTGATCAGAGGATAAAGTCCGAAACTGATGGCAGAGATATCATAAATATTTTGAAGTGCCTTTTCATTGAGTGTCTCAATATCGAGTGCAATATTGTCAAAAGTAACATCATTTAATCCTATCCAGCCAAATTTAATGGCATAAAACATAAAAATATCATCAGCATCCGGAGAGTGTGCAACAGTTACAATTTTCAAATATAAAGCCTTTGTGAGTATATTTTTAACTATTTTAGCGCAAATTTGGTTAGGAGTGGTTAGCCCTGTAAAGTTTTTTCCAAAATCGACGATTCATAAGTTAACATAATATGAAGGTAAAAAAATGATGAGACTATTTTCAAAATCAGCAAAATCAAAAGATAATAGCCACGACAAAACTGCTGCACTTTTGGCAGAAAAAGAGAGACAGATTGCCCAGCTGGAAAAAAAACTGATGCATATGGAAGAAGAAAACAGTGCACTTTCCAACAAATTGGAGGTATTTGAAACAGAAAACACCCGATACAAAAGAAAAGTATCCCAGCTTGAATATGAATTAAATAAAGAACAAAAAAACTATGCAGAGCTGATGGATCTTTTTGGATACGAAAATCAAAATTTAAAATCTGCCCTTTTGGACTTGCAAAAGAATATGTCCAACTCTACAAACCGTGCGAAAGAGAGTCTTAAATCTTCTAAAACAGTAGAAGAAAACTTTGAAAAAGCTTTTAACGATATCAATGTCATTATAGACAATCTTAACGATTTAATGAAACGTTCCAATAACATAGCCAGCGTCATCAAAGGACTTTCCAAAAAAGCAGTTGAAATTGAGAAATCAGCAGAAATGATCAATGAAGTGGTTATGCAGATCAAAATCCTTTCGCTCAATGCTTCTGTCGAAGCAGCTTCTGCAGGAGAAGCAGGGAAAGGTTTTGCCGTAGTAGCTACAGAGGTAAAAAATCTTGCCAATAAAACATCTGCTGTTGCGACACAAATCAAAAATGCTGTAAAAGCAATCCAGCACAGTACTAAAAATACTGATCAGGAATTTAACCTGATCGACAACAATATCCAGGTTATTCACAACAATACCAATAATTTCAGCACTGAAATCCATGCACTTAATGACTTGACACAACACTCATTTGCAGAATTGAATATTTTAGGCGATACTGTATTTATGAGTCTGGCAAAACTTGATCATGTCATCTGGAAAGTCAATACCTATATCTCAACACACAAAGCAAAACCGGCATTTGATTTTGTAGATCATCATAACTGTCGTCTTGGAAAATGGTACTATGAAGGAGATGGACATAAATATTTCAGCCATACTGCAAACTATACCAAACTTGACAAACCACACTCCGGTGTACATAACGGCACGCACAGAGTATTTAATCTTATTCAGCAAAAACCTCTGGATATTGCTGAAGTAAAAAAGGCATTTGAATCAATCGAAGAGAATAGTAGAGAAGTATTTACGGTTTTGGATAATATTATGGAAGAAGTATTACATCAGGAAAAAAGAGAGCAGTATTGTGAAGCGGTCTGAAGACGACCGCCTCTTTAAGATTTACAATTAATATAATCCAAATTTATTATCTTTTCTTTTGAAAAGTACACGCGTTTTATCATCTTTATCGATAAAAATTAAAAACTGTTTATTACTTTCTTTGAGCAACTGTAATGCCTCTTCTATTTCAAGCGGCTTATAGAGATCCAATTCCATCGGTACAATTTCATCTACATCTTCTTCATGAATATCTGAATCTACTAACTCTTCAATATTGACATTGGCAATTTCACTCGGCTTTGTGACTCTGTGGTCTGTCAGCTTGTCATGATGACGTCTAAGTACTTTTTGTGCACGATCAACAGCCATATCGATCGCGGCATAAACATCTTTATCTTTTTGTTTGATAACAATAGTATTTTTTTGTGGAAGATTGATCGTAAATTCGACAGTATAGCCTTTTTTACCATTCTTTTCATCTGCGGAAACAACAACTCTGGTAGAAATAATATCCAGATTATATTTTTTCAAAGAGTCTACTGCACTTTGGATATGTCCTTTGATTGCATCAGTCAATTCAAATTGTCTTCCGACTACGCTCATATTCATAATTCCCTCCTTAAATGGAATAAATACATAGATAATTTTACAGGAAATTCAATTTGATATCGATTAAAGACAAAAGTTATTTTGACTATTTTATTTTCTTTTCTTACTCATTTCGTAAAGTAGAAAGAACATCAATCTCTGTCGCTTTTTTTGAAGGATAAAACGCTGAAAGCAATACAATAATCACTGCTCCTGTAACAATCGATATAAAATCTACAGCAGAAAGATCAAGCGGCAATTTACTAGTACCGTATACATCTGCAGGAAGAGTGACAATATCGAAATGACCAAGAATATACAACCCAAGTAATCCAAGAAAAATACCAAAAAGTACACCCGCTCCGCCAATCACCGAACCAAGCCAGAAAAAAGCTTTGCGAATCTCCTGTTTACTTGCCCCCAGTGACAGTAGAAGTGCAATTTCACGACGTCTGTTCATGACAGTCATTAAAAGTGAACTGATAATATTTAAAGAAGCAACTAAAATAATCAGCATAAGCACTATGAAAAGCGCTTTTTTCTCCATTGCCATAGCAGAAAAGAGATTACCGTTTTGCTGCCACCAACCTACAGCAACCAGATAGGGAGGTAAATACTTTTTAATTTCCTTAATCTTCTCCATAGGATCTTCACAGCTGACATGAATACCGTCATACTTATCGCCTTTTACCTTTAAAACCCTGGAGAGGGCACGAAGTGTGGTGTAGATATAGGCATTGTCATATGCCTGCATACCGGATTTAAAACTTCCGGCATAACGAAAGCGTTTCATTACCGGCATCAGGGAGAAACCACCAGGCTGCGTCTGCGTAAAAATCAAAGTAACTTTATCACCCGGCTGCATACCAAAAGTATCGGAAATTCCTTCCCCTGTAATCATCTCAAATGTGGAAAGATCTTTTCCTTTGACTGCCTCCGCAACAATATGATTAATCTTTGCCTCTGCCGCGAAGTCAACACCGAAAACAACAGCCCCTTCCATCCTGTCACCCTCTTTGACAATTGCCTGAGTATTCAAATAGGGACTTAAAATCAAATCCGGAAATTTTTTCTGAAGTGCAAAAAGTGCATATTTATCTACCCCTTTGCTTTCACGCGGCAGTATCGTAATCGGATAACTCATCGTAGAGATTTTTTCCTGAAACTCTTTGGAAGTACCGTTCATTATCGCCATAGCAATAATAAGCACCATCAACCCGACAGCTACTCCCAAAAAAGCAAGTATCGCACTGATAGTGATAAAAGGCTGACTTTTATCAAAGCGCAGATACTTTTTAACAAGATAAAAAACAAGTTTTCCGGAATTCAAATGTTACCTTACCCTTTACTTAGCAAGGAGCCCTTTTTTAGGCCCGCTCTTTCCGCAACAATTTTTATATTTTTTTCCGCTGCCGCATGGACAAGGGTCATTTCTGGCTATTTTCTTACCAGCATGATGCGGCACATGTTCATGTTCACTATTTTGCGGTTCCAATACACTCTCTTTGTTCATAGTGGCATTTTCCGCTGCATCTTCAAGTTCCTGAAGCATCTTGTCCATCGCTTCCTGACGCGCCTGCTCTTCGTTCTGGTCTCTTAGCTGGATATTTTGCAGCATTTTGATCGTATCATACTTAATACGCTTGATCAATTCCACAAACATTTCATAACTCTCTTTTTTATACTCAGTAAGTGGATCTTTTTGATTATATCCTCTAAGACCAATACCCGTTTTAAGCGTATCCATCTGATAGAGATGCTCTCTCCAGAGATTATCAACTGTTTGCAGATAAATCAGTTTTTCAATATCGCGTTTCTGTTTTTCATCGACCACACTCATCTTCTGCTCATACATATGTTCAAGCACTTTCACGATTTTATCTACAATGCCTTCAGCATCGAGTTCCGCAAAATCGCTCTTTTCAAATTCAATCAATACCTCTTCTTTCAAAAGAGAAATCAATCTGTCAAGGTCAAAATCTTCCTCAGGCATACCGGGATAGATACCCGCTCTCTCTACCAGATTCTCAACATACTCTGCCCTGTTTTGTCTGATTTTTTCAGCCAAGTCATATTCTGGATCAAGCAATTCATTTCTATAGCTATAGATTACTTTACGCTGTTCATTGGCAACATCATCATACTCAAGAATATGCTTTCTGGATTCATAATGCATTGTTTCCACTTTTTTCTGTGCATTTTCAACGGCTCGTGTCACCATACCGGACTCGATATGCTCACCCTCTTCTATGCCCAGACGTTCCATAATATTTTTGATCTTGTCACTACCGAAAATACGAAGCAGGTTATCTTCCAGACTTAGATAAAACTGGCTTACACCCGGGTCACCCTGACGACCTGAACGCCCGCGTAGCTGATTGTCAATACGTCTGGATTCATGTCTCTCCGTACCGATAATATACAAACCGCCCAGTTCTCTTACTTCATCATCAATCTTGATATCGACACCACGACCCGCCATATTGGTTGCAACTGTTACAGCTCCCTTTTTACCGGCATCAGCAATAATCAATGCTTCACTTTCATGATGTTTCGCATTCAGTACAGTATGCGGAATTTTTTCTTTTTTCATCATTTCATGAAGCAATTCACTCTTCTCGATCGAAGCAGTACCAACCAATACAGGTTGTCCCTTCTTATGTAACTCTTTTATTTTATTGATTACTGCTTCAAACTTTTCTTTTTCACTTTTATAAATCAAGTCATTGAGATCTTTTCTGGCAATCGGCACATTAGTAGGGATAGAGACAACATCCAGGTTATAAATCTGTGCGAACTCCGTCGCTTCTGTCTGTGCTGTACCTGTCATACCTGCCAGTTTGTTATACATTCTAAAATAGTTCTGGAATGTAATATCTGCCAGTGTCTGAGACTCTTCCTGTACCACAACACCCTCTTTTGCTTCAAGTGCTTGATGCAAGCCTTCCGAGTAACGTCTGCCTTCACTTAAACGTCCGGTAAATTCATCAACAATAATAACTTCACCATCTTTAACAACATAATCTACATCTCTCTCAAAAAGGTAGTTGGCTTTAAGTGCCTGATC
Source organism: uncultured Sulfurospirillum sp. (assembly GCA_964651755.1). Lineage (GTDB taxonomy): Bacteria > Campylobacterota > Campylobacteria > Campylobacterales > QNZT01 > QNZT01. The sequence goes on along the minus strand of CAZYZD010000015.1, from coordinate 11,537 downwards.
AAGATGGTGGCTGAGTGCAGCATTTTCCAGGCTATATAGGTTATCAACTTCAAAAAGTTCTTCAGCTTTTTTAATTCCTGACTCAGTTAAAATAACTGTTCTGTTTTTCTCATCAACAATGAAATCACCGCTTTCTTGTTTATATTCACCTTTTTCATCTTTTTCAGTCGCTTTTTTCAATTTTTTGGCAACTTGATTTGCTTTATGGTAATTTTCAAGCGTTCGGTTTGTAGGACCCGATATAATCAACGGTGTTCTTGCTTCATCGATCAAAATCGAATCCACCTCATCCACTATTACATAATTATGCGCACGCTGTACTTTTTCGCTTAAATCATATTTCATATTATCACGAAGATAGTCAAAGCCAAATTCATTGTTGGTTCCATACGTAATATCTGCATCATATTGTGCTTTACGCTCGGCATCATCATGAATATCATTGGTTATAACACCGACACTGTATCCCAAAAACTTGTAGATACGTCCCATATCTTCGGCATCTCTTTTGGCAAGATAATCATTGACAGTTACAAGGTGAACTCCTTCTCCTGTCATTGCATTAAGAGAAATTGCCAGTGAAGCAACAAGTGTTTTACCTTCACCCGTCTTCATTTCAGCTATCTTTCCTTCATGAAGTACCATACCACCAACCATCTGTACATCAAAATGACGCATACCGGTAGTTCTTTTACTCGCTTCACGCGTGATCGCAAAAGAGTCGTAAAGTACATCATCGAGTGATTTTTCACCCGCTTTTACAGCATCTTTTAATGCATTGAAAGCCTCTTTTAACGCTTCATCGCTCATTTTCTCATATTTTGGTTCAAGTGCATTGATCTGCTGAACTCTTTTGAGGTATTGTTTGACGACTTTATCATTTTTTGTGCCAAACACTTTTCTTACGACTGAGGATATCATCGGATTTGATCCTTTATATGTAGTTATTTTTATTTTAACAAAAATTTAATGTTAATTTGCTAAAGTTTTTTACCATACTATATCGACTTTGTCAATATAAAATTTAATATGTATAAGGAAAAACTTGAAAAAGAGAATATTTTTATTTCTTACAATCCTAAGCAGCACTCTGTGCGCTTCAAGTATCAGTGATTTAAAGAGTTTTGAATCAGATTTCAGACAAACAATCATTAACGATCAAAATTCACGCATTGTCTACACAGGAAAACTATATGCTAAAAAAGAGAACAACCAGGCACTCTGGATCTATACTTCACCCATCGATAAAAAGATCTATTACAGCAGTGGTAAAGTAGTCATTATAGAACCGGAACTCGAACAGGCGATATTTGCAAAACTAGATAAAGTCCCCAATATCCTGACCTTACTGAAAAAAGCCAAAAAAATAGGAAAAAATACTTATGTAACAACATTCAACAATACACGCTATGTTATCACATTAAATGATAATACATTAAGCAAAATCACCTATACGGATGAGTTGCATAACAAGATTACTATTATATTTAAAAATCAGAAAAGCAACACCGCTATTCCTGATAAAAGATTTGTTTACCAAATCCCTGCGGATTACGATATTCTCGAACAGCGTTAATGCTGTTCTGGAGAAGAGGATTAGCCTCTTCTCCAATATCTTACAGGACCTACATCTACATGAATAAATCCTTTTTTCGGATAATACCCGACACCACCGCGTTTTAAGCCCAGAGCAATATTTTTCAATTTGTGTAAAGGAACTCCTTCAACACTAATATCAACTGCTTGACCTTTTATGTGGTAACTGTTTTTGGCAACATTTCGACCACCTAACTGATGTCTTAGCCAGGCGTTTGTTTTCGGACTTCTATATCCTGAGATGATATTGAACTTTTTGTCAATACCTATATGAAGATTGATTTCATAAAGAAGATCAATAAGATCGACATCGATTCTCGTCATTTCACGAGCTCTCGTGTCCATAAAAGCTTTATTGATTTCGAAAAGTCCGCTAATCTTGTAGCAATCCTTTTCATAAAATTCGGCATAATAATCTTTTCTCTGATGAATAGCGCGGAGTTTCAAAACTTTATCCACTTCCGTACTTCCGAAAAGATCACTCTGTGTTACAATTGCGGTTGTTGCCAGAGCCGCTGTTTTCTTTAAAAAACTTCTTCTTGAAACTTCCATACCCTTAGCATCGCTAATTATTTCAGTATCCAAAAATACTCCTCTTTTGCCCTGAAAACAGAGCTTTTAATAAAAATACAGGTTGAAATTTTAACACAAAATAGTAAACGAAAAAATCAAAAAGTAAACTAATTAAAGGAAATAAGCTTGAAAAAGTTAAATTTAGTGCATTAATTTGGATTGAATCTTGTCATATCCGTAAATATCACTTCGGAAATTAACGCCGTCTTCATTTACCCAACTTGTATAGTAACGGATATAAACGGGGATGCGCTCGGAAAGGTTTAATGACGTTTTATCACCTCTGTTCATCAATGCTTTTACAGCTTCATAGGGTTTATCCAAAAAGTTTTCCGATACAAATTCCAGCATTTTCTGAGGATTTTGCAATCGTATGCAACCGTGACTAAATGCACGCATGCGTCTTTTAAAGAGTTTTTTTTCATTTGTATCATGCATATAAACCGCATATTTGTTGGGAAACATAAACTTCACTTTTCCCAGAGGATTCCCCCGACCAGGCTGTTTTACAAAACTAAAAGGCAAATCACTCTCTTCATCATACTGATACCAGTCTATCTCAAAAGGATCTATCTCCTTACGATTCTTTGACCAACCATCATAAGCTTTAAAATTACGTGTATTAAGATAATCAGGATCTTCCTGTAAACGTTTAAGCATCTCTTTTTTGACAATAGACTGAGGTACACTCCAGGTAGGGTTGAGTACAACATAAGACATATAAGCCTTAAATATCGGAGTAGGATTTGTCTTTTTCCCAACTACTACCGGCATTTGCAAAACAATTTCACTACCTTCAAGAAAATACATCATAAAAGCGGGAATATTGACAAAAACACAATTGCAATTCATAGGATCTTTTTCCCAGCGGGAACGTTCAAGGTTAATCTTGATAATTTTCAACCGTTCATGTGCAGGAACATTAAGCGCGCGTCTGGTAGATCTGTTTAAAACACCGGACTGCACCAATCCCATTCTTTTCTGAAATTTTTTGAGTGCCTGCTGCAATAATTTATCAAAAACCATATACTCTTCATCATAGAAATCAAGGTCATCACTCTGAAACAGACGCTGGGCAAGCAGTTTTACAGCTTCCCCTTTACTCCCGATTTTTAGCGCGACATTAGGAATCTGAACAAACCCTCCATCAGAAACGATAATACGATAATGCTCATAGGCATCCAGTAAATTGAGATAAATAGGATTTTGCGTGACAAGTGCATAGAGTGTCTGTTTAATTTCACCATTGCTTTTTATCTGTTTTAAAAGTTTCAGATAATCCATTTTTGGGAAAGGCGTATCCCAGGCATAATTGATATCTCTCGCTTCTGAAAGTCTTTTAAGTTTTGCTTGGAACCTGTTATAGTCTATCAACCCTTCATACAAATCATGCGCCAGCGTTAAAAAAGCATCTGTCAACATCAGATCAAGTGTGATTGTGGCAAGGTTATACTCTTTTTGTGTATAAAATGTACCATCTTGAACTTCATCAAATAAGGCATCTATTTCTGCAAGGTGGTATCGGCTGGTATCGAGTCCTTCAGAAGAGGCTTTTTTGATTGCATCGAGCATATCTACAACCGATAAATCCGGTTCATTCATACCATTGAACCAGAAAGTACGAAAATCTCTCTGTTCATAAAATTTTTGAACCACTCTTTTGGAGTGTAAATCGGTTACATTATAGATACCATATGTCTGCCCAAGCAACAATCCCTGCATATAGCTCTGTCTTGCTACATGGGTAGATTGTATTCCACCTAAAGACTCCACCCATGTAGCAGATAACGGAGAAATGCTGAAGATAACAGTAACAAAGATAATAATACTCTGTGAAAAAATTTTACGCATATGCTGAATGTCTTAGTCGTTATTTTTTATATTCTTTTAAAATTAAGAAGATATTTTATTCTATTCTATGTAAATTTCAGCTGAGTTGTCATTTACATCTGGAAAGACCTACTCCTTCGCGTAAACCATCATCGATGACAATAATCTCATCATAGCCGAAAATACGCACAATCTCCATCAAAATTTTCACACCCGCAATAATCAAATCATCACGTCCCGTACCGACCCAACGTTGACGACTCTCTTTATCCAGTGCAAGCAATCTGTTCAAAGCCTCTTGCATTTTCACTACCGATAAATGATATCCATTAATTTTGCGATAATCATAATGGGCATAATCGATCCCCTGTAAAAATGCGGCAATAGTGGTAGGTGTTCCCGATGAACCGACAAAATAGTCTGGTTTTTCTTCTATACCACGGGCGAACAACGCAATTTCTCTACATGAAGAGGCAATTCCTTTCTCTAGTTCCTTCAAACCATATTTTTCCACCATAGTAACGATACCGACAGGAAAACTCCGGGAAAAAATCCGCGCCCCCTCTTTCACTACCACTTCACTCGATCCACCTCCCAAATCCAGAAGCATATAACTTTCAGTCTGCATTCCAAGTTTTTTCAAACGGTTTTCAACTCCCAGCCGGGTAAACTCAGCCTCTTTACTGCCATCGATAATTTCAAACAAAATACCTGTCTCTTCATATATCTTGCGTATAACTTCCTGACCATTTTGTGCATAGCGCACCGCTGCGGTTGTCACCGCGCTGTATCCATCTGAAAAATCAAATTCTTTCTGACACGCTTTGACTGCATCAATTACTCTTTGTATCGCTTCCTGACTGATATTGCCATCTGTTTCAATACCCTCTGCTGTTTTAACAATCTTTTCAAATTCTTTGACACGCTCTTTTGTCTGACACTCAATTTCAACAACACGAAGTGTATTTGAACCTAAATCACATGCGATCATGTTATAATTCTCCAGATTATGGAATAAACAGAAAGGTTATCAAAATGTTACTTGGAGTCAATATAGACCACATTGCAGTTCTCAGAGAAGCCAGAAAAATAAACGATCCGGATCCTCTTCAGGCAATCGGAATCGCCCAGCGTGCAGGAGCAGATCAAATCACTATCCATTTGCGGGAGGATCGCCGCCATATTCATGATGAAGATGTCAGAAAAATTATCGAAAACTCTCCTCTGCCTGTCAATCTTGAGTGTTCAGTCGATCCTGATATTGTTGAAATTGTGGCAGAACTCAAACCGCATCGTGCCACATTTGTACCGGAAAAACGTGAAGAAGTAACCACAGAAGGCGGTTTGGATATGAATGAACCCAACTTCTCCAATCTCGATAAAGCTGTACACTATCTCAAAGCCAGAGAAATCGAAACATCCCTCTTTATCGATCCTACAAAAGAAGCTGTAAGAGGTGCAAAAACAATTGGAGTAGAATGGGTAGAGTTTCATACCGGCACTTATGCCAACATCTACGCGATGCTCTATACCAACCTCTCCAAAACACACCACTCTATACCATCACTGGAACTCGAACGCAGTAAACTCAAAAAAATGCTTCAAAGTGCACTCAAACAACTCGAAGATGCTACAGAAGAAGCAGATGACTTTGGACTGCATATTGCGGCAGGACATGGACTCAATTATCAGAATGTCACTGCTATTACCGGTATAAAAGGCATTAAAGAACTCAATATTGGTCAAAGCATTATTGCACGCAGTGTATTTGACGGTTTGGAAAAAGCGATCATAGATATGAAAAAGCTGCTTTCATGAAAATTGCCGTAAGCATAGGAGACCTTAACGGTGTCGGTATCGAACTGGCACTTCGCTCGCATGAAACAATCAAACATCTTTGTCAACCTCTTTATATGATTGACCGTTTTATGCTGGAGCAGGCAGCAGCACTTTTGAATCTTTCTATTCCGGCAGATTTTAAAACTTATGATATCGAAGGAGAAGATTTTACAATAACCCCTTCACAAGTCACCAAAGAGAGCGGTGCCTATGCTTATGCCTCTTTTCTGGCGGGTATAACACTTGCCCAAAATCATGAAATTGACGCAATCACAACACTTCCCATCCACAAAAAAGCGTGGGAACTAGCAGGCATTCCCTATAAAGGACACACAGATGCACTGGCAGAAATTTTTGAGAGGGAAGCTATTATGATGATCGGTACACCAAAACTTTTTACTGCTCTTTTTACCCATCATATTCCTCTTAAAGAAGTCCCGTCAAAGATTCAACTTGAGCCTCTGACAGAGTTTTTGATTACCCTCTATCATGAAATCAAAGAGGAAAAAATCGGTGTGCTTGGTCTCAATCCACATGCAGGAGACAATGGTCTGTTGGGAAATGAAGAGAATATTATCCAGAGTGCTATCCTGACTGCAAATAACCAACTGCTTGAAGATATATTTGTCGGTCCACTTGTACCTGATACTGCATTTACACCCCATATCCGCAAACATATTCACTACTATGTCTGTATGTATCATGATCAGGGGCTCATTCCTGTAAAAACACTCTATTTTGAAGAGGGAATCAACGTTAGTCTTAACCTTCCTGTGATTCGTACTTCTGTTGATCACGGTACCGCATACGATAAAGCATACAAAGCTCAGCCTGTCTCAAACTTGAGTTATCTCAACGCAATCAAAGAAGCAGTACGTTTAATAGAAAAGAAAAGGTGTTTAAAAATATAACCAGAGATTTTAATTCCTTACTAAAACTAATTTCGATACTATAACAAAAAATTATTTTATTGAGGAGTAAATTATGCATTTACCTGTTTTTGACATCCCTATTCCAAACCTGGGGTTCGATATTCCCGTGCTGTTACATCCACCGGTAGTACATTTTGCTATTGTCATCCCTGTTTTTATACTGTTGCTGGAACTTATCAATATCATCATGAGAAGAAGAGGTTTGACAATCACAACTTTTATCTTCTTTACAATGCTGATTGTCATCTTTTTTGCAGCATTTGTTACAGGAAAAACAGATGGATCAGAGACATGGGATATGCTGACCAAAGCGGGTCAGGAAGATCTGAAAGAGCATAAACTGATCGGTATCTATCTTATGCTGGCAACTGTTGTTGTAATGTTTGCAAAATTGTTTGCTATGGCAATTAGAAAATGGTGGATGAAACTGATCTACCTGCTGATTCTCATTGGTTTTGTCGCAGCAGTACTTTACCAGGGCAAAGAGGGTGGAGAACTGGTTTATAAATACGGCGCAAACAATGAGATGGTACAAACACTCAGTGAGGAAGTATTTGACTTGAAAGAAGAGCTTGAAGAGCTCAAAGAAGAGTCCGGCAATGCCGCAGAAAAAAGTACAGAAGAGACTGATACAACCACAAAAAAAGTACAAGAGAGCGCACAGACACAAGAGAAGAGTGAAAAAACCCAAGAGCCAACAAAATCAGAAGAGGAATCTTCTCCAGCTGCAGAACCCGCTGCAACAGATTCTGAAAAAACAGAACCCAAACCGGAAAAAGAAGACAATACAACAGCAAAAAGTGAGAGTGTGACAGAAAAAGCTATTGAAACTGCCAAAGAAGTCACCGATACTGCAACCCAAAAAGCTGCCAAAACAACTGAAAAAGTCAAAGAGATGGCAAAAGAGGCAGTAGAAAGTACCAAGGAAGCAGGTACTGCAGCTATAGATGCAGCAAAAAAAATGATGAGTAGTGAAACAGAGAAACACTAATCTGCAGTGCAGGAGGTAAAAACTTCCTGCACATCTTTCCAAAAACACAAATCTGTGTTACAATACCTTATGCAAAATTCCAAAAGTTTACTCAATCCGCCATCAACAGATTTTTGTATGCTCGACTATGAGTGCGCCTATCTACCCGATAAAAAAGTACGTATGTACTATAAATATGTACTTGAATCTTCAAAGGACTTCAACACTGCAGTAATACAACGGGGATGGAGGCGCTTTGGAAGATACTATTTTCACCCAATCTGCCAGGGATGTGACGGTTGCAAAAGTCTGCGTATTAATGTAGAAAGTTTTAAACCTACCAAATCACAGAAAAAGGCAATGAAACGCAATAAAGATACAAGAATCATCATTCAAAAACCTACAATGACACAAATGCATATTGACCTTTACAATAAATATCATAATTTCAAAGCAAATAAGGATGGCTGGAAACAAAGGGGAATCAGTTATCGTGAATATAAAGAAAATTTTGTAGAAGGTGCTTATGATTTCGGGAAAGAGGTACTCTATATCCGGGATGAAAAACTCATCGGCGTTGACTTGATAGATATTGTTGAAGATGGAATCAGTGCTATATATTTTTATTATGATCCAGACTATGCAAGATTTTCACTCGGAACCTACTCTCTGATATACCAAATTGAACTTGCTAAAGCTCTCAACCTTAAATGGATCTATCTCGGATACTGGGTAGAAGGGTGTAAAGCGTTTGCATATAAACCAAATTTCAAACCCCAGGAAATACTTGAAGGATTCCCCGCTCCTGATGAGCCTTATGCCTGGCAGGAGTGGGAAGGTGAGATTAAATAAAATTAGCGGTATTTTGAAATATCTATATCTTTTTTCACTATTTTAGCTGGTATTCCTGCAGCCACAGAGTTATCCGGCACATCTTTTAAAACAACTGCATTGGCGCCAATAACACAATTTTTTCCTATTTTTACAGGACCCAGTATTTTTGCACCAGGGGCAATTACAGTATTGTCACCAATAACCGGTACTTCATATATCTGAGATGTCCCGCCGATCACGACACCAGGACCTACTATAACATTATTCCCCAAAACTGCACGATCATGAATGATAATTCCCAAACCGCCATATCCAAGCTGTGTACCTTTTCCAAGTTCTGCCCCCAGTGATATTTGACAACCAAAGAGCAAGCGGACAAAAATAATATTGATCAACTTTGGCAAAACAGGAACTTTAAGCCGATGTAAATAGAGTGCAAAATAATAGATGTAAACAACAACTTTACTCATAAAAAGTCCTTACATTAAATATAATACATAAAATCGGTATTTTAAAATCTCTATTTAGAGACTTTTCCTATCTTTGCTTCAACAGATGCGATTTTTGTTTTCAGTCTGTTTGATTTACCCTTTCGGATATCGAACTTCAAAGCCGAATAGACTCGTTCACACTCACTTAGACACGCATATGCCTTTTCAATAATCTCCAGAGCCTCTTTGATAGTAGTAGTTTCTACTACTGTACCCATCGGTGTCAGTTTATAGGGATAGCCACTTTTATCGATCATTTCAACAATCTTGCTAACCTGTCGGGAGACACTTGCGCCATCTCTGCAATCATCAGAGGTAGGAAACATACTAAACTCAAGTAAAACACTCATCATATTTACCATCCTAATATCAAAAATAGTGAAGAGAGAAAATAATCCATCACAAAAACGGTAATCGATCCCAGAACTACGGCACTTGTCGTTGCTTCACCGACACCTTTTGCCCCACCGCCTGCATTATATCCGATATAGGTACCGATTGAACCGATCAAAAAACCAAATACAACACCTTTAAGCACACCGGTAAAAATATCACTTAAATCAAGATACATATTAATTGTATTGATAAACTCTGTCTTATTAACCCCCAGTGCATGCACCGAAATCAAATAGGCACTCACTGCACCAAAAGCATCAAAGATAATAATCAGCACAGGTAAAGAGAGCGTTGTCGCAATAACACGGGGAATAATCAAATATTTCTTGGAATTAACAGCCAGTGTATCCAGAGCATCGATCTGTTCAGTAACACGCATCGTACCCAGTTCTGCTGCCATCGCCGAAATAGCACGTGAAGTAAGCATAAGTCCGGCGAAAACAGGACCAAGCTCACGAAAGATAGAGATAAAGATAGGATAACCCATCAGATTCTCCGCCCCAAACTCATGAAATCCCTGAAAAAGCTGTACAGCTTCCACCATACCCGTAAATGTTCCGGTAAGAATAATCACCCCGCTTGAACCAATACCGGCAATCACTATCTGCTGCATCGTCTCTTTTATACGATATGGTCTGGTTATATACAGTGGCAACAGGCGCGTCTGAAAAAGCGCAAAGTCACCAAGATTTTTCAAAATCATCAAAAACCAGTAGTATGCTCTGCCTATATATGCAAAAAAACTTTCAAAAAATGACATATTATACATAAACCCTTGTATTTTATCCGGAAATGGAAATTTTTTATAACTTATACACAAAAAATATAAACTTTTTTTGAAACTGTACGATATTGCATATAAGCAAATAGAGTTATCTGTTTGATGATAACAAAAGAAAGGATAATCATGGCTGAAGCAACAGAAAACAATGAAGTTGTAGTAGAAAAGAAAAGCGGTAGCTCCAATATACTGCTTATTATTATTGCAGCAATGTTAGGGCTAATGTTAATTGGAGGAGGTGTCGGTGCATATCTCTTACTCAGTGAAGATGATGCAGTAATAGCAGATGCGAACAGTGCAAAAGCAGCCCAAACAGAAAAACCGGAAGCTCAGGCAGCATCCCCTGCCCCGGCGAATAGTGTCAGGAAATCAGATTTTACCAATATTGGACCAATGTATCCATTGAATCAGTTCATAGTCAATCTATTCAGTGAAGATGGCAGCCGCTATCTGAAAACAACAATTAATCTTGAGCTGAGTATACCGGAACTTGCAACAGAACTAGATAGCAAAAAACCCTTGATCAGGGATATTATCATCAAAGCACTCTCAGCGAAGTCGTATGAAGAAATCAGTACCATTGCAGGTAAAGAGAGTCTTAAAGATGAAATAGTAGCAAACGTAAATACAGTATTGAAGGATGGAAAAATCAACAATGTCTTTTTTACAGACTTTGTGATTCAATAATATTATGATGATTGGTATTGATATTGTTAAAATAGAACGTATTGAAAAACTTATCGAAAAATATCCACAAAAAGCACTCAGACGGTTTCTTCATGAAGAAGAAATCGTCCTGGCAAAAACACCTAGTACAATTGCCGGTTTTTATGCGGCAAAAGAAGCTGTTGCCAAGGCACTTGGTCAGGGTATCTCTGCAAGCTGCGGCTTTTTGGATATCAAAATTCATAAAGATATATACGGAGCTCCATATTTTACACTAAATAAAAATATTGTAGAAAAATATGATATCTGCGAATGTGCTTTATCTATTACCCATGATGGAGGATTTGCAATTGCAGTAGTTTCTATTTTGACAGAAAGTAAGCCACAAAGAGAAATTTGTCACTAAATTACCCATATATAATTATGCTAAAAATACTTGTTTTATTCTTCAGATAATCAAATATTTTGAATTTTTTCTATTTTGAATTTTTTACTCATTTTCTCCAAAAATTAAATATTTTGAATTTTTTATTAAAACTATTAAATTTTTTCCAAACTGTGCCGATATAGTTATAACAGGGTAATCAAATTCGATTATTTTGTAACTATAGAATTTAGGGAGATAGTTA
>CAZYZD010000014.1:0-34603 GCA_964651755.1 uncultured Sulfurospirillum sp. | reverse complement strand
CCATCTTATACCTCCAAACTTTCTATTTTAGCGCCTTCAGGTAATTTAACGTAGAATTTTTTATAATCTTCACGTTTACCTTCGACACCTCTGAATTTTTTTACTTTTCCACTCATTCTCATTGAGTTTACTTTCAATGGAACAAAACCGAAATACTCTCTTAAAACTTCTTTTAAACCGTTTTTAGTCATTCTTGGACTTGTTTGTATTACTACAACACCGTCTTCTTGAAGGCCTAAACTTTTCTCAGTGTATAAAATTGATTTAATATCTGTAATATCTGCCATCTTAGCCCTCTTTTGTTAATTGTTCATAAACACTTTTTTCGATTACTACTGCATCAAAAGCTGTTGCTGTGTAAGCATTGAGTTCATTTGCTTCTACCAGGTATGCACTTGGAAGATTTCTGAACGCATAGAAACTTTTTTCATCAATCAAATCTTTAACAATCAATGCATCTCTGACACCAAGATTTTTGATAATTGCAGCTGCATCTTTTGTTTTACCAGATTCAACAACAATGTTATCAACAATAAAAAGCTTACCATTGTTCGCTTTCTCAGCGATAGCACACTCAAGCGCTACTCTTTTCTGTTTTTTATTGATTTTCTGGTTATAGTTTCTGTTGTTTTTAGGTCCGTGTGAAACACCACCGCCTACCCAGATTGGTGATCTGTTAGAACCGGCTCTTGCACCACCTCTACCTTTTTGCGCCCATGGTTTTTTACCACCACCACGTACTTCTGCTCTTGTCTTAGTCTTAGCAGTATTTGCTCTTAAAGCTGCCTGGTAAGATTTTACATATAAGTACAAGTTGTGAGGATTCGCTTCTAAAAAAGAAGCCGGCAATTCTACTTCACTACTTTTTTTAAGGTTACTATCTAGTACGATTGCTTTACTCATTTTACTATCCTTATCTTACCTAATGCTCCATTTGCACCTGGAATCGCACCTTTAAGCGCTACTACACCAGTTTCTGCATCAAATGAAACGATCTCGTTTTTAACCGTAATTTTTGTATTTCCATAGTGTCCTGGCATCTTTCTACCTTTTTGAACACGACCTGGCCATTCAGCATTACCGATTGAACCAACTCTTCTGTGGAATCTTGAACCATGCGCTCCAGGACCTCCGGCGAAACCGTGTCTTTTGATAGCACCACTGAAACCTCTACCTTTAGAGTTAAATGTTGACTTTACAACTGTCGCATCTGCCAAAGGAGCAGTATCTAAGTCACCTGCTTCTGCATTTGCCACTGTCAATGTCATAAATTTATTAAACTCAGGAGAAAGGTTATATTTTTTCTGCTGTCCCGCTACTGCTTTGTTTGTAGACTTACCGCTGCTGTATGCAACAATGGCTTTTTTATTTTCATCTACTTCACAAACTTTCGCTTCAACAATTTTTACAAGTGTTACAGGAACTGCAGGTACAGTAACTGTTCTTGTCATTCCGATTTTTTCTACTATATATTCCATCATCTATCCTTATTTCATCGCTCTGACTTCGACGTTGACTTCCGGAGCCAAATCAAGCTTCATCAAAGAATCAACAGTTTCAGGTGTTGCTGAAACGATATCGATTAGTCTTGCATGCATTCGCATTTCAAATTGTTCGCGTGAATCTTTGTTTACATGAGGAGATCTTAGTACTGTGTACTTTTTGATCTTTGTAGGTAGAGGGATCGGACCTCTGATTTCTGCACCTGTTCTCTTGACAGCATCGACGATAGCTGCAACAGATCTGTCTAAAACTCTGTGATCATAAGCCTTGAGCTTAAGTCTAATTTTTTCCATCAATTTCCCTTAAAAGAACTTGTCAGACGCTAATCTGACGCAAATTTGAACCGGGAGTATACTATATAAAAACTGGAAAGTCAATAATTCAGGGGGTTTTTATTGAATTTAATACTTTTTTTCTTCCTTTTTATAAGGAAAAGTAGAAAGATAAAATGAAAGATATTAAATTAAAAACAGTTATGAATATTAAGTTTTATTTCATGAAATCAGGGGTGAGGTATTTTTACTTTTGAATTTAAAAGATATGCAATAACAACAACTAGCAAAAGTATGACATATAAATTTGAAAAAAGGTTATAGCTGTATAAGAGATATAAAATCCATAAAAGTATTGCACCAAGCGGTGTGGGTACACCTTCAAAATACTTTGTTACACTTCCTGCTTCACTTTTGAGATTGAATTCTATCAAACGGCGAAGACCACTGATTATGTAATAGATAAAAACCAATCCTGCAATCAACGTTTCAAAACTATTTGATTTTTCAAGTGCATAAAAGAGTAAGAAAGATGGCATTACAACAAAAGAGATAAAATCAGCAAAAGAGTCAAGCTGCACACCAAATTCACATGAAAGATTGAATTTTCTGGCAATCTTTCCATCGAGTATATCAAACGCCCCGGCGATCCATGCAAGAATAATCGCTACAAAGAAATTTCCTTCCTGAATAAAATACATCGCAATAATACCCAAAGATATATTGGCAAATGTCACAATATTGGCAAGATTAAATCTGTTATCTTTGTCAAATAAATTCATGAAGTATACCTTCTGTGTAAATTGATCCAAAATTATATCTAAGAATTGGTATAAAAAGAGAGATAAGGAGGCAGACAGATGCTTCCCTCCTATGAAATTTTTTATAAACTATCTGCAATCTCAATCATCTGACAAAAACTATCTACATCCCAGCTGGCAGTTCCAACCAAAATACCATCACAGTTTTTAATCTCCAAAATCTCTTTTGTATTAGCTGGTTTAACACTTCCGCCATATAAAAGCGGTGCCTGAATTGTGTCACGTAATTTTCCCAGTGTCTCTTCAATCTGTTCCACACTAGCTGTTAAACCCGTTCCTATTGCCCAGACAGGCTCATAAGCGACAATGAGTTTCTCATAAGAGAGATCGATTCCTTCCAACTGTTCAAAATTGTATTCCAAAACAGCGGTTATTCCTTCTTCTCGTACCTCTTTGGGTTCACCTATACAGTAAACTATCTCATATCCCTGCTCTTTAAAATAATCATATTTTTTTGCACAGAGTTCCTGTGTTTCACCTAAAATATGCCGACGCTCGCTGTGCCCTATCAGGATTGTTTTCAAACCAAACTCATCAATCTGCTCCAGCCCAATCTCGCCGGTAAAAGAACCTTTTTCTACAGGATAGGCGTTTTGCACACCTACCCGTATATTTGGTGAAAGATCAAAACTATCCAGTGCTGTAGCAGGAGGGAAAACCAAAATATCCTGTCTGCTTTTACTGTTTGTCACAAAGTCCTCTAACGTTTTCAAATAGCTTCGTGTACTTTTACGTGTATGGTTGGTTTTAAAATTGGATGCTATAATCATCCTTAAGCCTTCACTGCTTCAATACCGGGAAGCATTTTCCCTTCTAGCAATTCCAGACTCGCGCCACCACCGGTTGAGATAAAGGTCATCTCATCGATATCACCGGCACGTTGAACAACATCGGCAGTATCACCACCACCGATAATCGTCGTGGCATGAGACTCTGCAATATAGTGACTCATCATAAAAGAGCCTTTGGAGTATTTATCCATCTCATAAACACCCATAGGACCATTCCAGAGAATTGTCTGCGCGTCGTTTAATGCTTCTCTGAAAAGTCTGTTGGTTGCAGGTCCAACATCAAGTCCCATCCACTCTTCTGGTATCTCCTGAATCGGAAGATATTTTACCGGAGCTGTTTCACTAAACTCCGGAGCAACAACCAGATCAACAGGAAGATACAGTTTTACACCTCTTCCCATCGCACGATAGATAATCTTTTTGGCATCTTCAATCAAATGATCTTCCACCAGAGATTTACCAATCTCATATCCCTGTGCTTTCAAAAATGTAAATGCCATACCACCACCGATAATGAGTTTATCAACCTTATCTACAAGATTAACAAGCGCCTGAAGTTTTCCGGAAACTTTGCTTCCTCCAACTACTGCAATAAAAGGGCGAATAGGAGTCATCACAGATTTATGGAAAAAGTTTACCTCTTTTTGCATCAAAAATCCGGCTGCTTTATGTTCTTTATCAAAATGTGCAGGCATTGCAAAGATAGAAGCATGCTTTCGATGACTAGCACCAAACGCATCGTTAATATAAAAATCTGCCATCGAAGCCAATCTCTCTGCAAATTCATCATCATTTGTTGTTTCACCTGGATTATATCTGAGATTTTCCAATAACAAAACCTCTCCACCTTCCAAGTTCTGAGCAATTTCAATTGTATCATCACCTACAACGTTATCCGCCATTTTGATATCCATCTTTAAAAGAGAATGCAACCTCTTTGCTACAGGTTTAAGAGAATCTTTCTCTTCATTCCAATTACCTGGTTTTGGTCGACCAAAGTGACTAGCCAGAATAATTTTACAATCTCTGTCTAAACAATAACGAATTGTTGGTAAAGCTGAACGAATTCTTCTGTCATCACTTATATTTCCAAACTCATCCATTGGAACATTAAAATCACATCGGATAAATACACGCTGTCCATCAAGATCCAAATTTTTAATCGATAATAATTCCATTATTTCCCTTTATGATTTTGCGATGTGTTCAGCCATATCGATAAGTCGACAACTATAACCCCACTCATTGTCATACCACGCCATCACTTTAACAAAGTTACCATCTACAACCTGCGTTAAATCTCCTGCAACTATTGCACTGATCGGACAACCAATAAAATCTGATGACACACGCTTATCATAATCTACCAAAATATAATCTTTCATTTTACCATTCTGAGCTGCTTCAAATACAGCATTAACTTCCTCTTTGGTTGTCTCTTTTTTTACAATTACATTGAGATCAATCATAGACACATCCGGAGTAGGAACACGAATGGACTGACCATTTAATTTACCCTGAAGATGAGGCATTACAAGACCTATGGCTTTTGCTGCACCTGTAGTCGTTGGAATCATATTGACTGCTGCTGCACGTGCACGGCGCGGATCTTTCTTATGTTTAACATCCAGAATATTTTGATCATTTGTGTAGGAGTGTACTGTCGTTACCAGTCCTTTTTCAATCCCAAAAGCATCATCAATCACTTTTGTTACCGGTGCCAGACAGTTGGTTGTACAACTTGCATTGGAAATAATCTTTTGCCCTGCATATTCATGTTCATTAACACCCATCACAAATGTTGCTGTCTCTTTATCTTTTGCCGGTGCAGAAAAAAGTACTTTTTTAATACCCTTATCAATATACGGCTGTGATTTTTCCTGTGTATAAAATGCACCGGTACACTCTAAAAGTACTTCAGCACCATATTTTGCAAAATCAAGATTATGGGGATCTCTGTCATTTAAAAATTTTACCTTTGATTTACCAATCTGCATATAGTCATCTTCTAAAATCTCCACTGTATCGTTAAATGTACCATGAACACTATCATATTTTAAAAGATATTTTGTCATTTCTCGATCTGTAGTATCATTAACCACTACCAGTTCTATATCATCACGTTCATTCAATATTCTGGCAACACATCTTCCTATTCGCCCAAAACCGGTTATAGCAACCTTCAAAGCCATTCATGCCCCTTTAGTAAATTTTATGTATAATTGATAAAAAAATATCGTTAAAAAATATTTTATATTAATATTTTAAGTTAAAAAAGGTTTTAAACAGTTTAAATGAAGGCAGCTATTTTTGGTGGAAGTTTCGATCCTCCACATATTGGACATGAAGAAATCATCAAAAAAGCGCTTGAGAAACTCGATATAGACGTACTTTTCGTCATCCCAACCTACCTCAACCCTTTTAAAAAGAAATTTTTCGCACCACCCCATTTACGTTATAAGTGGGTAAAAAAGTTACTTTTACCATACAAAAAAGCTAAAATTATCGACTTTGAACTTCGACAGAAACGTCCAGTACCAACAATAGAAACCATAAGATATCTTCAAAAAAAGTATAATCTTGATAAAATATATCTTATCATTGGTGCAGATAATCTTGCTTCACTCAAAGATTGGAAAGCATATGATGAATTAAAAAAAATGGTAGAATTTGTCATAGTTACCAGAAACAATACAAATATTCCAAAAGAGTTGAAAAAATTGGAAGTTAATGCTAAGATTAGCTCCACAAAACTGCGAGAACACTTAAAAAAGCATTATCTTCCTCCCTCTGTGGCAGATGAAATTATGCATTATTATAACAAGGAGAAAAATGAGTAACAAAATTGAAACAATTGTAAACGTATTAGATAATAAAAAAGCTGACAATATTCAGGCATTTGATATGCGCGGGCAGGACTACCTTGTTGACGATGTTATCATCGCAAGTACAAATGGTCAAAAACATGGAGCTGCACTGCTGGACTATCTAAAACCTGAACTTAAAAAACTGGGAGAAAAAATTCTTCATACTGATGAAAGTGAAGAGTGGATTGTAATCGACCTTGGTGATATGCTGATTCACCTTATGACACCGGAACACCGTACAAAATATAACATTGAAGAGTTTTTAACAGAGCATAAACAATTAAGAGAAGCTTCCTAAGTCACTTTTAGTAACAAATTTTAGAAAAAGAATGCTATAAAACTTTAAAAAATATAATATGAATTATTTTTTTGTAAAAAAACCGAATTACTTTAAATAAAAACAAATTTTAAAGTAATAAGGTTTTTTTAGAATGAACGCTAGACTCAAATATGTTTCTGAAAAAGAAACTGATACAACCAATGAAAGCCCAAAAACAACACAAAATTATCCAAAATTTATATCGTCTGTCAAACCTGTCAATCAAGAAGTTTCTCTTAATACCAAAAAATATCTTTTGAGTAAAACGGATTCTTTGGGGAATATCGAATATTGTAACAGTTATTTCTGTGAAATTACTGGTTATCATGAAGAGGAATTAATTGGCAAACCACATAGCATAGTACGTCATCCTGATATGCCTGGTGCAATTTTTCATCTTATGTGGCAACATCTACATAGAAGAAAACCGGTACATGTCATTCTCAAAAATATGAGAAAAGATGGTCATTTTTACTGGATACATGCTGATATCAATATCAAAATAAACAAAGCATCCAATGAAATCATCGGTTATTTTGCTTATCAGAAAAAAGTACCAGATCATGTTATCAAAACTATCAATCCTTTGTATATACAACTTCAAAAAATAGAAAATGACTTAGGTCTTGAAGCCTCGGTAAGATACTTGTCTCGTTTTTTAGAACAATCTGAAAAGAGTTATACACAATATATAGAAGAGGTACTTTATGCAAAAACATTCGCATACAAACTTGCAAAACTAAAAAAAAGGTTACTGTCAAAAAACAACACGCACGATAAATATACAACACTATTAAGTTAAAAAACAAATTTTTGAACTTTTTATAAATGAATATCATATTCTACACATGGTATTAATTGAAAATATCATATAATTTAAAATATAAAATATTTTTAAAGGGAAGCCGTGTCAAAACATAGAATTGGTATGTGGATGTACCAGAACAGCGGCGGTGATCAAATTCAGCGGAAAATGATCGATAAACTTCGAGAACGGGAAATTACGACTATTCCTGATCTCAATTTAAGAGAAGGTATTGCCCAAAATGGCAAAATTACCTGCCGTAATACAGTAATGGAAGAGTTAGATCTATTTTTCTCCTACAATGCTGGTGAACAAACCCAATACCAAGTCTATCTTTATGAAATGGTTGACAAATTTATTCCTACCATCAATAATTTTTCTGCTTTTGCCTTGAGCGAAGACAAATTTAAAACTGCGCATCTTTTAAGACGATATGGTATCAATACGGCAGATTATATGCTCTGCCACAGAGATGATGTCAATGGTCTAAAAGATATTCTTCGTGAATGGGGAGGAAAAATTGTCTATAAACCTACTGACGGATGGGGCGGTATGGGATTGGTCAAAATCGAAAACGAAGCAGCTCTGGATATGCTTCTACCATTTCTAAACCAAACAGATATCCGTTACTTTTATGTAGAACGTTTTATCCAGTATGACAACACTGACTTTCGCATAGATATCGTAGATGGAGAATTTGTTGCATGCTATGGAAGAAAAGCCCCTAAAGATAACTGGAAAACAAACATCACCAGCGGTGGATCGATTATACTGCGTGAAGCAAATGACGAAGTAGTTGATATCGCAAAAAAAGCAACTGCAGTATGCGGTCTTGATATTGCCGGTGTAGATCTGATCTATGACCAGGAAAAAGAGGAATATGTTGTACTGGAAGTTAATGGAATACCTGCATTTGCAACACCTGAACAGGAAAAAATGGGCTTGGACTTCAATGACAAAAAAATAGATTTAATAGTCAATTTGATAGAGAAAAAAATAAAATAAACACAAAGGGAAACTGTATTACCATGGGCAAAAAAAAGAAAAACAAACAAAAACTGCCAAAACTTGGCTTTTTATATCTGGATTATGTACTACGTTTTTTCGACCACTCCAACTTTCGCGGCTGGCCGGACAAAATCGAAACTGTCACTTACCACTGGAAAAACGATAAAGACCGTTTTATCAAAGAAGTAAAACGTAAAAAAATCGATGTACTCATAGGAAATATACCGGCAACAGCCTATGAAACATTTCGGGAAATTGCAAGAGAACTGCCTCATGTACAATTTATTCCCTCGCTTGACACCCAATTCTCAAACAAATCTAAAGAAAATGTTACACGTTTTTGCTGGAAATATGATATCCCTGTTCCTAAAACATATATTTTTTACGATAGAAAAAAAGGATACGAATTTATAGAAAAAACCAAATATCCGAAAATTGTTAAAAAAAGTTATGGTCCTTCCAACTACGGCGGATATTTTGTCCATAAAGTCGACTCTAAACAAGAAGCCAAAAAGCTTTTTGATACCAAAAAATACCACCCTATGTATATGCAGGATTTTGTACCAATGGAAGCAGACGTCCGTGTGATGCTCATAGGACATAAACCAGTCTGTGCTTTCTGGAGAAGACCACCGGAGGGTGAATGGCTTACCAATACTTCCCAGGGTGGAAGTATGGATTACCAAAATGTTCCCAAAGAGCTGCTCGACCTGGCAGTAAAAGTTTCAAAAGCAGCAAATGCTGAATACTGGGCATGTGACATCGCTGTAGGAAAAGACGGAAAGTACCGGATTTTAGAGTGTGCAACAGCTTTTGCAGCATTTCCATATATCCGCGACTGGATTGGTCAGTATCTTATGTGGAAACTAAGTAATGGAAAATTTAAAAAACCAAATATACCACTTTACAACTGGGAAGAACTTGGAAAAATCGACAGTTCTCTCTTGCGTACTATGCGTTATATCACTTTTGGAAAATATACACCGAGTTTTGACGGTGAATACTTCATGAAGAAGAAAAAAGCAACTGTAGAGGGAGAAAGAGAAGTATTCAGCCTTGATTCTCTCTATCCTATGCTCAATACAAAAGAGAGAAAAGGTGAAGAGTGGCCAAGTGAGAAATGGAACTTTCAAGATAAATATCGTCTCAAAAATGTCAAAACAATGGAAGTAGAAATACCGGACAGTGATGAAGGATCAATCAATACAGAAAATATAGACGATGAAGCTTTCTTCGAATACCTCTCCACTGCTGCAAAAGGAAAAGGTGTTGGCAAGAAAAAAGCAAAAAAAATGATTAAAAAAGTAGGGAAAAAAGAACTTATTCAAACCCTTGAATCCAATCCTGAAAAACTGAAAGAGATTGTAAACATCAAAAATAAAGCAGTCAAACAACTGCAAAAAGGATGGAAAAAATTTAAACAAATTTTTCAAATATCTTAACACTTAAACCCAAAATAGATAATATCTCTATTTTGGGCTGGTATATCACACTTCTTCTTTTAAACATCTTCCCTTTTTATGCTATAATCGGCGACTATATTTTTATTCTACGGAGTATCATGAAATTACAATATAAATCATACGATGAAACGATTGCTTTTTTAAAAGAGTGCGTGAGAAATTATCCAAATCTCATCACTATTCAGTCGATAGGAGAAACCTGGGAAAATCGTGAGATTGTATTGGCAACACTGACACTCAATGTTGAAAATGCAGATCTTAAACCTGCTCTTTTATATACCGGTACTATCCATGCAAGAGAATGGATAGGCAATGAACTTGGTGTAGCTTTTATAGAATATATACTAAAAAACTATCAAAACAATCCCAAAATAAAAGCAGCCCTGACAAAAAATACACTCTATATGGTTCCCTGTCTCAATCCGGACGGATTTGAATATTCACGTACACACTTCTCTTTTTGGCGTAAAAATAGACGCAACAACAAAGATGGTACCTACGGTGTCGATCTAAACAGAAACTTCAGTGTCGGTTTTACCAAAATCAAAGACACTTCTTCAAATGTTTACGGAGGACCGGAACCTTTTTCAGAACCTGAAACCAGAGCTATTAAAGAGTTTGTAGACAACCATCCAAATATCACTATGGCACTGGATTATCACTCACAGGGAAACGTCTTTTTCCCTGCACATAAATTCAATCATGAAGCGGAGATAGAAGGTACCGACTTAAATGTACTATGTGCCAATATGAACTATGAAATCAAGAAAGTCACCGGAAGACAATACGGCATTCACAGGGGGAAACCGCCGACAAAGCTCATCAGCGGAAGCGGTCGTGAATATTACTACTCAAAAGGAATCATTGCGGCTGTGGTAGAGGTAGGAACGAGAAATATCCCCGACTATATGCAAAATATGACAGAGAGTATTCATGAAAACATCCCTGCCCTGCTCTATGCACTCTCAGAAGCCAAAAACTATGCAGCGTTTGCCCCAAAACGTGTAGAAAATTTCCACATTGAAGCATTTGAAAGCAACAAAGTATATCTTGCCTGGGAACATGAACAAACTACTCCCGGAACTTTTTATAAAATTTACAGAAGTATGCAGCACAAAGATGCCTGCAGGGAAGAGAACCTGATCGCAACAACTACAGAATTTACCTTTACCGATATAGAGTTGTTAAGTGGTACAGAGTATTTTTACTATATCAGAGCAGTTGATCCAGTCAGCAATATCAGCTCCCCTTTCGCACCGCAGCTCAAAGTGAAAACACTTCTGGAACGAGATGAGTTTTCCAAAACTATTTTTCCGGCACCTGCTGAAATCGGATATGTCGCAGAAAAATCACTGGAACAAAACAGAGAACACTTCGGGAAAAATTCTATTTTTGTCGGAGTCAACCAATCCAAAGGTATCAGCTATGGCGTAATGGCATTTTCACTTACCAATATTCCTGAAAACGCCATTATACAGGAAGCTTCCATCTCAATGTATCCCATGAATCGTGTCAATGTCAAAATAGAAAAATACGGCGAATGGTCACTCTCTTTTGTTGACCAGCATAGTGTCAGTGAAATCACCGATTTTCAGCAAATCCATGAAGCAGAAATCATCCAGACACTAGGAGAGACAATTCCTTCCGAAAAGCTGACTCAGGGTATCTGGAGAGAGTGGCACTTTAATGATTACGAAAAAAAACTTCTCGAACATGAAGTCACACATAAAAAAGTACTCTTTCGCTTTCAGGGACCAACAAAGCTACCGCTGGGACGGGATTCACAAATGATGCAGTTTGACTTGGGATATGGTCCTTTCGGCGGTGGTATCCACTATCGTCCACATCTGGATATCAAATATACCCTGCCTCCAACCAAGCTGGAAATACAGCCTACCATTGTCAGTACAATTTCCAAAGAAGAGACAATAACAGATAAACTTTCATGTGGTTTTGACAAAGAAGGAAATAAAATCTACGGTTATATGGATTTTTCCCTTGAAACCCTGCCTGAACCAGATACCACAGTCATTACCGACGCATATATTGTCATCCAAAACAAAAACAAACCAAAAACATCGGTCGATATCCGTTACAATATAGAGTTTGTCGATACCCAAAGTCATGAATATGATGATATTAAAAATCGTGAAAAGATTGAATTGATCGGCTATGAAGTCAGCCTGGCAGATTTAAAGAAAAAAAGCAAACACTATTTTCTTTTCGACACACTTAGCAAACTGGAACTGGAAAATTTTCACAAAGAGAACAAGCCGGCAAGTTTTATTGTCAAAGCAACCACTGCCAGCGATACAAAAAATCATATAATTGACTGGTATGACAAATACAGTGATCATGAAGTTAAACTTGTTATCAAATTTATCAAAAGAAGAAAATTCCCTCCTGCACCTTGTAAAAACCTCAAAACAACACTCGAAAAAGGTATGGTAAAACTCACCTGGGAAAATCCGAGCGATGAAGGATTTAAAGGGGCATATGTGGTAAGAAACCGTTTTCATCCGCCTAAAAATCCTTATGATGGTGTCAAACTTTATGCAGGATCAGACAACTACACGTATGACAATTTCGGATCAACAAAAATCGATAAATTTTATGCTGTTTTCAGCTACGACGATGTGCCAAATTACAGTACACCGACTATTGTAGAGTATAAAGGAAAATAGGTGCCGAAAAAAGCTACCAAGAAAGAAATAGAAGAGATCAAAAAACGTTTTATCGAAAGATATAAAGATGCACAAACAGAACTACACTATAAGAACCTCTATGAATTGCTTGTTGCAGTGATGCTTTCGGCACAATGTACCGATAAAAGAGTCAATATCATCACTCCTGCTCTTTTTGAAAAATACCCTTCTCCCAAAGAGTTGGCAGAAGCAGATATTGACGATGTCAAAGCATTAATCAAGACCTGCTCCTTTTTCAATAACAAAGCAGAAAATCTCATAAAAATGGCAAAAAGTGTTGTCGAGAATTATGGAGGAGAAATTCCACTCGATGAAAAAGAGCTTGTGAAACTGGCTGGAGTAGGACAAAAAACGGCACACGTTGTCATGATAGAATATACACATGCAAACCTGATGGCAGTTGATACCCATGTTTTCCGTGTTGCACACCGTCTGGGACTAAGTAATGCAAAAACAGTCAAGAAAACAGAAGAGGATCTTGTAAAAGCATTTAAAGACAATCTCTATATCCTCCACCAGGCAATGGTACTCTTTGGCAGATATATCTGTACTGCTAAAAATCCAAAATGTGACACGGAGTGCTTTATGACAGATCTATGTAAAAGTAAAGAGAGTTTTAAGGCAGGATAATGAAACTAAATTTTTCCCCTAAAACTATACTGGTTGAAACAGTAAAACTGATTGTTATGATTGTTATTGTTGCTAATATTGTCAGCTATATCAAAAAACCGGAACTTGCAGATAAGACCTTGCCCAATATCAGCATCAAACTTTTAAACGGTGAAACAAAATCTTTACACGCGTATACAGGCAAACCAGTGATTCTCTACTTCTGGGGAAGCTGGTGTCCGATCTGCAAGATGAGTTCACCTGTCATCAGTGATCTGTCTGAAAACTATCAGGTAATAACATTTGCCGTTAACAGCGGAAGCAATGAAGATATCAAACATTTTATGCAAAAACACCAACTTCATTTCCCTGTTGTCAATGATGCGGAAGGTACAGTAGCACAACAATTCGGTGTTAATACATTTCCCACTACTTTTATCTACAATGCAAAAGGAACCAACACTTTTACAGATGTCGGCTATACTTCGACACTTTCTCTAAGATTCAAAATCTGGCTTTCAAAGTTTATATAACAACTTCCCCGACAAGCGGCGCATGATCACTTGGCGTCGGCGTACGCCTTCGACGTGTCCAGAGATCTACACCTATCTCTTCACATCTTTTTATGATACTATCTGTAGCCAGAATGTAATCAATTCGCATCCCTTCATCTCTCCAGATTCCGGCAGTACGATAATCCCACCAGGTAAACATTTTTATATCCGGATATTTAGTGCGAAAACAGTCATATAAGCCACACCTTTTCATCAAGTTACCAAGTGCTTCTTTTTCACTCTCTAAAAATCCAACACTGCCTTCAAATACATCAGGATCATAAACATCAATCTCTTTGAGGGCAACATTCAAATCTCCCACTAAAATCACATTTTCATACACTTCTCGAAGCTGGATAACATAAGTTTCCAGTGCATCGTAAAACTCCATTTTGAAAAGATACTTGGGATCAGATAAATCACTGCTTCCATGAGGAGCATAGACATTGAGTACCACAATATCCTCAATCTCTACTTCAATCATACGTTTTTGACGGTCTAATACTTCATTATCAAACTCTGTTTTAATCCGTTTAAATGGGAGTTTCGAACAAACTCCAACACCGTTATAGCGTTTTTCTCCATTAACCGCAACAAAATACCCCAGTTTTTCAAATACCTCTGCCGGAAACTGTTCTTCTGTACATTTCAACTCTTGCATACAGAGAATATCTACAGGATTTCGTTCTTCCAGCCAGGAAGTTATCAATGCAACCCTCGATCGAATTGAATTTACATTAAATGTGGCAATCTTTATATGCTTCATGAATCAAAACAGATGAGAATATCACTCTTTGCATTTTCAATAATCTCCGGTACACTACTTCCAAGCATCGTATCATTATCTACAGCATTGACTATCAGCAAATCTGCCTTCTCTTTTTGGGCAAATATTACGCTATCTTCAGCAATCCCATTAGATCCGACTTCAAATACACCTTTTAAACCTTTTGCCTTACAAAACTCCTCAAATGCTTCCCGGCGTGCTTCAAGTAACTCTGTATAAACCGTTGCATCCATACTGACATCCATAGGTTCAAGAGTGGGGTCAACCACAGGCATAGGTACATACTGAAAATCCTGATAGAGTACTATCTCCATCCCTTCAAAAAGGGTATGCAGATACTCCAGACAACTTTCATTTGATACGGCATCTAACACCACAACTGCTTTTGCATATTGATGTGTTGTCTCTTTCAGCAATAAAACCGGTGTATTTGTTTTTTGTATCACATCTGCACTGACATCTTGACTGTAATGCATTACTATGAGACTATCACCTTCTCTCTGTGCTTCAAGTGCAACTCTATCTGCAGTATCACTCTCCTTCACAAAAACAGCTGCATTTTCTATACCAAGATTTTTTATTTTGTGTGAAAGTTCCTGTCTGAGCTTATCTGCATCAAACTGATCATTTTTTGAAAAAATCGGTAATTCAAAAAGCTCTTTTTCCACAACAAACATAAGTGTCAATCCAACGCTCTTTTCTTTAGCTATCTGAACACTTTTTTCAAGTACTTTATCACACATTGTATATTCGTTACAAACCGCCAGTACTCTGTTTAACTTCTTCATGAAAACTCCCTTTTATGGAAAAATTTTACCTGTTTCCAGCGCTTCCATCGAAAATGGAAAAACAATATCGTTATCATAAAGAAGTTTACTTTCATCTTTTTCCTTGTACGAAACTTGTGAAAGAAAATGCTTCATAACATTGATACGTGCCTCTTTTTTATTATCCGTATGAACTACTACCCATGGTGCAAAAATAAAATCTGTTTTGATAAACATTTCATCTCTGGCATCAGAGTATGCTTCCCATTTTTCCTGTGCCATTTCATCGAGGGGACTGATCTTCCATTGCTTTAGGGGGTCATTACGTCTTGCATCAAGCCTTTTTTTCTGTTCTTCTTTCGAAATATCAAGATAATATTTAAAAAAAAGCATTCCAGATCGTGTCAAAAGATGTTCAAAATCTCCTACCTCTTCCATAAATAGTTTATGCTCTTCTGGTGTACAAAAACCAAAAACTTTCTCTACTCCTGCCCTGTTGTACCAACTACGGTTAAAAAAAACAATCTCCTGCCCGGATGGAAGATGCGCCACATAACGCTGAAAATACCAGGACATCCGATCCTTGTCGGAAGGTTTCCCAAGTGCTACTACACGACGCTCCCTTGGACTCAAATGCTCTGTAAAACGTTTGATAGTACCATCTTTTCCTGCAGCATCACGCCCTTCAAAAATGAGACAAACCTTTTTCTTGTTACTGATCACATCTCTTTGAAACTTCACCAACTCTACTTGTAAATCATAGAGCTCTTGTTTATAAACTTTTTTATCCATGGGAATATTCCTTTTATTTTTACATTTTGGGCAATAGATAACATATTATATCGAATAGAGTAAAAACGACAACTAAAACAGTAAAAGTATTTATTATGAAGATTCAAGATCTGCCAAACGATTCATCCTTGCATATCCCCACGCACCTAAACCCAAAACAATATAGAGCATCAAAATAAAAAGTAACTGCTCAGGATTGGTTTGGTATTCATAAAAAAATATCAAAATCGTACCGGTTAGTAAGCCAACAATAGAACCGATAGTAATCAGTTTTGAAGAACGGGTTTTCTCTCTAATTTTAAAATTGGCTATTGCCATCAGTAAAGAGACCCATAAAAAAGTAATACTTCCAAATTCTAAAATCATTCTCAAACCACCTATGGCGATGAGTAAAGAAGCAATACCTGCCATACTTGCAATTGCTGTTTTGGGAATGTTGTTTTTTCGCTGAGAAATAATAATCGGTAAATAACCATCATCTGCAATACGTGCCATCTGCCGGGAAGATCCAAAAAGTGTACCGCTAATCGCACTGCTTGTTGCCAGCACCGCACCAAATATCACAAGATCTCTTCCAAAACTTCCCATAATATCTTCTGAACCACTTGCCAAAGCATACTCTTTATTGCGAATCAAATCCTCAAAAGGAATTGAAAAAACAGCTCCCATTGCAATAATAAAATAGATTAATGATACTAAAACAATTGCTCCATAAATAGCTTTTGGAATATTTTTTTCTATATCATCTGTTTCATTAATTGCATTTATAACAAGCTGAAACCCCTCATAAGCAACAAATGTAAGAGAAGAAACAATCAAAATATTTAAAAAAGGAGTTATAACAAAATCACTTTTTAAAATTGTTGTAAAAGTATGTATATCTGTCTCAGCAAAATAGAGTAATACAGCAGAAATAATAAACAGAATAATCAATTTAGTATAAACCATAAAATCTTCTATCTTACCCATCCCTTTTACACTCCATAAATTTACCAGTGCAAAAAGCCAGATAATAGCGATAGCAACAAGCTTGCGAATCACTTCATTGCCTGCAAACTCAAAACCTGAAATAGCATATGAAGAAAAAGTATAGGCATATAACGCCAAAGTACTGATATAACCAAATATCGTATACCAGCCAATAAACGATGCTGCCATATGGGAAGACGGG
Source organism: uncultured Sulfurospirillum sp. (assembly GCA_964651755.1). Lineage (GTDB taxonomy): Bacteria > Campylobacterota > Campylobacteria > Campylobacterales > QNZT01 > QNZT01. The sequence goes on along the minus strand of CAZYZD010000014.1, from coordinate 17,369 downwards.
AAGGTACGCTTAAAAAAAGCATATGTAGCACCTTCATCTTTGTAATAGAGCCCCAAATGCACATACGAATATGCTGCAAGCCATGCAACAAGTCCACCAAGTGCAATCGCAAACGGTGCCAGTGCACCCACCATTGAGACTGAAATTCCAAGTATCGTAAAAATTCCGCCACCTACCATACCTCCTATGGCAATGGCTATCAATTCAATCAAGCCTAAATTTTTCTTTTGCTGCATTTTTAACCCGTATATTTTTCTTGTAACTCCTTACGTAAAGCTTCAAGTTTTTTATGATAGTTGGTATCACCATATGCCGTAAATTTATCATAATATCTATGTCTGTAAGCAATTTTTTTGGCATGTTTGATCGGACACCAGAACTGCTCTGTCCTGGCTGCAACCTCACCGGCATATGCCATCAACCCGTTAAAATAACTACAATAGAGACAATTGACCTTCTCCACAAAATTTAAATAGCCCAGATACTGGCGATCAAACACAATATAATCACTCCGTTTTACCAAAGGAATCTTATAAACTCTAAAATTTATCGCCTGATATACAGAAACAAAAATATCCAGAAAAATTGCCGGAATAATCACCGCATAGATCACAGGTGCCGTAACAATATAGAGTATCTCAGAACTTTTAATATAGTGATAAAGATCGATCAAAGCCTCTTTTTGTTTTTGGAATGTTTCACTGTCAAACCAAATACGCCCTTTTTCTATTTTAAAAGGGACTTTTATTTCCTCTTTTTCAAGCTCAACTTTCAATTCATCTTCAAGTTTTACAATCTGTTCGACAATTTCTCTGATCTTCTGGTTCATAAGATATTCCTTTTTTACATCATGATATCTTCAATGCAATAAAAAAAGGGAAGAGAGTGTAAAACTCCCTTCCCTTTTGAAAAAAACGAAACTAGATTTTATTTGACTTCGATTTTTTTCTTCTTCTCTTCTTTTTTTACTTTTGGCAAAGTAACTTCAAGTACACCATCTTTAGATTCGGCTTTGATATCTTCTTCATTGACATCATCAGGAAGACGGAAACTTCGTTCAAATTTACCAAAGCTGCTTTCTACTTTATAATAATCTTTCTCTTTGGTCTCTTTTTTGAATTTTCTCTCTCCTGAAATTGTCAAAACACCTTCGCTGATATCAACATGAATATCATCTTTTTTTACACCAGGAAGATCGACTTCGATATGATACGCTTTCTCATCCTCTCTGGTATTTACAGTTGGTACAAATGCTGATATAGCACCCTCTTCCTTTACTGCAGGATAAGCTTGAAACAGTCTGTCTTCAAGTCTTTTAATTTCTGCAAACGGATCAAATTTTGTTACCATCATGATAAACTCCTTATATGTTATTTTTTACTCTAAATATACTTGATAGCTTTACTATCAAGTTTTATAAGTGTAATTATATACATTTTTTTACTGTTTGTCAAGAGGGTTACAAAATTTTTCAGGATTTTTTCAGTTAAAAATTATAATTGGCAAAAAATCTCAGGTTTTTGAATGATTCCTCTTTTGTTTTGGTATCTTCCATATCCGAATAGATCAAATCAAACGACAACTTTTCTCCTGGAGCATAACTCACAGTTACATCTGTTTCGGAAGCATCAACTCCATCATCGCCTTCTACCTGTAAAACAGACAGAGACAGGATCATTCCATCCACCCCGGCTTTCCCGGCATCCCAGGAAATGCCTGCCATATATGCTTCCCCATTCACGCCTGCTTCTGCTAGTGTAAGATGTTCACTACTGGTAAAGAAAGGACCTCCTCCGAAAAAATTATCGGCTACTGCTTTATTATCCGAACTATTTTTGTTGTACGCGGCATTGAAAGAAAACCCGGAAGCTTCATGAGATATTTCACCCATTATACCTGCGATATTTGCCTTACCACCCTCTTTGTGATCCTGTAAAGCATACTGAACTCCCAGAGCATAACTTCCCTGCTTATATGTTCCCTCATAACTGCTTGCAAGATAAAGAATATCTACATTGTTTGCCATATGATAAAACCATCCTTCCAAACCAATATCCGTAATACCTTCATAAAGCACACCTGCCACCTGCATACCGTCACTTCCGTTTATCTTTGTAAAAACAGAAGGATTTTCCGCATCTACGCCTGCCATTTTCGTAATATGGGCAAACATCAGCGTAGTATCTCTCAAATCACTGTTTACAAGTGTATAAGCTTCAAAGAGATTAGGAATCATTCCAATATCATCACTGTCGGCAAAGGGCGTATCCAAAATCTGACGACCTATAATCAGTGTGGTATTTTGATAATTTCCTTCCAGATACACCTCCCCTAAAAGTGAATAACTCTGATTATCATTATCATAAAAAGGAATGCCGTAATTATGTTTTGATGTCACGCCCTGTGACGTGTAAAAACCTACTCCCGCACGAATCCCGGAAACAGCATCTGTTATAAATTTTAATTTTCCGCCAGCGGCAATATCACTTTTTTGATCCTGCTGATCATGAGACTGCACTCCCAGTCTCACATAACCTTCTGTTTTACCGTGCGCAAATGCATCATCCAAACCTCCTGCACAGAGCGATGTCACCATCATTACTGCATAAACGCTGCTAAACTTCTTCATCCTCGATCTTCTCCACTTCGATTTTATCCATTTCCCCTTTGCGAAGGGCAACCAGTGAACGCCCCACCTGTAACTCAACATTGTTTTTTCCCAGAGAAAAAGCTTTGATTTCAAACTCTACTCCAGGATAAATACCAAACGATTTCATTCTCGCTTTCAACGTTTTTCCGGCATTTATTTTGACAATTCTGCCTTTATCCCCTCTTTTGAGATGGTAAATATTTATCATGTTAAAAAGACTCCTGCTAATTTATATGCTATAAAACTCAATACCCATGCTGTGGTAGTAGTAAACAAAAAGAGATATACCAGATACTTCACCCCACCCGCTTCTCTGGTAAAAACAGCTGACGCTGCAAAACATGGCAAATAGATCATGACAAATACAATAAACGCAATCGCTGTCGGCAGAGGTATATTTTTTCGTATCTGCTCTTTAAGTCCTTCAGAGGTCTCATCCGTTTCACCCAGCGCATACAATACACCCATAGTAGAAACTACTACCTCTTTTGCTGCCAGACCTGCTTCCAAAGCTACACTCAATTTCCAATCCATACCCAAAGGTGCGAAGAAAGGTTCTGTCACTTTACCAATTTTTCCAAGATAACTCTCTTCAAGCAATTTTGCCTGAAGTTCATTTTCAAGTTTCTGTTTTGTCGCTTCATCCTGTACCTGTTCTATTTTATTTTGATAACTTTGTTCCAGATCGGGATATTTTGGATAGTTACTGGCAAACCAAACCAGTACGGATGCAGCCAAAATAAACGTACCCGCTTTTTGAAGGTACATCCATGCCTGCGTATATACTGTATGCCACAAAAGTTTTACAGATGGCCAGCGATATTTCGGCATCTCCATTACAAACGGTTCATCTTCTCCCTTAAATACAAGGATATTTAGAAGTTTTGCCGCAAAAAGCCCTATCATTGCACCGGTAATATAGATCAAAAACAGCATATTTCCGGCGATACTCTCATCGAAAAATGCAGCGGTAAAAAGTACATAGATAGGCAAACGTGCACCACAACTCATAAAACCGATGATAAAAAGCGTCAAGAGTCTGTCTTTTTCATTTTTCAACGTTCTGGCAGCCATATATGCCGGCACAGAACATCCAAAACCTGTTACCAGAGGGATAAAACTTTTACCATGAAGTCCAAATTTATGGAAAAATCCATCCAGAAGGAAAGAGACACGGCTCATATATCCTGTTGTTTCCAAAAGCGCGATACCCAGAAAGAGGATCAGGATGTTTGGCAAAAACATCACCACTGCTCCCACACCGGAGATCATACCATCTGCAATTACAGAACCGAGTTCCCCATTTCCAAATATATCTCTGGCTTTATCTCCAAGAGCACTGAAAAACTGGTCAATATAATCCATAGGAATAGCACCTATCTCAAATGTCAGCTGGAAAAGTCCCCACATCAGGAAAAGAAAGATAGGAATACCAAAATATTTATTAATCAAAATATCATCAATTTTTTCCGTTAATGTCTTCTCTTTTCTCTTTTCGATTTTCATCACTTCCAGTGTCGCACCTCGGGCAAACGCCAGGCGTTCATCTTCAAAAATCTCATCAAGATCTTTTGTACCGTAGTGAAGATAGATATGATTTAATGCTTCTCTGATAATAGGAAGCAGTTCAATCCAGATTGGCTGATCATGAAGATATTGATAGATATCTTTGTCCTCTTTGAGGAGTTTGACCGCAACCTTTTTATATGGTATTTTGCAGGCAAATTTTTTCTCTTCAAAAAACTGAACGATTCGGGCAATCTCCTCTTCAATCACATCACTGTAAACAATTTTAGACTCTGTCGCAGGTTTACGATAAACTTCAACAATCGCTTCTTCCAACTCTTTAATGCCCTCTTTCGTAGAAGCAGAGGTTTTGACACAAGGAACACCAAGAATCTCGCTAAGCTGTTTTTCGTCTATGGTGATTCCCTCTTTTTGCGCTTCATCCATCATATTGAGTGCAATAACCATCTTTTTGCCTGTTTCAAGCAACTCCGTCGTCAAAAGAAGGTTTCGTTCCAAATTTGTTGCATCAAGAACATTAACGATCAGGTGATAATCTTCATTTTCAATAAAATTCTTTGTAACACGTTCTTCTATAGTATAGTCATTCAGCGAATAAGCACCCGGAAGATCAATAATATGTACTTCATAATCTTCACATTTTACCTCATCACAATAGTTAAAAACCACTTCGGTTTTTTCTACTGTCACACCACTGAAATTTCCAACTTTCAGCTTTGCATCACTGATAGCATTAATCAGTGAACTTTTTCCAACATTTGGCTGCCCCACCAACGCAACAACAATTTTTTGCATTTTTACCTTTCATCGCTTAAAAAAACTGAGAGAATTTTAGCCCAACTTATCTTAAAGATAAATTAATATTGAAAATCTTTTTCATTTTCTATTTTTCTTGTTTTTTCGTTAAGTTTTTTATAGTTATGTCGATATTCATTTATTAAAATCCAATACGCAGTTCCTATTCTCCAGGAAGGAAAAAATGAAAAATATTCTCTATCTACATCACACATATTATTTTAAAACTTTAAGTTATTTATGTTAGAGTCCATAAATAACATACATTTAAGGATTTTCTGTGAAAAAACTCTATTTTAAAATGATTTTCCTCCTAACTACTGTTACTGTTTTTTATATGGCCGTAACTTCTGAGGGAGTATCACTCTTCGCAACTCCATATGAAGATAAGATAAATCATTTTATGGCTTTTTTTACACTCTCGCTACTTTTAAACCGTTCCTCTTCAAAATATGATGCAAGAATCCGAAATGTCACTGCATTACTGCTTTTTGGTATCTTTATCGAATTTGTACAATCATTTTTACCTTACCGTGAAGCTAGTGTATATGATGTCATAGCAGATCTAGGAGGGATACTCTCTTTTCAACTTTTTTTAACAACCTATCGTTATCTTAAAACACTACTTTTACCTAAACCTGCTCTCTGATTTACAAAAATTTGACTACATCTGAAAACGCTCTCCGATGTCTGGGCTGTTGCTCTTTTGCACGGTATCCAAATGTAAGAAGATATTGAATTTCATATTTATCTGTATCTACTTTCAGTAACCTTTCCACTTTCTCTTTTTCAAAACCTTCAATAGGACATGAATCGATGCCAATTGAAGCCGCTGCCAACATCATGAAAGCAGAAGCAATATATACCTGCTTTCCACTCCAGCAATTAATCTCTTCATCACTTCGTATATCAATAAAATTTTTATATGTCTGAATATACTTTTCATACAATTCCCCTCTTGGTTTAAACTGCTGCTGTACATGGGGATTTGCAGAGCGAAGATCTTTCATAGAAAGCAGTACCACCAAATCACTACATGAAGTAATCTGCGGTTGATTCCAGCATAAAGGTTTTAGTTTTTCTTTCATTGCACCATCCTGAACTACCCAAAACTCCCATCCTTCCATACCAAATGAGCTGGGTGCCATACGTCCACTTTCCAGAATATAACGTAAATCTTCTTCTGTAATCTTTTGATGCGTATCAAATAATTTACAGGCATGTCTAAAATGTACTGCCTCTTCAAAACCGTTTCTCATTCTCACTCCTGATGTTATTATTTTAAATTATAACGTATGAAATTAAAATATTATAATTTTATTTACTTTATATACAAAAGTATTTTTATAATTTTATATATAAAATGCTAATCTAAATTTAGATTTTGTTAACATACACAAAAAAAGAAGGATAATGCTATGCTGCATAATGATCCGTGGAAATTAATCGACTCTTTGCAATCGATGATTGTTTCATCCGTCGATACAAGGGGATTACCCCATATTTCATATGCACCATTTATTCAAAAAGAACAAATTTTCTATATCTGTATATCCGCTATGTCCTCACATACACAAAATCTTCTGCATACACCTGTTGCATCTATCGCATTTATAGAAGATGAATCCAAATCGAATAATATTTTCGCCAGACGTCGTGTAACTTTTACCGTCGATTTAAGACCTGTTGAACGCGGAAGTATTGAATATAACGGGGCAATGACACTGTTTGAAGACAGATTTGGAGAATTGGCAAGCATTTATAAAACGATGCCGGATTTTCAACTCTTTGCACTTAATCCAGTAAGTGGTCGTGCGGTTTTTGGTTTTGGACAAGCTTATGATTTTAAAGATGGTAGATTTGACAATATTTCCATCAAAAGTTAAAGCGGTACTACTTTAAATTTCCTGTTTTTGATTCTGACTTTTTGCAACCCTTGCAATGCTTTCTCAAACTGCTCTTTTTCTATCGCAACATATGCTTGAAAATCAAAAATATCAATTTTCCCGACAGCACTCTTTTCCAAACCAATCTCTTTGCACAAAGTACCCAAAATATCCCCTGCTCTCAATTTTTGTTTTTTTCCGCCTAAAATTGAGAGAGTTTTCATATTTGCTTTGATAACCACACTGGTATCAATCTCTTTTTTATTCAACTTTTTTGATTTTTTATCTGTAAAATCCGGCAATTTATACTTTTCATCCTGCATCACTAAAGTAACTGCTTTTCCTTTATGACCGGCTCTTGCTGTACGCCCTATACGGTGGATGTAATCTTCTTTTTTACGTGGCAATCCAACATTGAGTACCATCTCCACCTCTTTAATATCCAAACCTCTCGCAGCCAAATCTGTCGCCACCAATATACGAACACTACGATTGGCAAACTGTAAAAGTGTCTGTGTTCGATCGATCTGTTCCAAATCACCATGAAGATCCAAAGCCGAAAAACCACTATCTATCAATCTATCTGTCAATGCGATAACGTCTATTTTAGTATTGGCAAAAACAATTACTGACTCAGGCTGATGTAACTGAAGTACATGAATCAATACTTCATTCTTCTCTTCTTCGCTAATATCATAAAATATCTCTTCAATTCTTCCCTCTTCATGTTCACTCTCTACAGCAATCTGCACAGGATTGTTCATGAACTCTGATGCGAGTGTTTTAATTTCTGGTGGAAATGTTGCGGAGAAAAGAAGTGTCTGCCTTTTTTGCGCTGTTTTATGAAGTATCTTCTCTATCTCTTCATAAAATCCCATTTCAAGCATACGATCTGCTTCATCAAGTACTACTGTTTGAATCTTTTTTAAAGATAAACTCTCTTTGCTTAAATGATCGAGTATTCGTCCCGGTGTTCCCACAACAATATCTGCACCATGTTCAAGCGAACGCATCTGCTGACGCATCGGCATTCCACCGCAAAGCGTTAATATTTTAAGATTTTTCTTCCATCTTCCAAGTCTGCGAAGTTCTTTAGCAACCTGTTCAGCAAGCTCGCGTGTCGGACAAATCACTAAAGCCTGTGGATCAATCTGTAACGTATTGATCTTCATGATCATAGGTATTCCAAAAGCAGCTGTTTTGCCACTTCCTGTTTTTGCCTGGGCTATCAAATCTTTTCCGCAGAGAACAACCGGCAGACTCTTCTCCTGAATAGCCGTCATTTCCCTGTAACCTAGATCAAATAGATTATTCAATAAATCCGGTGGAAATTCAAGTGTTTCAAACAATTTACTCATAGTGTTATATTCCCGATAAACTCTATCTCTTCAGTTACAATTACAGCATCAAAACAGTAATCCTGATCCAACCGTTTCTTCTGCATATAGATCATTGCCGTTTTGATAATCTTTGAAAGTTTGGAAGGGGTAATTTTATAGACAGGTTCACCTTCACCGCTTTTAACTTCTATGAAGTGCAAAACATTATCTTTTTGCGCTATTATATCTATTTCACCAAAACGGGAATGGTAATTTCTATCTATAACAGAGAATCCCGCATCTTCTAAAAAAGATACCGCTCTCTCTTCGGCAAAATCTCCTTTTTGCCTACTCAATACATACCTTGATCGATTTAAAACGTGCAGTTTTGGTCAGTTCGTCCGATTCATCCCCAAACAGAAAGTTAATCTTGCTTTTGGCATGGTGGAAAGAGACAAACAGAGTGCCCTGTTTGATATTTTGAGTCAATTTATACTTTAACGGCTCACTTTTCCCATAACGGGATACTAAGACAATATGACTTTTACCTTCTACAAAAGCACTATCCTCTGTCGAAACAAGTACTACATCTTCACTATGTCTTTTCAGCAGTTTGGGGCTCTCTTTCGTCTGTGCTGCATTGTTATAGTGTGCAATGACACGTCCAGTCGTTAAATAAAAGTGTTTTCGTTTATTATGAAGTATCTCACGTACCATACCTCTCATAAACCATGGTTTGTACCGGAAAGTTGCCAGTCCATCTTTCGTACGGAAACTTTCAATATGCAAAATCGGTGTCTCATCTTCAAAAACAGGCCATTGCAATCCATCTACACGCTTTGCAATCAGCTTCTCATAACTTGCACCCGAAAAACGCTTTGGTACTGCTACCTGTACTTCTTTCCAGACATCATGACTGCTTTTATAATCCATATCTGCACCCATTGCCTGTGATATTCCCTGTATTACTTCCCAGTCATCCGGCAAATCATTTTCAATCAGCGGCTGAGAAAGATGCATCCGCCTCTCAGCATTGACATAGACACCACTTTTCTCATAAGCACTTTTGACACCAAAAACGATATCTGCAAACCTGGTAATCTCATTCTCAAAAAGTTCATTGACCACCAACATCTCCAGCTTTTGCAGCACACGATGGATTTTGGTCTGATTGGTATGAATATGCGCAATATCCTCACCCATATTAAAGAGTACTTTGATTTCACCTTCATCGATAGCATTGATAATATCAGGTGTTTTTTTTCCTTCGATAAGCGGTTTTTCATAATCAGGATTATAATAAGGCAAACAACCCATATCGCAGGTACCCTGGACATTGTTCTGTCCACGCAGCGGCATCAAACCTGCACCTTCTTTGCCGATATTTCCTGTCATAACAGCAAGATTACAAATCGCAGCTGCTGCGTAAGAACCATCCAGATGTTCCGTAATCCCAAGCCCCCATAAAATAAGTGATCTTTTTTTCGCATATTCACGCGATACTTCTTTAACCAGATCTGTCAGATATTCATATCCTTTGACTTTTTGAAAAAAAACGGGATCGGCAAAAGGATCATTTAAAATTTGAGTTTTATACTCTTCAAAATTTTTCGAACGATTCTGTATAAATGTTTTGTCATACAACTCTTCGGTAATGATAGTATATGCCATCATATTCAAAAAGAGAAGATTTGTTTCATAGGGTATGAGGACATTATACTTCGCACTTTTTGCAAGAGGTATTGTACGTACATCCACAACTGCCAGGTTGGTACCTTTTTTAACAGCTGAAATAATTTTATTTGCAACAATCGGGTGACCTTCTGTTGTATTGGAACCAATAACAACTACAAACTCTGCTTTATAAATATCACGAAAAGGATTTGTCGCTGCACCTTCACCAATAATCGAACGCATACCTTTCAAAGTAGGTGCATGACATACTCTGGCACAGTTATCGATATGTGGGGACTGAAGTACCTGTCTGGTAAACTTCTGAAACACATAAGAACTTTCACAATTTCCTCTTGCCCCTCCAATAGAGGCAAAAGCAAAATTGCCATACTGCATTTTAATCTGTTTGATTTTCCAAGCTATCAACGCGTATGCTTCATCAAGTGAGGGGTGAATATATCCACTATTGTCAACACTATAGGATTCAAACGAACTTCGAATATCTGCTGGAAGAAAGAGAGTATGTTTATCTAAAAAAGACTTTTTGATTTTAACTTTGCCAAGACGGTTTTTTGACATTGCAAAATCAAATCCATATTTTCCTTTAATACAAAGTTTTCCCTCACTTACTTCTGCCCCGGGTCTGGCACTAACACTGACGATGGTATTGTTCTCGACTTCTGCTGCAATATCACAGCCTACCCCGCAATATGTACATACAGAGTCGATCAGCATCTCTACTCCTCTATCCTGATCATTACAACTTTTCTATCCAGATATGCCAGTTTTTCAATTTCTGAAATTGCATTTAAGATATCTTTCTCTTTACAGCGATGTGTCGCACATAAAAGTGTTGCTTTTCTCTCATTATCTGAAGGGCGCTGCAAAAATGTCTCAATCGAGATACCATTTTCACCCAACACTTTTGCGATGCTTGCCAGAACGCCAGGAGCATCATCTACCAGCATACGCAAGTAGTATTCACTTTCAATATCTTCTTTGGAAAGTAGAGATAGATTTTCACTCTCAAAAGGACGTTTGAAACCAAGCATTGGAGAACTCTTACCCGCTCTGACAATTTCGACAATATCTGCAATAACCGCACTTGCTGTCGCATCTCCACCTGCACCGGGACCATAATAAAGTGTTTCGCCGACACAATCACCAATAACACTGACACCATTCATCACACCATCAATCTTCGCAATCATTTGATTCTTTTTGATCAATACCGGATGAACACGAAGTTCAATTTTCTCTTCCACTTTTTTTGCAATTGCTAACAATTTGATACTAAAACCAAACTCTTTTGCAAAATCAATATCATCCTGATTGATATTTTCAATACCTTCTATGAGTATATCTTCCGGTTTTGCATCGATACCATACGCAATTGAAGCCAGAATCAGCAATTTATGCGCAGCATCAAATCCACCTACATCAAAAGTAGGATCTGCTTCAGCATATCCAAGTTCTTGTGCTTCATGAAGTACTTCATCATAGCTTACGCCTTCATTCATCATTTTCGTCAGCATATAGTTACAGGTACCATTCATAATACCTTTGATAGCCAGTATCTGATTGGCACTCAATCCTACTTTTAAAGCATTGATGATCGGAATACCACCGGCAACACTAGCTTCATAACCGATAGGAATATCTTTTGCAATCTCCTGTAAATCAAAACGATGGTATGCAAGCAATGCTTTATTCGCCGTAACGACAGCTTTGCCTTTGGAAAGCGCTTTTGTCACAATTTTATAAGGCTCTTCAATGCCTCCCATCAACTCTACGACAATATCAATAGAATCATCTTCCAAAATCTCATCAATATTATCCGTAAGTGGTATATCAACATTTCTCTTCTTTGAAAGATTATTTACAGCACCTTTGACGACAGTAATCTCTTTACCCGCTCTCGCACTGATAATTGCTTTATTTTTCTGTAGTATATTGGCAACACTTTCACCAACAGTTCCAACACCGACAATACCTATTTTTATCATTTTGAATCCTCTTTTTTAAGGCTTTGAAGGTATTTCTTAATATTTCTTGCTGCCTGTCGAATACGTTTCTCATTTTCAATCAGTGCAATACGTACATACTGATCTCCATGTTCACCAAAACCAATACCTGGACTCACTGCCACTTTTGCTTCTGTCAGTAACTGTTTAGAAAATTCCATACTTCCCATATGAAGAGCTTCAGGAGGTAGCTTTGCCCAGACAAACATTGTTGATTGCGGTTTTTCAATATGCCATCCCGCTTTATCAAAAGCATCACACAGGACATCTCTTCTTTTACGGTACTTTTCAATAATCTCATCCTGACACTCCTGAGGTCCGTCAAGAGCAATAGTCGCCGCTACCTGGATAGGTGTAAACATACCATAATCAAACCAGGATTTTATTTTTTGCAAAGCATTGATCAATTTTGGATTTCCAACAAAAAAACCAACACGCCAGCCTGCCATATTGTAACTTTTGGAGAGTGTAAAACTTTCAACTGCCACATCTTTTGCACCTTCAACCTCAAGGATAGAAGGTGTTTTGTACCCATCAAAAGTAATATCAGCATATGCTATATCACTGATAATATAAAAACGCTCTTTTTTTGCCAATGCAACCAAGCGTTCATAAAATGGTTTTTCAACAGTAACTGTAGTAGGATTGTGAGGAAAATTAACCACAACATATTTTGGTCTTGGCATCGACTCTTTAAAAGCTTTGTCAAGATTATCGAAAAAGATTTCTTCATCTAACTCATATTTCTCATTAAAGACTAAAGGCGATGTAACTACATTGCCCCCTGCTATAATGAACGCATGTGTATGAATCGGATATGCAGGTTCTGGAACGATAGCGACATCTCCAGGATTGGTAATAGCCTGTACCAGATGGACATATCCCTCTTTGGAACCCATAGTTGCAACAGCCTCTGTCTCCGGATCCAGGTCAACATTATATTTTCGTTTATACCAGTTACATATCGCCAAACGAAGTTTATAAATCCCTTTACTGGCTGAATAGCCATAATTTTTAGGTTTTTGTGCTGCTTCTACCAGTTTCTCTACTATGTGTTGAGGAGTTGGTCCATCCGGATTTCCCATGCTAAAATCGATTATATCTTCACCAGCACGTCTTGCTTTCAATTTTATCTCATTGATTTCTGCAAAGACATAATTCGGTAATCTATTGATTGTATTAAATTGTATTTCATCAAACATAAAATTTGTTTCCTGCTTATTGTCTGTTAATTATTTTCGGTTTGCGAGGTAAATTGTCAATCCTCGTCTGAGGTTGTCAAGCGTATATAGATCACTGACTTTCATATACCTTGCATCTCTGGGTACTTTCAATCGGACATTATAACTTTTTATATCTTTTGAAAAGTTATCAACGATATTAAGGTACTGATCATAAAAAACAATTTTGGGGTGCCAGTAATTTAATTTTGAACTATTTAAGACAACTACTTTTGTATTTGAAACATTGATCCAATAGGGTTCAAGGGGTTTGGAAAGATGTACTTTTTTCTTATACGGTAATTCTTCAGGCACAAGATTAATATGTGAAACATCTACAAAATAACGCCAATTAGAGATAGAAAATCGTTTAATTTTAACAATCTCTGCATTTTTTTTTGCAAAACTTTCAGCAATCATAATCGGATCAGGAGCACTTGCTGCATAAACAGCTACTTTGTACATAAAGCCACTTTGATCCCGAATAATTTTCTGAACATCTATCCGACTGTAACCCAATTCGTTTAAAGTTGATTTAACCAGCTTTATAAAAGCGACAGGATGGTTTTGCCGTGTTGCAAAACTCAAAGTAATTTCTGTACTTCTTGAAATCTGAACATTTAGTAAATGATTATTTTTCAGAACTCTTAATATACGAGGATAATCAATATGTCCATTTCTATAAAATTCTTTTGGGTTTTTAAAAAATGTTTTAATAATTCTTTTGTTTGCAATATAGGTATTTTTTCCTACAATATTCTCAATCTCTTTATAAAATGATGCTGCTTCAACTGTTATTGCGAACAAGATACAAACAATAAAAAATCTTACCAAGTTGTTCCTTTGCTGTACTTTCTAAACTCTCTGTTTGTAATTTCCATGATATCACCATCTTTATAAATAAATCTTACAGGTCCTTTCCCTCGAAAACGATATGAATATCCATTGTTGAAAATTTCAAACTCTTTTTGTCCTACAACAATTAGTTGCGGTCTGGTAGAATTTAATCTCAATGTTTTTCTAATTAAAAAATCTTTTTTACTAAAATCATCCAGATAAATAATACCTACCCAGCTTTTTTTATGCGGCACAATATATAATTTACTGTTAACGGCTTCCTGAGAAACTTTTATTTTATTTTTCGTATTTTTTTTCTTCGTTACTTTTTTTCTACTCTCTTTGGGAGTATTTTTTACAGTACTTTTCGTTGATACTTTTTTCACAGGAGGAACACTGGAAACAATAACTTCACTAGTATTGTCTGAAGCTTTGGTCTGATTTTTTTCTACAACAGATTCATTGGCATCCAAAGTCAGATTGTATTCTATAACCATTTGCTTAACCATTTTATCAAGATCAAGGTCATCGTTTTTTGGCATAGCAACACTATTTTGATCCACTCCTTCGTTTGAATCCGGAGTAGCTATTTCACCTCTGTTTAAAGGTGAAACTCTCGCAGAGTTAATAACTTCTTCAGATGCGGATAATTTTTTCTGTGCATTCTGATATTTGGTTAAGTTTTTCTCTGCCTCAACTACTATATCAGTATTTACATCCGATGAAATCACTTCCTGTTCCGATTCAAGATTACTCAATTCACTCTTTTCCTGCGTTGAAAAATACCATCCCAACAAGGCAAGTGCAATAACAGGAGTAACCCATAAAAGATATTTTTTCCATTCAGTATCTTTCTCAATTTTCGGCTGAACAAAAAATTCCTGTTTCTCTTTTTTTCTACTTTGTTGATGATATGATAAATAAGCTTTTTTCAGTTCATCAAGCTTTACAGGGTATTCTCGTTCAAGAATCTGAATAAAACCAAGTGCCCTTGTTTTATTGATGTTAGTAAAGTCTTCCTCCAAAAAAGCAATCAAATCAGCTTCATTAATAAATGTCTTATTAGAGACCTTTTTAATACCAACTTCATGAAGATATGCTATGGAGTCCTGTAATGTCATCTCCTCTTTTTTCGAAGAGTCTTGCTCTTCTACGTTCTCTTTTGGAGCTGTTGTCTCTTCACTCTTCTTTTTTGTATCAACTTTTTTTCTTGTTCTTCTGGTACGCGGTTTTGGTGTTTGTTGAGAACCGTTATTTTGTTCGTTATCCTGTTTTTTTTCATCCATTTTTATCTCATCCTATCACATAAAATCGCTGTCGCTACACTCACATTTAATGAGTCAAATTTTCTTTGCATTTTTATCGCTATTTTTGTATCACATTTTTGTAATATACGTGTTGGCAAACCTTCACCTTCACTTCCCATCACTAATGCTTTTTTATCAGCAAAAGTCACCTCTCTGACATCCTGACCGTCCATAGCAGCAGCATAAGTCTTAAAACCTGATTGTTTTAGCTCATTGATCAGTGTTGAAGTATCCTGAAAAAGAACAATAGGCATATCAAAAATAGCCCCGCTGCTAGTACGAACCAATGCCTCAAGCGGTAAATTTTTAACACCGGAAACAATTACGGCATCTACGCCCAAAGCATATGCACTACGTATAATCGCTCCTATATTGCCTACATCAGTAATGCCTTGCAACACTACCACAAAAGCACTTTTTTTAACATTTTGAAACGGCGTAAATTCCATATCTGAAATTTTTAAAAACATTCCCTGATGATTTCCACCCCGTGCCATTGCCTGTGCTTTTTTTGCATCCAAACGCACAATGGGTTTACCTAGTTTGGAAATTTTTGAAAAAAGTTTTTTATCTACCTCTTTAGCCAGATAAATTTCTTCAATTAAAGAAGGATACTTTTCCAAAACGTATAAAAAAATTTGCTTTCCGTATATTATCATAAAAGGATTTTACTATAAAAGAATTAACAACGTGCTAAAGAAGTTCATGATAGCACTGTTTTGGGGATTTCCCGGTAATTTTTGCAATTAATTTAGCAGCCTGTTTTTTGGGTAAATCGAGTTTAACTATATCATCAACACTGATAACACCTAATTCTTTTTTATCACTATTTATAACAACCACCCATTCACCTTTAATATTTTGTACTTTTAACTCTTCCAATATCTCCTCTGCATATCCTTTAAACTGCTTTTGATATAGCTTTGTCGCTTCTTTTATCAAAAAAAGCTCTCTTTTAGGATCAATGTTACAAATCTGCTCAATTAATTTCATAATTCTGTGAGGCGATTCATATAGGATGGTCACAAAACCATTAAACATAGCTTCATGAAGTGCATTTGAACGATTGGTACCTTTATGCGGCAAAAAACCATAAAAAAGAAACTGACTTTCACAAAAACCACTCGAAGCATATGCCACTAATGCCGCATTAGCGCCAGGAACTACCTCATAGGGAATCTTATGTTCCTGTGCAAAATTTACCAATAAACATCCGGGATCAGAGACAGCAGGCATCCCCGCATCACTCACATACAATACTTCTTCTTCGTAAAAAAACTCCGGCGTAAGTTTTGAAACCACTTCCCGTTCATTATGAGAATGCATAGAGATAAATTTTTGTTCATGAGTTGGAGTAATTAGATGACGCTCTTTGAGCAATGAAATAAGTTTTTTAGTAATTCTGGTGTCTTCGCAAAAAATCGTTGTAGCAGATTCGAGGAGTTTTAAACTCCTCAAAGAGATATCTTCCAAGTTCCCTATTGGTGTGGGAATAAAATGAAGCAAATTATATGTGTTATTTTAAGTTATATTTTTTCTTAAACTTCTCAACTCTACCGGCAGCATCTACAATTTTCTGGCTACCTGTAAAAAACGGATGACATTCATTACAAATATCGATTCTCATTTCTGGTGTATTTGACATTGTTTCAAAACTATTGCCGCACGCGCATGACACTTTACATTCCATATATTCCGGGTGAATACCTTTTTTCATTTTCTAATCCTTCTATTTTCTTGCATAAGATAACAAGATTTGGGTTTTTTAAGTGCGCAATTATACTGAAATGAGTTTATAATAATCTTAAAAAATATTTTTTTCTTACAATATTGATCGATTTGTGAGAGTTTCTAAATTTTACAGTCGTTCGGGATGGGAAAATAAGAAAACAGCAGACCAAAATCGGTCTACTGCCATATAGGGGGAGGGGAACCATAAGTATAACAGAAAAAACGATTTAAATCAAGAGTTTTGCACAAGTTGCAACCGCAGCGGTCTCACTTTTTAAAATAAGTTCCGTTTTCAAAGATATTTTACGAAAATTTTCGAAAATCTTACGCTCTTTATCGCTAAATCCGCCTTCACAACCTATTAAAACTCTTTTTATCCGTGACCACTCTTTGGACGCA